>JBECLA010000114.1:0-12559 GCA_040235565.1 Thiohalomonadales bacterium | reverse complement strand
CTTTGACGCGGGATATCTGATTTACCTCAGGCGATCAGCGCATGCCCGCACAGATGAGAGAGTCAACTTGACCCAGGTCAAACCTTTTCCCGGCAGGCTTTGTCTACTATACAAAGTGGAACCGTCTGACCGGCCACACCTTTCCCCGCAAACAGACGGGTGGCCGGTTTTTATTTTTAAGGAATATCTCCATGAATCCACAAGTGAGTATGTTTGGCGTTGCCTTTCTCATCCTGATCCTGCTTACCGCCGTGATACTGGGATTTGCTGCCGGCCCGACCAGCCCCCTGACCTGGGCCCTGGTCGCGTTCCTGATCGCGATCCCCTTCATTCACAAAAAGTTGGCAAGACGAAGTTATATTGAATGGGATGACGCCTACAGCGTTGGCATTGAGTCCATCGATCGCCAGCATAAACGCCTCATCAACCTGATCAACCAGCTGCAGACTGCGGTGGATTATTCCACCGGCGAGGAATTTGAACGGGAAGCCCTGGATGAACTGGTGGACTATACCAAGACGCATTTCTCCTACGAAGAGGAGCTGATGGAGAAATACGCTTATCCCGAGTTTGAGCCGCACAAGGCAAAGCATGCCAAAATGATCGGTGAGGTCGAGGCGGTGTTGGCCGAATACGAAGCCGACCATGATCGCGCCATGCGTCATGCCCTGGATTTTCTCAAGGACTGGCTCGTCAACCACATCAACGGGACTGACAAGGAATACAGTGAATTCCTGATTGAAAAAGGCGTGAAATAAATCCAGCACCCCTGTGGTGCAATCTGGTGAGCGAGATCTTGCGAATCAGCCGGACAGGCAGTTATTCCGTGACATGAACCACGCCGGTCATCTCCGGATGGGGTCCACAGCGATAGGGAAAGTCGCCGACGGTTTCAAACTTACGTTCATAACTATCGCCGGGAAACAGGTAGTCCGGTTCCGGCTCACCCAGCTGTTCGAACCAGACACTGTGATACTGGCGGTATTCGCGATTTTCCCATCGCACCATCCCGCCTTTTTTTACCTCCACTTGCTGCGGTTGGAATTGCATTTTTTTGATGATGACAATAACCGGTTCCGCCGCCACGACATTAGCGGTCAGGCCCGACAAGAAAAGCGGTAACAGAAAAAATGCTAAACGAAATTGCCTCACTGGCGCCACCTCTTCACAGTTTCAGCTTATTTCTTTATAGCATTGATCTCCGCCTCGGCATTGTCAAAACCCAGCTTGTAACCGAGCGAAACGTGGTGGTAACGGGCATTGCTGTAGTCATCATGGATAGCAAAGCCGAAATTATAGAGCTGATCCAGCGCCAGACTGAGATCCCCGGCCTTGTCTGACTTCAGCTTGCGCTTCATCTCAACCACCCATTGATCGCCCTCTTGCCGGGCGGTGAATTCCGCTCCCTGGCCACCTTCCATCACCCGATCGGCGAGGATATAGCCGTCCTCGACTTCACCCTTGCCGCTCTTGTAGCGAATAAGATCCATGAAATGCCCGGCCTCCAGCTCCGCCTGGATCTCCTCATCGGGCTTGCGTTTGTCCCAGCCACCCAGCGGCTTGTCATTCCGACCCCGAATTTCGATCTTTGTCCGGCTTTCCTTGATGTACTTGGTTACCTCCTGGCCTTCGGGGGCAAACGGCATGGTCTTGGCGTCGGCATGGCAGGTGCCCCAGCAACCGGCACCCTCGGCATACTCGACCTCGTCAGTGGCCAGCATGAGTGCCAGCTTCATCGGATTGTCCGGATCCAGTTTACCGCCTTCGGCAAACGGTACCGGGGCATGTTCGCCCTGTGGCCAGCTGAAGCGCAGATACAGGTTGTCGCCGTCATGGGCCGCCTGCACGTTAACCGGAATGCTGCCGCGCTTGTTGGGGATGACGTTGGGCTCGAGTTTTTCACCCTCCACAATCTTGGCGCCCATGTCGGCAGCCTCCTGATCATGACAATCAAAGCAGCGATCCCCAGCCTTGAACGGCCGGGCCCCGCCGTGATCGCTACCACGCAAGGTCCACTCCATTGAACTCTGGCCCGGATAGAAGATGACCACCTTGCGCGCGGGCACATTACTCCAGTCAAGCATGGCCGCCCCGGATGGCGCGGCTGTCGGTGCCGGTGTTTCTACTGGTGCCGCGGCAGTAGCCGCCTCAACAACAGGCGCGGCTTTCTCGGCCGCTTCCTTGTCCAGGAACGCCTGCCACTGTGGCGGCAAGGCCATCGCCAGTGAGGGATCCGGTGCTTCCAGCTTTTCCAGTTCCTCCTCATCCAGTTGATCATGCGTTTTCTTGTGGGCAATCCCCTTGTGACAATCGATACAGGTGTTGCCCGCTTCCATGGCGTTCATGTGCTGTTTGCGGGCGCGGGGTTTCTGTTTCTCCGGATCCATGGTGTTGAAGTCATGACAGTTACGGCATTCCCGCGAATCCGTGGCTTTCATTGTCCTCCAGACATTGCGTGCCAGTTGCAGGCGTTTGGCGTCGAATTTTTCGGGGGTATCAACACTGCCGAGCATTTTATGGAACAGTTCGTTGGTTGCCTGAACCTTCCGTACCACTTTGTGGATCCACGGCCGGGGAACATGACAATCGGAACAGGTGGCGCGCACTCCGGCACCGTTGTTGAAATGAACAGTCTGGGTATATTCGCGATACACGTTTTCTTCCATCTCATGGCAGGAGATACAAAACGTCAGCGTATTGGTGGCTTCCATGGCGGTGTTGAAACCGCCCCAGAAGATCACGCCCACAACCATGAAAAATAATGACACCCCGACCGTGGTCCCCAACAGAACCTTGCGTGACATCAAACCGAGTTTTGGTCTGCTTCGATTCGCCATTTTTATCTACTCGCTGTGAGTTTGCTGTTCTATCGCATAAAGGCCCGTATATGAAGGACCCTTATGCCATAGTTTTTTACGCCCTTAAAAAAGGGCGGACACAATCGCTCATGTCCGCCCTGTTTGTTTCACTCCAACATAGACACAATAATTACATGTTGTATCAGGTTACGTGATTGATACGATTGTAGACGTTAAACTTGCCAGTCGGCGCATACAGGCCCTTGATGCGTTTCTTTTCCTTGAGGGTCTTGGCATCAAACACCACGATTTCACCGTTGGGTTCCTTGCTGTCCTTACGGTTCCACACTGACACCCACACTTCCGAACCGTCATTGTTGAACTCGATATGCACCGCCGCATAACCGGTCTTTTCAGTCAAGCGGATGGTCTTGACGATCTTGCGGGTTTTCTTGTCAATGACCTGAACAGACTGTTGCACTTCGGGTTCCGGATGCTTGGTCTGATCCGCCCAGACATAGTCAGACTTGGGATGGGTACGAATGAACACGCCGGGACCGTCGGTTTCGACCTCGTAACAGATCTTCCAGGCCTGGTCCTTGTGCCCCTTGGGATCATTACCCCAAGCGGTGACCTTACCAACACCGAGATGGGTGGTACCGCCAACCGGCCCGCATTGCGGATCGTCCCAGTTAGCGCCTGGCCCCGGATGTGGCATCTTGTCGGTATCGATAATGGCTTCCAGTTTCTGGGTTTCAGAGTCCACCACTACCATCTGGTTGGAGGCATTGGCGGCAATCTGGAAATAACGCCCGGTCGGATCAAAGAACCCGTCATGCAGGAACTTGGAGGTTTCCATCTGGGTTATTTTCAGATTCTTGACGTCGCTGTAATCCACCTGCCACATCTGGCCCAGTTCCTTGGCGGAAACCAGCCAGGAATTGGCATTGGGTGTATTGTAAATGGCTGCCACGCGGGACTCGTTGACATACTCACCATCCACGTTGACACCGCGGGTCGAAACCACCCTGACGGGCTTCATGGTCGCGGCTTCGACGATCACGAAGTGCGGCGGCCAGTAACCTCCACCAACGACATACTTGCCGTCTGCCGATACCGCGACATCGCGAGCGTCATAGGCAATCTGCACCTCAGCGACCCGCATCTTGTCAGGCGTCTGCCACAGATCGATCTTGGTCAGCTTGCCGTCACGGCCCATGGTGTACCAAAAGCGCCCTACATCCTTGGCATGGGCTAGTTTGGAATGCTCGTTTGATTTGAGCACGTGCACTGCATAGCCGGTTTCGATGTGCGCCACGATTTCATGCTTGTCACCGTCGATCACGGCCACCTTGCCGACGTCACGTTCGATCACCAGGAAGAAGTTTTGCCAGTTGCGACCGTGCAGAGGTTTAGTGGGATAATCCTTCGTTTCAACAAAAACCTTGCGCCGTTCCATCATCAATGCCATGGGCATTTCCGGTGGAATCGGTGGCTCGAGCTGGATGTACTTGGCCATCGTCTCGATTTCTTCCTTGGTCATGACATCATCGAAGTTGTTCATGCCACCTTCGGTACCAAGCTGAATGATCCGTGCCAGTCGCTTGGTGCCTTTCTTCATGGTGTTTTCCGGCTCCAGATTTTTGCCGGTAGCCCCTTTACGCAAGACACCATGACAGCCGGCACAACGCTGGAAATAGATGGTTTTTGACTTCTCGAACTCTGCCTCGGTCAGCTTTGGCGGCTGTTTCTTCTCGGCAGCAAAGGCGCCTCCACTGATACCGAGACTCATTACCACGGCAAGAGCGGATAGTCCCATTACTGATATTTTCATTTGGGTGTCCTCCCTACGGTTAGTGACCACCGTTATGTGTTTGATTGAAAGTGAGCTGGATTTTCACACGCATCCGACGTTACGACTGATAAGGGATTCCCGCCTTGATATAGGTCAAATCAAAAATTAACCGACAACATGCCTCCACATTAACCATGTAAACCGCTAATGCATTTTTAATCGGTTGATGTTTCTTAAAATTACCGGCTAGCTTGCTACTGCGTCAGGCGGGCATACAACAGGGGCAATTCATGCGGCAGTTCGGAGGGTTTGCGAATCACCACGTAGGCACCACTGCCAAACAGGTACGGCAGGTAGTCACCGGCCTTCTGATCAATCGTGACGCAGAAGGGCTGGAGTCCCATGCGCCGCGCTTCGGTCAATGCCATACGGGTGTCCTCGATCCCGTAGCGTCCTTCGTAGTGATCCAGATCATTGGGTTTGCCATCAGTCAGCAGCAGCAATAGCTGCTGGCCGGCGGCTTGTTGAGCGAGAATATGGCTGGCATGCCGTACCGCCGCACCCATACGGGTATAGAAACCCGGCTTGATGGCGGCGATGCGCCCCCGGCTGCGCGGGTTATGGGCTTCATCGAAGGTTTTCAGGGTATGAAAGCGAACGTGTTGACGGTGGCGGGAGGAAAAGCCGTACATGGCAAACTGATCACCGGTCGCTGACAGGGCTTCGGCAAACAGCATCAGGCTGTCGCGAATCACATCGATAATACGGGCATGATTATTCACCCAGGCATCGGTAGACAGGGAAAGATCCGCCAGTAACAAACAGGCCATGTCGCGCTGGCCACCCCGAAAATCGCGGTACAGCCCCTGTTCTGCTTTGGCGTGACCCCGCAGGCGTTCAGTGGTATGCAGCAGCAGGGCCTCCAGATCGATTTCGTTGCCTTCCTGCTGGGACCGGTGCCAGATCCGTTTCGGCACCAGGGCCTCGAACTGGCCGCGCAGGCGGCGGGCGGTCGGCCGCAGGCGGGCTGGCAGGTCTACCGCTTCGGCGTCGATGGCCATCATGGGCTGGAGGCAACAGTGATCCGGCAGCAGGACTGACTTGCGGTAATCCCATTCCGGCAACAGGGTCCCCTCGCCCAGCGGCGTGTCGTCGTTTTCGCCCGCCGGCAAATCGAGATCGAAACGCAGGCGCTTGGCGGTACTGCGACTGTCACGTGCCACACTGAGCTTGTCGAGATCCTTCGCCATGTCTTCCGCCGACGCCAGGTCCTCGTCTTCTTCCGTGGTGCGATCCACCTTGATGTATTCGGCCCAGCTAAAAATGTTTTCAAAGCGGTCCAGCACCAGACCATTTTTCCCATCGGGCATCTCCACCTGTTCGGCCTGGTAACGCCGTTCCTCTTCCGGATCGATCACTTCCCCGCCGGGCTCGGGGACGCCTGCATCATCATTCATCGCGCTGGCACATCCCGGGTGTGGCGGTGCGGGATGCAGCCATAGATACACGGGTGAAGGTGGCTGTCTGGCTGGCGGCAAGCGGCTCTGTTGACCGGGATGACGCAGGGCATCGCGTATGGCCTGTTCCTGCACCGCTTCATCCGCCGGCAAGCCGGCGGGATCCGGGCGCAAGGCAAGATGGG
The DNA here is from genome assembly GCA_040235565.1 of Thiohalomonadales bacterium. Taxonomy (GTDB): domain Bacteria; phylum Pseudomonadota; class Gammaproteobacteria; order UBA6429; family Thiohalophilaceae; genus JAHEIJ01. The sequence continues at coordinate 6,324 of JBECLA010000114.1, read as the reverse complement.
CGTCTACCAGTCGCTCATAGCGCGCGCCTAATCCCGGAAAACGCTGCAAGACATAGTGCGTCAACCACTGATTGTAGATAAACCAGGTCTGGTCCGTCCGGGTATCGCCCGAAGCCAACGCCGCCAGCCACAGGTAAAGATCGCGATTCAGTTCCGGCGTGGGAAACACATCGATGACGCAGGGCAGGTGCAATGCCTCGGCACTGCGCCAGCCCAGTTCCACCTGTTTGTTACTGCCGGCAACACGCTGCAACCAGGATCGTCGTGCGCCGTGTTCGGTCGCGCTGCTGGTTTCGACCTTGAGCCCACCATCGCCACCGAGGGCGCGAAACAGGATACCCACGCTGCGCCGCACCTCGGCCAGAGTGACGGCCGCTTCCGGGTAACGCTGCGTGGCCGAGCGGGTGATCAGTTGATGCCACAGCTTGCCGACGTGTTCCTCGAACTCGACCAGCCGGGGAATGAACGTTAAAAAATTACGCTTTGCCACAAGTTTGCTTCACGTTTGTTGCTTCCACACCGCCATAGCGGCATAACATACCAGGCTGCGCGCTATCTAGCGGTTGCTTTCCTGCAAGGCATCCTGACCATCTTTCCACTTCAACAAGCTGGGCTGGCCCAGACGGGCCTGCACCTGTTCACAGCCGGTCAAACACTGTCCGCATTCGGTACAGGTGAACATGCGCCGTTTGATGGAGCGGGGTTTGAGTCGCATGGGACATTCATCTTCACAGGCATTGTTACAGTCACGACAACGTGCCGCATTGTTACGATCAAACGACACCACCATCGCATGGCGGTTGGCCATCCAGACAAAACTCTGGAACACACCGACGGCACAGGCAAAGCGGCAAAACAAATGCCGGGCAAACATGAATTCGATCGTCAGCAACAAGGTTGCCACGCTGATGAAGAGCATCTGGTTGCGGGTGAGGCTGAGCGTAACCAGGTTGGTATATATCTCACCGGGTGTCAGCAAGTAGGTCAGCAACACCACCGCCCAGAGAAAGGCAAAGCCGATAGCAGCCGGTACCACCGCCCACCAGTACCCCGGCTGGGTGGGAACAACTTTCCCGCTGGGGCGTTGCTTCGCGAGTGGTTCCCGATCCCAGATGCTGGCCTTGCCTGAAGCACGGCGCATCAGGTTGTTGATCATCTCCACCACGGAAAAGTGCGGGCATAACCAGCCACAATACAGCCGGCCGTACTTCCAGGAGGTCCAGCCGAACGCCAGCACAATGGCCAGCAACGGCAAAAAGCCGCGCAGAATGATATTGACGACAGCCTCGCCGGAACTGCCCTGGCCGGCGATGATCGGATCCAGCCCCAGGGTCCAGGCCTGGCCGAACAGGATGAAATGGCCCAGATTCAAATCCAGCCGGAAGATATCCAGGACAGGTGCAAACACAAACAGGACGAAAAACCCGGTCTGGAACAGACGGCGGCGGCCCTGGCGCGGCATTTGATGTTCGCCCTGTGCCATTGTGGGGACGGACGCCTTGCAAGTGTGACAACTCTCAGTCATGACGCCGCCGCACAAGGTCGCCCCACCAGGGGATAATGATAATGTTTGCCCGCCATGGCACGGGCCAGGCCCAGGGTCCCGAGCAACACCAGGGTGGCATGCACGGTGGTGAAGTAAATGATCACGATCATCCAGGTATGGGGCGAGTCATAGCCGCCCAGCACAATGATCAACAGGTTCACTACAACCAGCATCACCCCGGCCCAGATGCTGGCGGACACGGTCTGAACCAGATGGCAGCGCGCCAGAGGCGGCGCAGAGTGCCGCTCCCGAAAATACAATCCAATCAAGACAACAAAAGCCAGCCCCGGTACCAGCAACAGGTTCGTGAGGTACAGCACCTCGGCCGCCACCGCGACCCCGTAGCCGGGCTGGGAAACTTCCGCCGTGGTATCAGCGTCCGAAAGTGGCATAAACGACCTCCATCAGGGCCGTAACCGTTTCTTCGTCATCCGTGAGGGGTTCCACCAGGGCCGCGCGACAGGCCTCCACCGGATCAAAGCCGCCCTCGATCAGGGTGGCGGTGTACACCAGCAAGCGGGTGCTGGCACTTTCTTCCAGATCATGGTCTTTCAGGGTCCGCAATGCATGCGCCAGTGACACCAGTTTTTTGGCCATGGGGGGATTGATGCCGGTCTCCTGCTGCACGATGGCCTCCTCCCGCCGGCTTTCGGGAAAATCAAACCGCAATGACACGAAACGCTGCCGGGTGCTCGGTTTCATGCCCTTTAACAGATTCTGGTAACCCGGGTTATACGACACCACCAGCATGAATTCAGGCGCTGCCTGCAGTACTTCGCCGGTCCTTTCAATCGGCAGAATGCGTCGATCATCTGACAGTGGATGCAGCACCACCGTGGTGTCCTTGCGCGCCTCGACCACTTCATCCAGATAACAGATCCCGCCTTCACGCACCGCCCGGGTCAGGGGGCCGTCCACCCAGTACGTTTCTCCATCCCCGATCAGATGACGACCCACCAGATCCGCCGCGGTGAGATCATCATGACAGGCCACGGTGTAGAGAGGTCGTCCCAACTTGGCGGCCATATGGGTAATAAACCGGGTCTTGCCACAACCGGTGGGTCCCTTGATCAACATCGGTAACTGATGCCGATAGGCATGTTCGAACAATGCCACTTCGTTACCACCCGGCAAATAAAAGGGTTCTTCCACCTGGACCCGGGTTACCTCAGGTACCGATTCACTCATGCCTCATCTCCTAGGATAGTGAGAGCCAGTATGCCAGCCCGATCATTCCGAGGACCAGCAACAGATAGACGGTCACGACCGCACGCCACAGCAGACCCGCCCGTTTCAGGCCCATGAAATAATCCGCCACCAACTGGGTTTTCACCAGGGTGGAGAGCAGTAGCAGTGACACAATCCCGGCACCGCCGAGACCGGCTTTCCCGACAGCCAGCATCGCCAGCGTCAGTCCCATCAGGATCAGCCAGGTCCAGGTACAGGGCCGCAGCTTCATCACTGTCGGGCTTGGTTTTTCCATCTTTCTCAGTTTAGTCAACTTTGTGCCATCTAGCGGATGAGATAAACCAGGGGAAACAAAATGATCCACACCAGATCCACCATGTGCCAGTAAGACCCGCCGGTTTCCACTCCAGTGTGTTCCTCGCGGGTATAACCCCCCCGTCGCGCCTTCAGCATCACCGCCGTGAGGATCACCGCACCCAGAATTACATGCATGAAATGAAAAAACGTCAGCGACAGGTAAAACATGTAGAAGGTATTGGTGCTGAGGGTGATACCTTCCTGGTATTTGGTATAAAACTCGAACAGCTTGATAAGCAGAAACACGCAAGCCATCAGGATCGCTGCCAGTAACCAGTGGGCGCATAACTGTGCCTTGTTGTCGCGAATCGCGGCAACCGCCCGGACCACGAAATAGCTGCTGGTGATCAGCACCAGGGTATTGATGGCCCCGGCAGTGCGGTTCAGCAGTAACTGGGAGTCGTTAAACAGCTCGACATTGTTCGCCCTGGCAAAGGCGTAGGACAAAAAGAAGATCCCGAATGCCAACAGTTCCGCGTAAATAAAAATCCAGATGGCAAAATCACCGGGGGGATAACGCCCGGTTGTCTGCACTGACGCATTCATCAATCAACAGTCAACCCCGGAGCTTGTTTACAAGCTCCGGGGTAACGGTTACCTCATGCCTTTACTGTTTTCTCTTCACCACCAACAAAGAAGCTAAGGATGTACAGAACCAGACCGATCAGGAATACAATCCCGGCAACTTCACGCATCCAGTAGAAGATCGCAATCTGATCCTGGACCACCATAAACGGTTGTGCCGCTTCACTGATGCGTTGCAACCAGACCTGCAACACGCCTGCGCCAGTGAGGAACAGGGTGATGAACACCATGGCAACGGTCATTAGCCAGAATGACCACATTTCCATCACCTGCGATCTGTCACTGTTGGCCGCGGCCCGTCCGCGCAGCATGGGCATGGCATAGGAAATAATCGCCAGCACCACCATGACGTAGGCGCCATAGAAGGCCATGTGACCATGAGCCGCGGTGATTTGCGTGCCATGGGTGAAGAAATTCACCGGCGCCAGTGTATGCAGGAAGCCCCACACACCGGCACCGAGGAAGGCCATCACCGGGGTGCCCAGGGCCCATAGCATGGCCGCCTTGTTGGGATGTTCCCGGCGCCGCCGGTTCACCACATTAAAGGCAAAGATCACCATCATGAAAAACGGAATCGGTTCCAGGGCGGAGAAGATTGAACCCCACCATTGCCAGTATTCCGGCGTGCCGATCCAGTAGTAATGGTGGCCGGTCCCGATAATACCGGTGATCAGCGTCATGGCGATGATCACATACAGCCATTTCTCGATCACTTCCCGATCCACCCCGGTCATCTTGATGAGGACAAAGGCGAGAATGGCACCGAGGATCAGTTCCCATACCCCCTCAACCCACAGATGCACGACCCACCACCAGTAATACTTGTCGAGGATCAGGTTGGCCGGGTTGTAGAAGGAGAACAGGAAGAATACCGCCAGGCCCCACAGACCCAGCAACAGCACCAGACTGATGACCGTCTTGCGACCCTTGAGGATAGTCATGGTGATATTGAACAGGAAACCCAGGGCCACGATTACAATACCGATTTTGGTAATCGTGGGTTGTTCCAGAAATTCCCGTCCCATGGTCGGCAGCAGATCATTGCCGGTGATTTCCGCCAGGGTCGCATACGGCACCAGCAGATACCCCAGCACTGTGAGTGCACCGGCAACCAGGAAAATCCAGAACAACGCCAGCGCCAGCCTGGGACTGTGCAACTCCGTCTCGGTTTCTTCCGGCACCAGATAATAGGAGGCCCCCATGAAGCCGAACAGCAACCAGACGATCAGTAAATTGGTATGCACCATGCGTGCGACATTGAAAGGAATTTCCGGAAACAGGAAATCACCCACCACATACTGCAGGCCCAGAATCGCACCGAACAGGATCTGCCCGACGAACAGACCGATGGCGGCAATAAAATAAGGCTTGGCAACAGCTTGAGATTGATATTGCATGTTTTTCTCCCCCCTTTAACCCTGAATGTTTGGCGGCCAGCCTGCGGCATTGACTTCCGAGGTCCACTTCAGAAATTCCGCAATCGCATCCAGTTCTTCGTCTGTCAGGTTGAACTGGGGCATACTGCGCCGTCCCGGTATACCGTCTTTCGGGCGACTCTGGATAAAGCCGATGATGGCTTCTTTACTGTTACCGAAGCGCGTATAGACATTTCCGAGTTCCGGGGCAAAGTAGGCGCCTTCGCCCAGCAAGGTATGACAACCAATGCAATTATTGTCCTCCCAGACTTTTTTGCCGAGGGCAACCTTATCGGTAATGTTTTCCCGGTGATCCCGTTCCGGCAGGACACCTGCTGTATCGAACGTCAGCGCCAGAAATAACAGGAAGAAAAACACGGCGCCGCCATAAAAAATATTGCGCGCCATGCTCTTGGTAAATTTCTCACTCATGGTTGCCTCCCCCTCGCATGATTTTGGTAGTGGCATTAATTCATAGCCGTTGTCCATCCTCCTTGATCCAGGTCAAGGCTGACAGGGCGGGGAGAACGGAATGAACTAAATCAAATGTTATTGAACTAGAGCAGGGCTCTCAGGCCGTTCACATCGAGCAGAGTAATGTCATTCACTTGCACTTTGATCAGCCCACGTTGTGACAATTTTGAAAGAATGCGGGAAAAGGTTTCCGGTTGGATTGACAGGCGAGAGGCAATGATACTTTTGGGGGTGCCGAGATGAATCTCCGCCATTTCCACCGCGCCTTCCGGAATCTGTTCCAGCAGGTAAACCACCAGCCGGTAAGTGGCATTGTGCAGGGTCAGATTGTTGATCTCGTTGACACGCATGCGTAAACGGCGACTCATGTCGGCCATCAATCGCATGCAGGTGCCGGGGGAAGCTTCAAGAATCTGGCGAAAGACTTTCATCTTGAAGCAATACAGCGAACTGTTCATGATGGCTTCGGCATTGACCGGATATGCCTGAGTTTCCATAAAGGTAATGGCCTCGGCGAAAGTTTCACCGGGACGGACGATCTCGATGACTTTTTCATCACCACTGGGGGACAGCAAATACAACTTGATTTGGCCGGAGCGCAGTAAATAAAAATGCTCCGCCGGCTGGCCGGCCTCGAACAGGATCTGCTTCTGTTCGATTTCGAGTGAATGCGCAGACTCAAGCATTCTGCCCAGCTGATCATCAGCCAGCGAGGCAAACAAATAAATCTGTCTGAGTTCCTCGACAGTCTGTGGATCA
>JBECLA010000112.1:0-66188 GCA_040235565.1 Thiohalomonadales bacterium | reverse complement strand
GGCACAATCCGGTATTACTCGCCCCTCGTATCTCGTCACTGATATTGGCCAGGTAGCTCAGTTGGTAGAGCAGGGGACTGAAAATCCCCGTGTCGGCAGTTCGATTCTGTCCCTGGCCACCATTTTCATGCTGACTTTTTCTTTTTCCAAATTGCCTGTTATCACATCGCAAACATCGGTTGGAATCGAACGGCACGGTTCGATGGCTACGTTCTCAGCCCAATCATTTAGAATTTAGTCAGCCAGCCTTCTCAATTCGTTATTACTGCAATGAAGCCACTCCCGCCAAAACTGCAACAATGTGTTGAGTCCCTTTGTGGAGAAGGTTGCCAGGCGGTCTATCGTCATATTGAACAATTGGAAAGCGGTGGCTCATTACCGCAGACGGCGCAATTGAGTTATGAAGAACAGCAGGAAGTTCTGGCTGAGCTCAAGAACATCATGGCCGTTTATGGTTCGAGTTGCCGCCTTTAACTAGAGATAGCGGGACCAGTCGATACTGGCATCACCAAACACGAAAAAGTGGGGATTGAGTAATTCTTCCTTGGTGTTGTATTGCAGGGGGTGCATGTGGGTATCAGTGATCTTTCCCCCCGCCTCTTCCACAATACATTGTGCGGCCGCGGTATCCCATTCCGAGGTCGGTCCCAGGCGTGCGTAAATATCCGCCGTCCCTTCCGCCACCAGACAGGATTTGAGCGCACTGCCCATGTTGATGACTTCGTAATCGGGCAGCTTGGATAAGAAACCTTTGAACTGGGGACTCTGATGGGATCGGCTGCCGGCAATCACCACTTTCTCGGGGCAATGGCTGCGCACGTGGATCGGCACCGGCTCCTCCAGTTCGCTTTTCTTGAATGCCCCCTTGCCCCGGGCAGCGCAATACAGACTCCCCACAACCGGCGCATACACCACCCCAATGACGGGCTCATGGCCGTCAATCAGGGCGATGTTCACGGTGAATTCACCATTCCGGTTGATGAATTCCCGCGTGCCGTCCAGCGGATCCACCAGCCAGTAGCGTTGCCAGGCCGCCCGCTCGGCAAAAGTGGTGGGCCTGGACTCCTCTGACAATACCGGCAGTTCCGGCGTCAGCTCGGACAATCCGGTCATGATGGCCTGATGCGCAGCCAGGTCTGCTTCGGTCAAGGGGGTTTTATCCGCTTTTTGCTCGACCTCGAAGCCCTGATCATAAATTTCCATGATCCGGCGGCCGGCCTGGTAGGCCACTTTCTTTACGGGTTCAAGCAAGGCGCAGAGATCATGATGCTGGGCGGGATGTGTCATAGTCCGGACTGCGTTTGGCGATAGGGGCCACTTCAATTAATGGCGTATTGTGCCAGTTGCCAGACTGGCTGGCTATGCCGGGATCAGACGGATTCAGAGGGTATCCTGACGAAACAGAAATTCCGTTTTCAGTCTGCCCTCAAACCAGGCGTCAAAGGCCAGATGGCCGTTTGTATCCGTGACCTCGAAACCCTGTTGACGCTCGGGTGTCATACTGACCAGGTGCAAACCGCTGGTCGCGTAGTCAATTTGCATGCTCACCCGCATGGGATAATACCCGTCCAGGAATCGGCGCATGAAGGGGCCGTTGCGCAAGCTGTAGCTCCCGTCCCCGTTGGCCTTGAGTGCACGTGTCCAGGCCTGCACACAGAGGCGGGCATTCGCATGGATATTGCGTAATTGCACACTGTTGTCTTCAACCCAGCTCTGATCGATATTGCCGCTGGTGACAATTTGCAAATCTCGAATCCGATCCTTGTTATACATAATCTGGGCGCGTGGCACCCGATCCAGGTGATCGTGACACTGATTCAGTCGTACCCAGCCATCACGCAGACTCGCGGCGTTAATTGTCAGGTGGTTCTGGTGATGATGGACCTGCCTGTCGGGAAGCCGGGTCAGGAAGACCAGGTCGCCCTCGTTGACATGGTCGGTACTGACCGAGGGGGGTGTCATGTCATCGCTTTCCAGCCAGCGCTCCAGTTCCTCCATACTGGGTTCGCTAGCCAGGGCCGGCGGGGAAATGAACAGCCACAGGCCAGCTAAACATATGACAAATCGACGCATAATCTTTACCTTTACCTCCCGACCTACTAGAAAGCCTAGACCATGTCGGGCGTTTTCGGTACGTTAGGCGCCTGTTTTATGACTTCTTTACAGACTACGCATGATTGACTGGACCCGGATTGACACTGTCTTGCTGGACATGGATGGCACCCTGCTGGATTTGAATTTCGATAATCATTTCTGGCGCGAACATGTGCCTTTGCGATATGCCGAAAAACATCAGTTGGATATCGAGGCCGCCAAACAGGAGTTATTTCCCAAGTTTCGCAACGCCGAAGGCACCATAGACTGGTATTGCGTGGACTACTGGTCTGAGCAACTCGGTCTGGACATTGCGATGCTAAAACAGGAAGTAGACCACCTCATCGCCGTCCACCCCCACGTGATCGAGTTCCTCGATCGATTACATGCCCTGGGCAAACAACGTGCACTTGTCACCAATGCCCATCACAAAAGCCTGATGCTTAAACTGGAGCGTACCGCCTTGCATCATCACCTGGATGAGCTCATCTGCTCGCATGACTTTGGTATCCCCAAGGAAAATATCGAATTCTGGGGCAAGCTGCACGACAGATTGCCATTCAATAAATCCCGCACCCTGTTAGTAGACGACAGTCTGCCGGTCCTGCGCTCCGCCCATGCCTATGGCATAGAAGGCTTGCTCGCTGTGACCAAACCGGACAGCCAGAGTCCGCAACGTGAGGTGGTTGAATTTCAATCGATTTATGATTTTCGTGACATCATGCCGGAGCAGACGTAATAATCCTGGCCTGCTGGCGATTACTTTTTAAATCGTTTGTCCCAGCGTTTAAACTTTTTGCGACAGTAGGCATCCAGCTCTTCATAACTACGAAAATAATGCTTGAACCACTTCTCGGGTGGCGCATCAAATTCGCAATAATCATTGCTGTAGTCGCGGCAGATTTGCGGGCGGGTTGTATAGATACCACAACGCCCGTCTTCCTTTAAAAACCGGCAGGGCGTCAGGCTCATCAGGAACCAGCCATCATCATCTTTATAGGCCTGCATGTTTTGATGGGCCAGTTGCCACAACAACAGGTCAAAGTCCTCCATGGTGCGGGGTTTGTCGATTTGCTGGGTAACATAGACACAGCATTTCGTCCCCGGGCACATACTGCACTTGGTTTCCGGGGTTAATTCAGGTTTAATTTTCAGTGACTTGGCGGTTTTTTTTGCCGACATCTTGGTGCACCATGGGATTGGATGTCATAGTATAACAGCATGGATATTCCGGCGATGACAAACATATGACAAGAACTGACAACCTGCTGGCCCGATTGGATATGGCATCCCTGAAAACCAACATGGAATTTGGTCAGGGTATTTCACGCTTATTGATCTGTATTTTCGCCACCCTGCTCATTGGCGTGGGAATGTTTAAAGGCTATTACCCGCCCAATTACACTGAATATTATATTTTCGGGGCGGTCTTTTTTACCTATACCCTCATCGTCCTGGGGAGTGTGCTGATTATTCCGCATTCCCACATTCGGCCGTATCTCACTATACCTTTCGACATCTCGGCAATTGCGGTTGCCATGATGCTGACCGATGCCGGGCCATTCAGTGCCTTTTTCCTGTTCTTCCCCTGGATCTATATTGGCTATGGTGTGCGCTATGGACGTTCCGAATTATTCACCGCAACGGCAGCCAGTGTGGTGGTATTCACCTTTGTGTTGATCATTTCTGATACCTGGTATTCGCATATCTATGATGTGGTGGCGTATATGGTTTTTCTGATCGCCTTACCGTTTTACCTGGATGTGATGATTTCGCGCATCAAGCGCGCCCGCGAAGAAGCAGATCGTGCCAATCAGGCCAAGAGTGAATTCCTCGCCACCATGAGTCATGAAATTCGCACCCCGATGACCGGCATTCTGGGTTTGACTGAATTGTTAGAGAAAACCCGCCTTGACCGGCAACAGGAAGATTACATTGAGGGATTGAAAGAATCCTCTGTCACCCTGCACTCATTGATTAATGATGTTCTGGATCTGTCTAAAATCGAAGCAGGTAAATACCAGCTGGATCATTCCGCTTTTAACTTACAACGTCTTGTTAAAGGGGTCGTGAATATCTTCATGCCCCAGGCAGACAAGAAAGGTATCAAGCTGGGCTATGAAATCGCCAGTGAGGTTCCCGAGATTGTCATTGGCGACCATAACCGTCTGCGCCAGGTATTGCTGAACCTGATCAGTAATGCCGTCAAATATACCGATCATGGCGGGGTAATGGTGCGTGTTTGTAATACCAACGAACAAGACCAACTCAATCGCCTGCGATTTGAAATCAGGGACAGTGGTATTGGTATTGACGAGCAGCATCAACAGCATATTTTTGAGCCGTTCTATCAGTGTCAGACCAATCCGGCCGAACAACGACACGGCACCGGACTGGGTACCACTATCTCTTCCAAACTGGTTAATGCCATGTACGGTGATATCGGTGTCGAAAGTAAACCAGGTAGCGGCAGTCTGTTCTGGTTTGAGTTACCGCTGCCTAAAGCTGCCGACACCTCACACAAGGGCCTGCATACTTCTCAAGCCGACGCATCACTACAGGCCAACGGAAAACTACACATACTCCTGGCAGAAGACACCGAGATCATTGCGAAAGTCATCACAACTTTTCTACAACAGGAAGGGCATACTGTGACCCATGTCGATAATGGTCGCGCCGCCCTGCAAACCCTGCAGAATAAAGACAACATTGACCTGGTTTTAATGGATATGCGCATGCCGGAATTGACAGGTCTTGAAGTAACTCGCCAATGGCGCGCAATGGAAACTGCGGTGCAACACATTCCTATCATTGCCCTCACCGCGAACTCCACCACGATTGAACGCAACCAGTGTTTCGATGCCGGCATGGATCAATTCATCACCAAACCGGTAAGCCAGGCAAGACTGATGGAAGTCATTCAGGAAGTCCTCCAGGTATGAGCAGTCCTGAGGCCAGTGAAAACTCCAAACTGCGCCGCCAGCTCAAAGCCTATATCAGCCAGGCACAGCAAAACGAACAAAAGCTGTTACGCTTCCAGGAACAGGAACTGCAATTTATCAGCGCCAATGGTCTTGCCGAGCTGCTCAATGCGCTGCTGTATGACTTTCGGCGTCGATTTGGCCATGATGCCATAACCCTGCTACTGATCGATGCGGAATTTGAAATACGGCGGATCGTGGAAAATCTGGGCCTGCATGACAAGCACCCCGATCTGCTTTTCTGTGATGATACCAGTAGCATCATGCATTTGTTTCCCGGTGATCCCATGCCCCGCCTGGGTCGCTGCTCGTCGGAAAGCAGCCAGCTGCTGTTTCCCGGCTATAAAGTTAAACCTTCCAGCCTCGCCCTGTTTCCCCTGATTCGGAATCGCCAGTTTATCGGCTGTCTCAATATCGGTAGTCTGCAACAGGAACGTTTCATACATGGTGCTGCAACGGATTTTCTGGAACGGTTGGCTGCAATTCTGGCGGTCTGTCTGGAAAATGCCTTTAATCATGAACGCATAAAACTATTGGGGCTGCTCGATCCCTTGACCGGTATCCATAATCGCCGCTATTTTGATGAGCGCCTGGATGAAGAGATCAGTCGCAGCCTGCGTCAAAACAAGGATCTGAGCTGCCTGTTTATCGATATCGACCACTTCAAGCAATTCAATGATGTGTATGGCCATCATATCGGCGATTTGGTACTCAAACAGGTAGCAAAACTGATCAAAGCCCAGATGCGCCAGAGTGACGTGCTGGCACGATTCGGTGGCGAAGAATTTGCGGTATTACTGGCGCAAACCGATCAAACCACGGCAACCGAAATCGCTGAACGGATACGACAGCAAATTGCCGCGCATCAAATTCCGCTGGGAGACAGTGCGCTGGCGGTCACTGTATCAATCGGCTGCAGCACCCTGAGCAATAATGATAACGCAACCGATAACATTGCCACCCAGGCAGGACAGCAATTGCTAATGCGTGCAGATGAAGCCCTGTATCGTTCCAAACAGCAAGGCCGCAACCAGGTTAATTTTTTTGAGTTCGGAAGGTAAGGCTGAGTCTGCCCGACCTTTAGTTATCGCCAGCCAAACCGGCCTGAACAATGCTATTGCGTATATTTCTCCAGCAATGGTCGCCGCAATTTATCAAACTCGACCGGCGCAACATACTGGAGTAGTTCCTTGCCTTCCTGGTCCAACAACAAGTCTAATCCTTTGGCAGGGAACAACAGATGCTGGCGTTCTTGATCAACGGTAATTCGCTCCGCAGGCTCACCAAAACGTTGCTTGATAACCTCTTCATCCAGGTTGATATAGGGTATATAAGCCAGACTGGTGATAGTTTTTTGAACCAGACGCATTTTGTCTGCATGTGTTACGGTATAACGTCGCGCTCCCGATTCCAGCATTTTGCGTTTTACCGCCTGATCGCGCAGCGCAGTCAATTCCGGTTGGGAGACCTTCAGGGTCAGGATAAACTTGCCACTGATGCCACCCAGAGTGACTTCACTGAAATAGGCCTCGAGAGCGAGTGGCTGGTCGTCTGACTCAAACAAACCCAGTTCATAATTACTGCCCAATACAGCCATTGCATCATGTAACGTAGACTGATTCAGGGTAATACCAAACACACGAATCTTGCCATCAGTTTGCACTGTAATCTGCCAGGGATAGATATCTTCTTCTGGTTGAACATGCTCCCCGTTACACGCCTGGATGAATATGGCCACCAGTCCCAACCATACGATTCTGCGTTTTAACACCTGCTTTTTTCCTTAACTTTTACTTATTGGCAGTTCGACAATTCATATTTCACACGGATAACTCAACCGGCAGGTGGCACCTGTAACCAGAACGTCACCGGCCCATCGTTGATCAATGACACTTTCATGTCCGACCCAAATCGACCTCCCGCCACCGGTTGACGCAGTTTTTGTGCCTGTTGCAGCAAATAGGTAAACAATCGCTCACCGTCTTCCGGTGCGGCTGCCGGGGAAAAGCTGGGACGCATGCCCTTGCCGGTATTTGCAGCAAGCGTGAACTGTGGCACCAATAGCAAGCCGCCATTTACATCGCTGAGACTCAGGTTCATCTTATCTTGGTCGTCGGCAAATATGCGATACCCCAGCAGTCGTTCCAGCAAACGCGATGCCGTTACTTCGGTATCCGCTTTCTCGACACCAATCAAAGCCACCATACCCGGCCCGATCGCGCCAATGGTCTCCCCGTCCACTACCACACTGGCTTCACTCACTCGCTGTATAAGACCAATCATTCGATTCGTTTCAACATCTGACGAGCTGCCTTGATCAGGGCGTTGACAGCCCCTGCTTCGGTCGCTGAATGTCCGGCATCTGCAATAATAAACAGGTCAGACTTTGCCCAGGCCTGGTGCAGTTCCCAGGCGCTTTCCATCGGACAGATTAAATCATATCGTCCCTGAACAATTGCTCCGGGAATATCCTTGAGTTTATCGGCATTGTGTAAAATCTGATTGTCCTGCAAAAAAGCATCATTCATAAAATAGTGGGCTTCGATACGTGCCAGACTGAACGCTGTGTATGAGTCACTGAAATGGTCGATGACACTTTTGCGTGGTTGCAAGGTCGCCGTGCGCCCTTCCCAGATGGACCATGCCTTTGCGGCTGCCATGCGAGCGACTTCGTCATCACCGGTAAGACGCCGGTAATAGGCCGTTACCATGTCATCCCGCTCTTCCGGAGGAATCGGCTTGATAAAATCCTGCCAGTAGTCAGGGAAAATCCGGCTGGCGCCTGCTTGATAGAACCAGTCGATCTCTTTGCGCCGACACAGAAAAATGCCCCGGAGAATCATCCCCAGGACCCGTTCCGGATGGGTTTCGGCATAAACCAGCGACAATGTCGAACCCCATGAGCCGCCAAACAAGACCCATTGTTCCAAACCTAACTGCTGTCGGATTATTTCCATATCCGCAACCAGTGCCTGGGTGGTATTGCCACTCAGTTCTGCATGTGGCGAACTCCGGCCCGAACCGCGTTGATCGAACAGAATAATGCGATACTTTTCGGGATCAAAAAAACAGCGGTGATAGGGTTCACAGCCGGCGCCGGGTCCACCGTGCACAAACAATACCGGTACGCCTTCCGGGTTCCCGCATTCTTCGACATACAGCACATGTGGCGCTTCTACTGCCAGGCTATGCGTAACATAAGGCTGGATCGCCGGGAACAGATTTTCCACTAATTGTCCTTTACGATTTCACCACGAAAACCGATGAACGCCGTGATGCCCATAATCAACAAGCCGGCCAGAATCATGATGGGCCCGATCCCCGTTCCCAGCACGGTTTCGGCCCAGGCCACATCAAATACCCGCCCCAGATACAGCATACCAGAATGCAACAAGGTCCCCAGAATAAATAACCAGCTGATAACCTGTTTCAACCAGGTCGCCACCGCGATAAAACACAATGTCAAACCCGCGGCAATATTCAATAGCGACTCGAGATTACCATGCGCATGCGGGCCGCCCTTTATGTTGTCAATCGGCATCTCGGTATTGCCCAGCTTGTTGAGCGATAAAATACCTTCCGTATTTGCCATCGCTATCTGCTTCGCACTCAATGGTTCCAGTTCTTCCTCAAAGTTGTTTTCCTTGAGTTGTTGCAGGCGACCGACGCTGGTCTGTTTTTCCTGCATTGCCTGACCGAAATCCGCGTACATGTTGACCATTAAAATGCCGAGTGCCGCTGTCGTTACCAGATAAAGAAAACCAAATACCACATTCTTTTTACCAACCATGACTGCCTCCTTTTGTCTCTTCTGGCTATTACCGTGAGACTACGCGCTGTAATCATGATCTAAACATAGAACATGTTAGCTCTCAAATGATGTGTTGAACAATCAACTATGCAGAAAACTACAGGTAATACCAGTTATACAGGTAGGTGTTAACTCAGGTTAAGCAGCGGGATTTGATATACCGTCTCCGCAATACCCCGCCACGGGCTTCCTCCCGGAAACCCGTGGGCCAGACCGTTAACTGGCAATACGGGAGGCTTTTTTGCGCTCGTGCTCAAGCAGAAGCTTTTTACGGAGACGAATATGATTGGGGGTTACTTCAACAAGTTCATCCTCATCGATGAACTCCAGTGCCTGTTCGAGAGTCATCTGAATTGGCGGTGTAAGCAGGATGTTTTCATCGGATCCGGCTGCCCGAATGTTTGTCAGTTGCTTGGCCTTCAGCGGATTCACCACCAGATCATTACTACGTGAATGAATACCGATAATCATCCCCTCATAGACTTCTTCCCCATGACCGATAAACAACCGGCCACGTTCCTGCAAGTTAAACAGGGCATAGGCCAGTGCCTTGCCCGGCCCGTTGGCTATCAGGACGCCATTTATGCGACTCCCGAATTCACCTTTCTTCAGCGGGCCGTAGTGGTCGAAGACACTATAAATCAGCCCGGTGCCCTGGGTCGCTGTTAGAAACTCGGTGCGAAACCCTATCAGACCGCGCGAAGGCAGAATGTAGTCGAGTCGAACCCGGCCCTTGCCGTCAGGAACCATATCTTTCAACTCACCGCCCCGTTCACCGAGTTTCTCCATGATCGTGCCCTGATGCTGTTCTTCCACATCCACGGTCACCTGTTCATAGGGTTCTTCCTTCTGCCCGTCGACTTCACGAAAGATCACTTCCGGCCGGGAGACACCCAGTTCGTAGCCTTCACGGCGCATGTTCTCAATCAAAATCGAAAGATGTAACTCGCCACGCCCGGAGACACGAAACTTGTCAGGGTCCTCCGTTTCCTTGACCCGCAAGGCAACGTTATGTAGCAGTTCACGTTCTAACCGTTCCTTGATTTGACGCGAGGTGACAAACTTGCCGTCCTTGCCGGCAAAGGGGGAATTGTTCACCTGGAATGTCATGCTGACGGTGGGTTCATCCACCGACAGAGGCGACAGGGCCTCGACGGCATTGGGATCGCACAGGGTATCGGAAATGTACAGTTCATCAATACCCGTAAAGGCAATGATATCGCCTGCATTGGCTTCCGGCACTTCGATTCGTTCCAGACCGAGAAAACCAAAAATTTTCAGGATTCGGCCATTGCGTCGATTACCATCGGGATCAACGATTGTCACCTGGGAATTGGTTTTTATCCGGCCACGGGCGATACGGCCAATACCGATTACTCCGACATAGCTGTTGTAGTCGAGTTGCGATACCTGCAGTTGGAAAGCATCTTCCGGCTCCACCTGTGGTGGATGGACTTTTTCCACGATGGTCTCAAACAGGGGCAACATATTCCCCTCATGCACATCCGCATCCAGAGCGGCAAAACCATTGAGACCGGAAGCGTATACCACCGGAAAATCCAGTTGCTCATCGGTGGCGCCAAGACGATCAAACAGATCAAACGTCTGGTCGAGCACCCAGTCAGGGCGGGCACCAGGCCTGTCAATCTTGTTAATTACCACGATAGGGTGCAGACCGCGCGCCAGGGCTTTCTGGGTCACGAAACGTGTCTGCGGCATGGGACCTTCAACCGCATCCACCAGCAGGAGAACCGAGTCCACCATGGACAGGACCCGCTCGACCTCACCACCAAAATCAGCGTGGCCGGGGGTATCAACGATATTGATACGATAGTCACCCCACTTGATCGCCGTATTCTTGGCCAGGATGGTGATCCCCCGCTCCTTCTCGAGCTCATTCGAGTCCATGGCACGCTCTTCCAGCTGAGTGCGCGCATCGAGGGTATCCGACTGTTTCAGCAGCTGGTCAACCAGAGTGGTTTTGCCATGGTCAACGTGAGCAATGATGGCAATATTACGAAGCTTGTCGATCACAAAAACTGTCCTGCGGGGTAAAAGAGGCGCGCATTATACATAAACCCGTTGGTTTATGTAGCGACAACGTTGCCAATCCTATGTTACTGATTTATTGAGAATAATCGGAGTCGAACTGAATAGAAGGTGGTTCTCCTATTCTGCCAAGGCACGCAATTTCATTACAACCTGGTGAAATGCGGTATGTCCGAACGAAGATCGGCACACCCGCAGCAATGACCCCGAACAGGGTTGATCGGAAAAGCCTTAAGAATGGGAGACTTTCTGCAGGCCCAGATCTTCGTTTGCCAGGCGCTCCAGCCGATAGCCCTGGTGATAGATGGAACTCAGCCGCCAGCCATTTTCCGGCAGCAGTTGCAGTTTCTTGCGAATACGGCTGATATGTGTGTCCACCGTGCGGGTATTCACATCCGCTTCATAGCCCCAGACACTGGCAAGAATCTGATTACGGGATAGCAAGCGTCCGATACGGTTGAAGATATAATTGGCAAGTTCAAATTCCTTGTCAGTCAGTTTGACTGCCTCGCCTTCAACACGCAGGCTGCGACTTTGTGGATCAATCTGGTAAGGGCCAATCTCGATGATATCCTGCGAAGACCGCTTATTACTACGGCGGGTTACCGCAGCGATACGAGCCAGTAACTCGCGCCGACTGACCGGTTTGGTGATGTAGTCATCGGCCCCTTCGTTCAGAATCCGTACCATATCGTCCTCGGTGGTACGTGATGTGACGAAAATCACCGGTGTATCCCAGTTTTGCTTGCCTCGCAACCATGCCAGAACCTGCTCGCCATCCACTTCCGGCATCATCCAGTCCAGCAACACCGCATCAAACTGATCGTTACTAACCTGTCGGGTAAACGCCTGGCCGTCCAGAAAAGAGATACAGGTATAACCTTCCTCCTCCAGCCACAGAGCCAACAAGGAGGCGACATCCTGATCATCATCCACTACCGCGATCTTCACTGCTTCCCAACCCTACTGGTTTTACTAAATAAACTGCCGGGAATACCATTTTCCCCGCAAATAACGAATAATCTCACTGTAAAGACTCTTGCCCTCCGCCTGCTAGTGTCTTGCTCCGGGACTGTCTGGTTATTATGGGTTGTCAAAATTATATAGCAGAAACCAGCTCTAACCGCTATTTGTTTGGCTGTTTGTAGTATGTTCGTAAAGTCATAATATTAAAGTATACTGCGTACGCCAGTAAGAATAAAAATGTCATTAAATTTCAGAACTGCGACCAAGATCATGATCCATCGGATTCTGGAGCCGGTCCAGAAAACCCTGCTTGTTACTACATTAGTATTAGTTGTCGGCACGGGCTGTGCCAATATGCTGTACAGTGCCACCAGCAACATGGCAAACAGTCTCTCCCATGCCATGCTGAATCACGATGATCTGGATACCATCAAAGGTGCCGCGCCCGCCTATTTATTGATGGCGGATGGGTTGTTGCAGGATTACCCAAAGGATATTGACCTGCTCACTGCTGCCGCCCAGATGTATGGTGCCTATGCCAATGTTTTTGTCAGTGAGCCCCAGCGGGTCAAACGCCTGACCCAACGCGCTTTCGAATACGCCCAGCGCGCTGCCTGCCTGAAAAGCCAATTCTGTAACTGGCGCGAAACACGCTTTGTTAATTTCAAGGATCAACTCAATCTATTGACCCAGGATGATGTGCCGGTGTTTTTTACGCTGGGTTCTACCTGGGCTGGCTGGATACAGGCCCGGAGTGACAACTGGAACGCGATTGCGGAATTGCCACGGGTCACCGCTATCATGCAGCGAATCATCGAGCTTGATGAAACCTACCAGCAGGGCGCAGCGCATCTATATCTGGGAGTTGCCTACACCATTTTACCGCCTGCGCTGGGCGGCAAACCGGAAATTGGTCGTCATCACTTTGAGCAGGCCATACACTTGTCCGATGGACGCAATTTAATGGTCAAGGTCCTGTATGCGCGTCAGTATGCCCGCCTGGTATTTAATCGCGAGTTATACGAAAGCCTGTTGCAAGAAGTCATCAGCGCAGATCCGGTAGCACCGGATCTGACCTTGATGAATATGCTGGCACAACAACAGGCTCAGCAACTGCTGACCGAAACGGATGACTACTTTTAGTATTTTCTAACTATTTATATTTGGAATGCCCAACATGTTGCGCTATTTAACCTTTCTGCTGGCCTGTTGCTGTTTGTATCCCACCTTGGCTTCGGCGACAGTTTTTAAAATCGCCACCCTTTCGCCGGAAGGATCGTACTGGATGAACATTATGCGATCCGGCGCAAAGGAAGTGGCGCAAAAAACCAATAACCGGGTGCAGATTAAATTTTATCCCGGCGGTGTCATGGGTGATGACATGGCCGTGCTTCGCAAGATTCGTATTCGCCAGCTACAGGGTGGTGCCATTACAATCGGGGCAGTCAGTCAGTACTTTCCCGACAGTCAGGTTTACAGTTTACCGATGTTGTTTCGTAACCTGGAAGAAGTTTCCTATGTGCGCAACAAGCTGGACCAGCATATCCTGGATGGGCTGGAACAAAATGGTTTCGTCAGCTTTGGCCTGGTAGAAGGTGGCTTCGCTTACATTATGTCCCTCTCGCCAATTAAAACTGTCGCGGAACTGCGCAACAGCAAGGCCTGGGTGCCCTCTTCAGATGAACTGGCAATGGAAGCCGTTAAAGCCTACGACGTTCAACCCATCCCCCTACCGCTGGGTGATGTGCTGACTGGTTTACAAACCGGGCTCATCGATACCGTGGCCGCACCTCCGATCGCCACCATTGCACTACACTGGCATACCCAGGTCCGTTATCTCACCGACATGCCATTGCTTTACAGTACCGGCTTGTTAATCATTGAAAAAAATGCGTTTAATAAACTCAGCAAACAGGATCAGCAAATCATGCGGGAAGTTATGGACCGCGTGTTTACTGAAATAGACAAGCAAAATCGCATCGATAATAAAAGTGCTTTTGCCGCAATTCAGAATCAGGGAATTGAATTAATCAAGCCCGGACCAGAGCAGTTGCAGGAATGGCGCCGGTACGCTAAAGATGCTATCAAACAACTGATTAAATCCGGCACAATCAGCAAACAAATCGTGCAAACCGTTGAGCAACACCTTGATGAATTCAGGGCCAGGCAGTAACAAACACATCGTTCAAAATATCATGCTGTTACGTCTCCACCGTTTGTTATTACGAGTCGAGCAAAGCTTGCTTGTTGTTATACTACTTACCACGATCATCTTCGCTGTAACCCAGATTTTTTTGCGCAATTTTTTTCATGCCGGGATCCCCTGGGGTGACAGCCTGGTACGAATCCTGGTGTTATGGCTTGGACTGATCGGTGCCATGATCGCCAGTCGTAATCATCGGCATATCAAAATTGATATCGTGTCACGACACCTATCCTCCACCAGGCAGATCTGGCTGAGACGGTTTACTGACATTATCACAGCTGGCGTTTGTTTTATCGTCGCCTGGCACGCATTCAGATTTGTCCTTATCGAATACCAGGATGGCATGCGGGCCTTTGAAAGCGTTCCTGTATGGTTGACCGAAGCGATCATACCTTTCGGTTTCCTGGTTATGTCAATCCGCTTTCTCCTGCTCGCGGCCTTGCCACAGAAACTCCAGGCAGACTGATGCTGGTTACCCTGATTGCAGTATTGCTCGTTCTGCTTGCATTTGCAGGCACCCCTCTGTTTGTCATTATCACCGCCGCCGCCCTGCTGGGTTTTTATTTCAGCGGCGTCGATCTTTCCGTCATCAGTATTGAAATATACCGGATTACGGAAACACCGTTATTACTGGCATTGCCGCTGTTTACGTTTGCCGGCTACCTGCTGAGTGAGAGTAATACATCCAAACGACTGGTCGCCCTGTCACGCGGCGTGTTTGGCTGGTTACCGGCGGAAATGGTGGCCGTTACCTTGTTTGCCTGCGCGCTGTTTACGGCATTCACCGGTGCAACCGGCGTCACGATCGTGGCATTGGGAGCATTGCTGTATCCAGCGCTCAAGCATGTCGGCTACAGCGATCGCTTCAGCCTTGGTCTGGTAACCTCGGCCGGCAGTCTGGGATTACTCTTACCCCCCTCGCTGCCCCTGATCCTGTACGTTGTTGTCGCCCAACAGCTTAATCTTGGGGAAGCCATCTCGGTTACCGATGCCTTCGTCGCCGGCATCCTCCCTACCCTGTTGATGCTGTTTCTGCTGGGTATCTGGAGCCTGTGGGTGACACGCAAGGATGTCATACCGCTTACGCCATTCGATCGGGGTGAAGCCTGGCGGGCCTTGAAGGATGCCAAATGGGAACTGCCTTTACCGATCTTCGTACTGGGCGGTATTTACGGCGGACTGTTCGCAGTCTCGGAAGCCGCTGCCATTACGGCTTTGTATGTTCTGATAATTGAAGTCTTTGTCTACAAAGAAATCCGCTTGCGGGAACTGCCGCGAATCACGGTGGAGGCGATGACGGTTGTCGGAGGTATTTTATTGATCCTTGGCGTTTCGCTGGCCTTCACCAACTTCCTCATTGATGCGCAAGTACCACTCAAACTGTTCGAATGGACACAATCGCAGATTACCAGCAAATATACCTTTCTGGCCTTGCTCAATATCATCCTGCTTGTTCTGGGGGCCTTTCTGGATATTTTTTCCGCCCTGGTTATTATGGTGCCGCTGATCCTGCCGGTGGCCGTTGGCTATGGTATCCATCCCATTCATCTGGGGATCATATTCCTGGCCAATATGCAACTCGGCTATCTGACGCCACCGGTGGGAATTAATCTGTTTATTGCCAGTTATCGGTTTAACCGACCGATTGATGACATTTATCATGCCAGCATGCCTTTTCTGCTGGTACTGCTGGTCGCAGTGTTAATAATTACCTATGCACCGTTACTTTATTATTGAGCGACATTATTCAGTAATGTGGTGGTAACGGCTCAACAGCGGCATCAGGTTGCATTTTACTGACAATTTCCAGCATGCGCTCCTGGATCTTTTCCACTAAAAGCTGCATGCGAGTCAGTTGCTGTTGCTGGCTAGTCAATACCTCATTCAGTTCCTGCAGGGTTGTTTCCTGAAAAGCCAGGCGGGTTTCCAGCTCGGTGATACGTTGGTCGAGATCCATAATGGGTAACCCTCAATTAGTTTCTAACCATCATAATCAGCAATACAACAAACAGGATCACCAGCCCCATAGGCAGAAGTAATCCCTTCCAGTCCTTCTCTTCCGCCTCCTGACTTCGTTTCCAGATGGCTTTAATGCCTGGACGAAACCACAAAATGATCAGGATAACCCCGATACCCAGAAGAACTTTTTCCCACAGTGCCATTTCCACCTGTTACATCCTCAATAAATTTTTTTTCCAGATATCCTGGCGATTGCTATCGCCAACGCTAAACCTTGCCGCATAATATATAGATTAGTACCTAAAAAAAGCAGACTAAGCTGGCCTCATCGCCGGATACCTATGGACATTGATCGACAACACTCATGCGCCGTCAGCGGTTACTACCTCACCAGGCGCACCTGCTCGCCCGGAACAGGGCGCGGTGAAACGGTAATAGAGTTCAGTGCGTACGCCTCTGACGTACTGCATCGGCAAGTTCACGCAGCAGGGGTTCGCTGTCTTCCCAGCCGAGACAGGCATCGGTAATGCTCTGGCCATAAACGAGTTCCTTGCCAGCTTCGACATTCTGTCGTCCGGCCTTGAGATGACTCTCAATCATGACACCCATGACGTTTTTATTGCCTGCTGCGATCTGGCTCGCAACATCATGTCCGACTTCAATTTGCCTTTCATGTTGTTTACGACTATTGGCGTGACTGAAATCAATCATCAGTTTGGGGTTCAGTTTGGCGGCTTCCAGTTCATTCACCGCGATGGCCACACTTTTGGCATCGTAGTTCGGTTCACGCCCGCCGCGCAGAATAATATGGCAGTCCTCATTGCCGGTAGTCGAGAAGATCGCCGAATGTCCCGCCTTGGTCAGGGAAAGAAAATTATGCGGTTGACTGGCCGCGCGAATGGCATCAACAGCAATCTTGAGCGTACCATCGGTACCATTTTTGAATCCCACCGGCGATGACAGGCCGGAGGCCAGTTCACGGTGAACCTGACTCTCGGTAGTCCTGGCGCCAATAGCCCCCCAGCTAATCAAATCCGCGATATATTGCGGGGTAATAAGATCGAGAAACTCGGTGGCGGCAGGCACACCCAGGCTGTTGATGTCTAAAAGCAGCTTACGGGCAATATATAAACCTTTATTAATCTGGTAACTGTCATCGAGATCGGGATCGTTGATCAACCCCTTCCAGCCAACCGTCGTGCGAGGTTTTTCGAAGTAAACTCTCATGACGATTAACAGGTCATCACGTAATTCCTTGCGCATGGTCTGCAGGTGCTGGGCGTACTCCAGGGCAGCGACGGGATCATGGACCGAGCAGGGCCCGATAATTACCAGCAGACGATCGTCGCGTCCTTCGAGGATGTTGTGGATCGCCGTACGTGTATCGAAAATCAGCCTGCTGACCTGCTCTGTCACCGGGCAATCCTTGTGCAATTGCACCGGCGGCACCACCTCGCTCATCGCAGCGATTCGCAAATCATCGGTTTTGTACTTCATCGTCATGTTGGTCTCGTCCTGCCGGTCTGCACTGGCTGTCCCGAAGTTGATCAGGCGGCTGATCTTAATCGCTTCGCCTGAGCGGGTAAACCTTGCCCTGATATTTTCACTTAAAAAAACAGATAGTTAACCCTGGCCGGCTGATATCAACGCAGCGCCCGTGACGGGCTGATGCCTTCTTCTATGCCGGTCTACCCTGGTGATCGCCCCACGGTTGTAAATATTAGTTAATTCTAATCAATATTTACCCGCCGGCACAGCGCCCGACGGTTTGTCGGCTGGAGCCGGAAGCGGTTCACCTGATTCTGCTGATCCACCCCCTGGGGCTCTGATCCCTGGGACAGGGTTATGAGCATTGCTTGTTGCCTGTGATGGCCTGGATCAGCTAACGTTATTTAAAAGTGTGTCACCAAGCCGGGTTGAGCCAAAATGTATTCCCTTGATGAATTAAAAACCCAGAACCGGGAAATAGCTGATCTGTGTGCGGTATTATCCGTGCTGGTTGAACAACCTTCCCTGCACAATAACCCTTACGTGTGCGAATTAATGAATCGCTTCAAGGAAAAGGTCTGGATCCACCTGGTGTTTGAAGATAACACCATTTATTCCGCGCTGGCCGAACACGATAATACGGCGATAAGCAATGTCGCCAGGAATTTTCATGACAGCGCCAGACAAATCAAGAAACGCTTTTCCGGCTATGTCCGTCGCTGGTGCAATCCTGCCGTGGGCGAGGATGAACACGACCAGTTGATTCAGGAAAGTCGCGAGATTTTCCAATTAATCAAGGACAGGGTGAAATACGAGAATGAAAAAATGTTTCCCCTGGTCAAGGAGCATCATGCAGCCTGACAGGCTGGTCAGACACTGGCAAAAGCTCATCCCTGGCCAGTTCCAACTGCAAGAAAAAAGCCGGCAGACGCCGGCTTTTCTGCTTTATTACTTTTACCGCTTTAAACCGCCTGAGGCAGGTTGATTTGCTGACCCGCACCGGCCCAACCAAACATCCCGCCTCGCAGGTTATATACCTTTTCAAACCCCTGTTGCTGCAGGAACATGCACACCTGGGCAGAACGGGCACCGCTGCGGCAGATGAATACCAGTTCTTTGTCCCTGTCCAACTCGTGGATTCTGGCCGGAATGGATGCCATGGGCATCGCTTTGGCACCGGGGACGGTACCGGCGGCAATCTCGGACATTTCACGCACATCAATCACCCGGATCTTGTCAGACTTTTCATCCTGCCATCTGGCGAGTTCCGGCGCTTCAATTTCCTTGATATTCCAATGCATAGTTTTTCTCCAATTCCGCGATCCTTGCTAGTATATTAATGCTTCCTAATATTTCAACCCGAAAATCCCAAGGCCATTAAAAAAACCATGTAATTAGTATGGAGATAATGATGTATCGCCTTGATTTCCTGGCTCCAGTATCATGACGTCCAGCCGAGGAAAGAGGTAGCCACGACGCCATGGTCAGCCGTCAGGAAAGCAAAAAGCGCCGCAATCGGCGCAAAAATGCCCTGTTGCGATTCCAGAAAGAAAAGTGGCGAAACCAGACCGCGACACCAGGGATTCATGAATTCATTCTGGTCCTGGACCAGCTCAAGGCGGGGTTCAATATCCCCAAGATATTTCGCAGCGCCGAGGCTTTCGGCGCGCGGGAAGTGCATTTGATCAATGTCGCAGCTTTTGATCCGGCCCCGGCCAAGGGGGCTTTCCGCAAGGTCCCGGCCCACTTTCATGACAGCTTTCAGGCCTGCCATGCCCGGTTGCGGGACCAGGGTTATAAACTCTTTATGCTTGCGGCAGATTGCGCGACCCCGATTTACCAGGCAGATTTGCCATTGAAAAGTGCTTTCATCCTGGGAAACGAGGGGCTTGGTATCAGTTTTAATCCAACCAACTATCCCGACATCAGCTGTCTGGCTATCCCCCAGTTCGGCAGTGTGGAAAGTCTAAATGTCAGTATCGCTGCCTCGATCATGATGTATGAGTATGTCCGCCAGCAGCGCGACTGAGTCTGTTGATTCTTGCCTATACTGAAAACAGAACCGGATGAAATCACAAATGATGCCACAACAATATCTCATACTCCTGCTGACGGCTTTGCTTGCCAGCAACGTGATGGCAACCGTCGATTCGCCCCCGCAACCGGAGGTTAACCTGCAACCAACAGACTCGCCGCAGGCCGCAACACCTCCAGGCAAGAATAAAACCGTCCCATCACGGGGTGAATTGCTCTACAGCAATCACTGTCTCATGTGTCATGAAAGCATTGTCCATATCCGGGAAAAACGCCACGCCAGGAACCTCGCCACTTTACGAAGTGCCATCCTTCGCTGGTCACAGGAACTGGAATTAAAATGGTCACCCCGCGATATCGAAGACGTCGTGCTATACCTGAATCTCCGCTACTACCACTACACGAAATAAACAGAAGGCTAATCATTGATCCCATGTGTGGCCGATATACGCTAGCTGCCGGACCCCAATACATCGCGGATTATTTTCGCATCGATGGTCCTGTCCCGGACTTCCAGCCTTGCTGGAACATCACCCCGGGGGGTGATATTCCGGTGATCTGTGAATCACCCGGAAATGGTCGTAGCTGTGCCTTGATGCACTGGGGCCTGATTCCTCACTGGGCCAGGCAACCGGAGAGTAAATACAAGATGATCAATGCCAAGATGGAAACGTTGAGCCAGCGGCCTGCCTTTCGTGATGCTTTCAAGCATCGCCGTTGTTTAATTCCGGCGAGTGGCTTTTACGAATGGCAAGCTACGGCTCAAGGCAAACAACCCTATTATATTCATCGCAAAGACGACAGCTTGCTGGCCTTCGCGGGTCTATGGGAATACTGGGAAGGTGAACATATCGTTAATTCCTGTACAATTGTTACCACAGAAGCCAACGCCTTATTGCAAACAATTCACGATCGCATGCCTGTTATTCTGGAAGAGAAGGATCACACGATGTGGCTTGAATCTCACAACACCGATACGCAAGGTCTTGCTTATCTGCTCCATCCGTGTGAACCGGATCTTCTGGAGTTGTATCGTGTCAGTACCGCAGTAAATAATCCGGCACATGATGGCCCGACATTAACCCAGCCGAGCGATTAACCGATCCCGTATGAATGAAAATCGCGTGTTAATAGTCTCATGAGCCGCATATTGACTGTCGGGATCGCCACGCTGGATATCATTAACATTGTCGATCACTATCCCGCTGAAGACGAGGAAATGCGCGCCCTTGCCCAACGGGTCGAGTGCGGCGGTAATGCCGCCAATACCGCAACCGTTCTCGCCCAGTTCGGCCACCAGCTTGAGTTTGCCGGCAGCCTCGCACATGAACCGGATGGACACCGTATCGAACAGGAATTAAAAGCCAGACAGGTTGCCACCGGATTCTGCCAGCACGTTAAACAAGGCAAATCACCCACCTCGTACATTACCCTGAATCAGCAAACAGGTTCACGCACCATCGTGCATTACCGCGATTTACCCGAATATGACTTCCAGCGCTATCAACAAATTCCCCTGGAGGAATTTGACTGGTTCCATTTCGAGGGCCGTAATGCATCTGAGGTAAAACGCATGCTGACAGAAACCCGACAGCGACGTGTGGATCAACCCATCTCTGTGGAAATCGAAAAAGATCGCGAGGGCATTGACCTGCTGCTTCCCCTGGCCGATATCCTGTTGTTTTCCCGGGTGTTCGTTTCTAGCCGCGGTTTCGATCAGCCAAGCGAATTTTTTGATGCGATGCGACCTGTTGCACCCGGAGCCACCTTCGTGTGTACCTGGGGTGATGGGGGCGCATGGGCACGGGATCATCAAGACCATGACTATCATTCACCCGCATACCCACCACCTGAGGTCATTGATACCCTGGGTGCGGGTGATACCTTTAATGCCGGACTGATCCATGCCATTGCGGTTGGTCAACCGCTGGCCGGGGCCCTGGCGCAGGCGTGCCGACTGGCGGGCAAAAAAGTCGGACAACACGGATTGGGAAACCTGGTCCATTAAGCTGTTTCACGACATCAAGTCATGGCGTAAAAAAACGGATATGAAATTTCAATATTTGAAAATCGGGCAACAATTTCGCTACCAGGGCGAGACTTATGTCAAGACAACTCCCCTGGTCGCCAGTCACGCTGAAAGCGGGGCAAATAAACTCATTCCACGTTATGCCGAAATTGAGCTCCTGGCCACGACGAATTCAACCGAATTCCCATCACCGCCCCGGCCCCGGAATCAGCACCAGATCCACACCATCCTTGAACATCATCATGAGCTTTGCCTGGGCGCAATCCGGGACGCTTTTCCACAAATTGATGCTGCAGCCATGCAACCGCTGGAGACGAAACTTGACGCGCTCCATACACAGCTGCTGCAACTACTCACCTCGCAACAATAAGTATTTACGGTTGGTTGGGATAAACCGTCATGCAGAACCGGTATTTGAGCGATCCAACCCAGACTGATTTATAAAATTTATTTTTTCTATAAACTTCTTTAATAGTTAACGAATCCCGCTCCTGGTTGATCCAGATCATGGCCGTGTTAACCCTCCTCAACGGCCCTTTACTATTCTTTTAGTAAAGGCGATCCCACAGGAGGGCATATCATGACCATATTAACAATCACAATAATTCTGGCGCTGGTAGCCACGATTGTTTCACTCGGATGGGGTCTGGGATCAATGGCACATGGTGGAACCTATGATTCCGAACATAGCGGCCAGTTGATGAGCGCCAGAGTTATTTTTCAGGGCCTTGCGATCGTTTTATTATTAATCGCCACGGTAATATCACTGACTTAAAATCAACCCGGAGCCACAACAAAAAAGCCCGCAAAAGCGGGCTTTTTTGTTTTTTAAATCACTTTTGCTTTGATTACGCCAGCTTGTCATCTGCCACGCGATAACGGGGATCCTCCAGCACATTGACTTCGACCAGGTCGCCGGCTTTTTGTAGCAATTCCCGACATTCGGCACTTAAATGGCGCAGATGCAATGTTTTCCCTGCCTTGATGTACTTGTCCGCCAGATTATCAATGGCCTCGATGGCAGAGTGATCCGCAACCCGGGAATTCTGAAATTCAATAATGACATCATCGGGATCGGTCTGCGGATTGAAGAGTTCCAGAAAATTTTTCACCGAACCAAAAAACAACGGTCCGCTAAGTTCATAGATCCGCGAACCATTTTCGTCATCGTAACCTTTCACATTGATATGCTTGGCATGTTCCCAGGCAAAGGCAAGTGCTGAGACGATCACCCCGATAATCACCGCAATCGCCAGATCGGTCATCACCGTCACCGCTGATACCAGTACCAGCACAAAGGCATCGGTACGGGGAATTTTTCCCATGATACGCAAACTGGACCATTCAAACGTCGCCAGGACTACCATAAACATCACCCCTACCAACGCCGCCATGGGAATTCTTTCAATCAGGCTCGAGGCGAACAGAATAAATGCCAGCAAAAACAAGGCTGCTGCAATACCGGACAAACGCTGTCGTCCACCGGAATTAATATTGATCATGCTCTGTCCGATCATGGCACACCCACCCATGCCACCAAAAAAGCCGGTTACTGTATTGGCGATACCCTGGCCAACACATTCACGATTACCCCGTCCGCGGCTATTAGTTACATCGTCTATCAGACTGAGCGTCAACAAGGACTCGATTAATCCCACCGCCGCCAATATCACGGCATAGGGCAAAATAATGAACAAGGTTTCCAGATTGAATGGCACCGAAGGAATGCTAAATACAGGCAGGCCGCCTTCAATTGAAGCCAGATCCCCCACGGTATTGGTATCAATATCAAATCCAATTACCAGCAGCGAAACCACGATGATGGCAGCGAGTGAAGCGGGAAAGGCACCCGTGAGCCTGGGCATGAAATGGGTAATCAACATGGTTAACAATATCAAACCGAGGAAAAACCATAGTGAGGTACCACTCATCCATTCCCGGCTGCCATCCGCTACAGCCACCTGAAAGTGTTGTAATTGCGCCAGAAAGATCACGATCGCCAGGCCGTTCACAAATCCCAGCATCACCGGATACGGCACCATGCGAATATATTTACCCAGCCGCAACACACCCGCAGTGATCTGAATCAGCCCGGTCAATACCACAGTGGCAAACAGATATTCCACTCCGTGTTCAGCAACCAGAGATACCATGACGACCGCCATCGCCCCGGTTGCCCCGGAAATCATTCCTGGTCGCCCCCCCAGCGTCGCCGCCAATAATCCGACCATAAAGGCCGCATACAATCCCACCAATGGTTCCACCCCCGCCACAAAGGCAAAGGCAACGGCTTCTGGTACCAGCGCCAGCGCGACCGTGAGGCCTGAAAGGATTTCATTTTTAAAACAGACACGGCTGGCACAACCCAGTTTGAACATCATTAACCTCGAAAAAAACAGTGCTGGACACAAAAATGTCGCGCAGTCTATCAGACTGTCGCTTGATCACAAGCGTAATTCTTCATTTATGCCTGGTAAACAGGGAACCCTTGTGTGAATTTTAGAACTAAGCTATTGAAACCGGGTAAACTAACAAATTCGACCTTGAGCAGATCGACACGATGAACCAGGAACTATTGACTCTACATGTTGAATGTTATGCGGGCTACCGGGGTGAAGAAACACCCCGACGATTTCAAATCGGTGCTCGCAGCATTGAAGTGGCCGAGGTTATCGATCGCTGGATCTCACCGGATCATCGTTACTTCAAGGTTCTGGGAAATGATGAAGGGCTATATATCCTGCGGTATGACACCTCAACAAATCGCTGGGAACTGACTCTGTTCGACGCACGCGGCCTGAAACAGGAATAAACAGTTAGCGGGGATTCCAGCCAGATTCTCACTTTAAAAAAAATCAGAAAAGTACGCCATTATTCTTTTTTCCAACCAGAACTCCGGCTGCCACAGATAGCCACTGACAAATCCAACATGTCCGCCCTTTTCGCTCAGTTCAAGACGGACAGATGATGACAGTTCATGCTGCTGTGGGATCACGGCCGGTGTCATGAAGGGATCGTCAAGCGATTGAATAATCAGCGTCGGTGTTCGAATCCTGCCAAGGTACTGCCGGGAACTGGCTTTATCATAGTATTCCTGCGCATCCCTGAAGCCGTTAATCGGTGCGGTAAATACGTTGTCAAACGCCCAGAAATCCTTGATCCGAGAAATATCCTCGTACTTTAGGCCAATCAATTGTTGATAGTTGTATTGCTGGTATTTCGCCAGTAATTTCTGCTTCATTTTGCGCAACAACATGTACTGATAAAAACGCGAAAAACCTCTGCGCATCTGATCCGCACACTGCTGCAATAGCATCGGTACACTTACAGCTACAGCCGCCTTGATAGATGTATTCGCTTCCTGCTCACCCAGCAGCTTGAGTAACATGTTGCCGCCAAGAGAGTAGCCGACCGCCAGTATCGGCGCCCGGGGATAGTTTTGTTGTAACCAATTTAAAAAGTAAATGGCGTCAGCTGTTTCACCACTATGATATGTGTGCGCCGCACGGTTTAGTCGACCAGAGCAATTTCGAAAGTGCATCACCACCACATTCCAGCCTTTTCTGTCGACACTCTGCATCAAACCTTTTGCATATGGCGATCCTATCGAGCCTTCCAGACCATGGAAAATAACCACTATGGGTTTGTTCTGTGCCTTCACGGGGTTCCGATTCCAGGCCAGATCCAGAAAATCCCCATCAGGCAAAGCCAGTTCCTGGTGTTCATATAGCACCGTATGGTTAATACGGAACATCGTCGGTAGCAAAGTCTGCACATGTCGATTGGCGGCGAACACAGCAGGACGAAACTGACTGGATGTGATGACCCCGGTGGACATATTTCAATATCCTGTGGCGATTATTCCTGCTGCAGGTGATACGTCTGAATTAATTGCATTCGCCGTTGATGCACAGCCCAGTCCAAATCCATAAAGGGATGTGAAAACTGGCTATCATTGACAATCAATGCGCCCCGTTGTCGTGCCAACTCAAGCAAGGCGTGCGACATGGTGGGATTTACAACACGATCCTGTTGCCCGACAATAAACATGAAATTGTCACAATCTTCCGGCAGATGATTAATAGGGTCATAGCTTTCCGGACAACCATAATCGGACAAGCGGCCGGGACTGGAATCGATAACAACTCGATCAAGCTGGATTTCGGTATTCAAGGCATCCAGCAGGATGATTCCGCCTAATGACATGGCATAAATCAGCTTGTTGTCATAATTCCCCGTATTCAGATCCGAAAGAATACTGCGATAATCCTGCACAATTGCCTTGAGTCGACGTTTACCTTCGGAGTGACCATAACCGCGATAATCATAAATATATACATCATAGCCAGCTTCCGCATAAGCCCGAAACTCACCCAGAATCTGATCCGCCAGCATGGCATTGCCCTGCAACACCAGCAAATAACCCTTTGGTTTATCACTCTGGTGTTTTATGTCTCGCGTCTCGGCATTCAGGCGATAACCACTCAGTTGTCTGCCATCAACCGTACGAAATTTTATTTGCTCTGCATTCGTCAGGCCGCGTACCCGGCTGGCATCCGGATTACCAGCCTGACTGCTCCAGAGCCAGAACAACAGAGGTTCCTTGAGACCACATACACTTCGTTCCAGGTCCATGGTTTTGTCACCTTGTTCAGCCGCAACACCCACCGTCAGTGATGAAACCAACAATAGATAAGACATGATGCGCATCCCCATGTCACAAAGTATAAGAAACAAAAAGGCCGGTTAAAAACCGGCCTTTTGCATTAACTATGTGGTCGAGATGTCTTTAGACACAACCTGTCGGTTTGGGTAGCCCACCATATTTGGTAATTGGTTTCATGGGTCCCGTCATCCATATCTTGAACATCTCTTTCTGATCGGCACCGAGATATTTGGCAAACTTCCGAATGGGTGGCACCACGCTATATTCCTCGTAGTACTCACGAGCCTTCAGGATTTGTTCCCACTTGACGTCATCAAGCTCAACCCCATCGGCTTCCGCCATCGCTTTACCAATCTCCGCTGACCAGATGTTCATGTCGACAAGATAACCATCTCCATCACGTTCTGGAAGTGTCATATCAATACCTCGTTAATTCGCCTGGTACTCAAGTTGTTAAATACGCAATGGGTTGCATACACCCATAAATCTGGCACTATTTAACAATATCCTAGTAAATTAGTCAAGTATATTATCCCGACCTGTTGCCGGGCCCTGCTGCAAATGGTTTTACAAATCATAAGCTGTTGTTTATGGGAGCACTTTCCAACTTTCTGGCGATTGTTTCCGCCATAAAAAAAGAACCCCGAGCAGATGCCCGGGGCTCAGCAAAAACCATAGCTTATTGGCGCCAGCCTGGCGGCGGATACCGGCGCCAGGTGAGTGGCTAGAAAAGGTTAATGATCGTCAAAGGTATCCCGGAGTAACTGTTTCAGACGGCGCATTTCAAAATAGTCATCCAGCTTGCGTCTGGCTGACTTGTCCGATTCCACCTCAACTTCGTCAACAAAGTCGCTGAAGTCTTCATCATCATAAAAGTCATCATAAGTCGCCATTTTCTATCACCTTCCACCTTTCAAGGATAAAAATGTTGCTCCGGCAAGGCCGGAGCACAAAGCGCGTTACAATTACTCGGGTTTTTCTGCGGGCTCTTTATCCAGTTCCGCCAACTTGGTTTCCACGCATTCTTGCATATAAGCATCAGGATTTTCTGCCCCTTCTGCTTCTGCACTACACAAACTGACCACTGCCTGATATTCAGGATCTTCCTCGGTCACTGCCTGGGCTGAAACTGAAAACCCGCTCAGAGCAAAGGCCAGAACCAGCCATGACAAAACATTTTTCATGTGTTACTCCATTGAGATAAAACCGGCTGTGACAATGCCCACAAGCCCTGGCAGCATATTCTGCGATTCGATATTTAATGCCGACTTTGTCATGCGTAAAGTGAAATAAAATGATTGACACAATCGATTTTTTTAATCGATATTAGCGACCGCAACTTGCTATCTCACCTTTATTTTTCAAAAGGTTATTAGCGTATCCCATGGATATTAATGATTTCAGGACCTTTCTTGAGGTGTGTCGGACGCGCCATTTTGGCCAGGCCGCCAAAAATCTCTGTGTAACGCAATCCACGGTCAGTGCCCGGATCAGAAATATGGAAGAACAACTGGGTACCAAACTGTTCAGCCGAGAGCGAAATAACATCCAGCTCACAGTAACGGGTGAGCGTATGCAGCAATACGCAGAGGTGATCACCACCAGCTGGAACCAGGCGCGCCAGGAGATCGGCGCGGCCAAGGCAGCCCGCACCGCATTTACCATCGGTGGCCTGCCCAGTTTATGGGATATTTCCCTGCAACAGTGGTTAAATGCGTTGATACCCGCGCAACCAAATCTCGCTGTGCATGCCGAAATTCATGGTGCCGAAACCCTGTATCGCCGCATCACCCAGAATACAATGGACATCGCTTTCCTGTTTGACCCGCTCAATAATGATCAACTTGTCTGCCAACCGCTATCAAATATCGAATTGATCCTGGTGTCATCTTTTCCGGGCCTGGCTAGTAATGCGGCATTAGCTGAGAATTACATCATGGTGGAATGGGGAACGGCATTTACCAATCAGCATGCCCAACAATTTGCGGATGTCGCCCGCCCCCACCTGCATGTCAGTCATGGTCGCATTGCGCTCGATTACATACTGACCAACGGGGGGAACGCGTATCTCGCCAGACCCACCGTGGCAGATCTCATCAACCAGGGTAAATTGTATGCCGTTGCCGACGCCCCCGTTATCCAGCGCACAGCGCACGCGGTTTACAACAAATCATCTGACAAACTCGAGCTGATCGAGACTTTGTTAAATGATCAAATCTAGGTGGGTGATGGCAGGAACTTAACGTGCCTTGCGGTACAGAGGCTACAGGACAGAAACATTTTGAAGTTACGGACAGGGAAAGGCCTGTTTTAAGGCGTTAAACACGACCTCAACCGCAGGTTTATCGAGTTCTTTGAGGTGCGTGTTGGCGTACTTGAGATAGGCATCGGCAAATTGCTGTGCGGTAATCCCGCTGGCAGGACAGATCCGGATCTCGGCACCCAGTAACTGGCTCTTGAATCGGATGGCTTCTTCAACCCCGCTGACAAAACCGGCACAGTATTTACGCCGTGCCCTGCCCAGGTTGCTAATCGTGCTCGAGGCACAGGCCGTAAGGAGATCACGCGCGGTCTGTTGCTGCGGAAATTCCGGGATGATTTGATCGGTGCCCGTCTCAGCCGTGGCATTCAAGGCCAGCAACACGATGGCGGCAAGAAACAGACTTTTCATAAACCACTCCGGAAATGGTGTCCTAGGACTTTGATACAAATTCGATACGCAGCACCCGGCGTCTCTATCCGTAGTACGACTTAATCAGGCTCGTAGCCCAGGTTGGGCGCCAGCCATCTTTCCGCTTCCGCCACTGACATGCCCTTGCGCCGGGCATAATCTTCAACCTGATCCCGGTTTATCTTGCCCACGGCAAAATAAGTCGCTTGCGGATGACTGAAGTACCAGCCACTGACGGATGCCGCTGGCCACATGGCATAACTCTCGGTTAACGAAACACCGCTGTTTGTTACCGCATCCAGTAATTGCCATAAGGCCGGTTTCTCGGTGTGATCCGGACAGGCGGGATAACCGGGCGCCGGCCGGATACCGGTATACTTTTCACGGATCAGCATTTCATTATCGAAGTCTTTACTGTCAAGCCCCTGGCGCGGTGTCCACTCACCCTTCTCGAAACCCCAGTTAATATGCCGCACGCGATCGTGCATGTGTTCGGCAAAGGCTTCCGCCAGGCGGTCCGCCAGAGCTTTCAACATGATGGCGCTATAGTCATCGTGCGCTGCCTCAAATCGGGCGACGTGTTCCTCAATGCCGATACCGGCGGTAACCACAAAGGCACCGATGTAATCATGCTTGCCACTTTCCCGCGGCGCGACGAAATCGGCCAGACAACGATTCGGCTTACCCGGTGCTTTTTCGCTCTGTTGCCTTAGATGGTGCAAGGTCGTCAGCACTTTCTTGCGTGAATCATCGGTATACACATCGATATCATCATCATTAATACTATTGGCTGGAAACAATCCCACCACTGCCCGTGCCTTGAGCCACTTCTCGGCGATGATATTCTCGAGCATTGCCTGGGCATCGTTAAACAGTTTCTGTGCTTCCTTGCCCTTGTCGCTGTCTTTGAGGATTTTTGGATAACTGCCTTTCAGTTCCCAGGTATGGAAAAACGGCGTCCAATCGATATACGGCACCAGAAACTCCAGGGGCATGTCATCAAAGACCTGTAACCCCAGCTCATTGGGAATCACCGGGGAATAGTCGCTCCAGTCAATCGGTGTCTTGTTGGCCCGTGCTGCTTCCAGGCTCAACCACCTGGTGGAAGTCTGGCGTCCGGCATGGCGTTTCCGCACTTGCTCATAATCATTACGCAGTTGTTCAACAAACGCCTGTTTCTGATCCTCACTGACCAGGTTTTGTGCCACGCCAACGGCCCGCGAGGCATCTTTCACCCACACTGTGGCCGCATGATAGTTTTGCTCAATCTTCACGGCGGTATGGGCCTTGGAGGTGGTCGCGCCCCCAATCATCAAGGGAATATTAAAGTCCAGCCGTTGCATTTCCTTGGCCACGTGCACCATCTCATCCAGAGACGGCGTAATCAGGCCAGACAGCCCGATAATGTCGACCTGTTCCTTCTGCGCCGTGTCCAGAATCTGGTTGGCCGGCACCATCACACCAAGGTCGAGCACTTCGAAATTGTTACATTGCAACACCACACCCACGATGTTCTTGCCGATGTCATGTACGTCACCCTTGACGGTGGCCATCAGGATTTTGCCGTTGCTTCGGGCCCCGGCCTGCTTTTCCGCCTCAATAAACGGGATCAGATGCGCCACGGCTTTTTTCATTACCCGTGCGGATTTAACCACCTGGGGCAAAAACATCTTGCCGGCACCAAACAGGTCCCCCACCACATTCATGCCGTCCATCAGGGGTCCTTCGATGACCTGGATCGGCCGGGCAAACTGCTGGCGGGCTTCTTCCGTGTCTTCCACCACAAAGGCATCGATGCCTTTCACCATGGCATGTTCAAGGCGCTTGCTTACCGGCCAGCTCCGCCATTCAACATCTTCCTCCTTTCTGCCTGCGCCTTCGCCCTTGTATTTGTCGGCGATCTCCAGCAGGCGCTCCGTGGCATCATCGCGACGATTCAGTACCACGTCCTCAACCCGTTCGCGCATTTCCTCTGGCAGTTCATCGTAAACCGCGAGCTGCCCGGCATTCACAATACCCATGTCCATGCCGGCCTGAATGGCGTGATACAGAAATACAGCGTGAATCGCCTCGCGCACGGGATTATTGCCCCGGAAAGAAAACGATACGTTGGAGACACCACCGCTGACCATCGCATGCGGCAGATGTTGCTTGATCCAGCGAGTGGCCTCGATGAAATCGACACCGTAATTGTTATGTTCCTCGATGCCGGTCGCCACCGCGAAAATATTCGGGTCAAAAATAATATCTTCCGCCGGGAAGCCCACCTGTTCGGTCAGAAGGTCATAGGCACGCTGGCAAATTTCTGTTTTGCGCGCAAAGGTATCCGCCTGGCCCGCTTCGTCAAAGGCCATCACAATGATGGCCGCGCCATAACGTCGGCATAACCGGGCCTGTTCGATGAACTTTTCTTCCCCTTCCTTGAGGCTGATGGAATTCACCACACCCTTGCCCTGAATACACTTCAGTCCGGCTTCAATGATGTCCCACTTACTGGAATCGATCATTACCGGCACCCGGGCAATATCCGGTTCCGAGGCAATCAGGTTGAGAAAGGTCCGCATGGCTTTCTCACCATCCAGCATCCCTTCATCCATGTTGATATCGATGATCTGCGCCCCGTTCTCGACCTGCTGGCGTGCCACTTCCAGTGCTTCACTGTAGTTGTCTTCCAGGATCAGCCGTTTAAACCTGGCCGAACCCGTTACGTTGGTGCGTTCACCCACATTCACGAACAGGGAATCTTCCCGGATATTGCAGGGTTCCAGACCGCTGAGTCGACATTCCAATGCCACCCTGGGTATCTGGCGGGGTGGATAGGGACTGACCGCTTCAGCAATGGCACGGATATGGGCCGGTGTGGTGCCACAACAACCACCGACGATATTGACAAACCCCTGCTTGGCCCAGTCACCGATCTCTTCGGCCAGCATTTCCGGCGTTTCATCAAACCCGCCAAACGCATTGGGCAAGCCGGCATTCGGGTGCACATTGATACAGCAATTCGCGATCGCCGCCATTTCTTCCACATGGGGACGTAATTCCCTGGCGCCGAGGGCGCAGTTAAAACCGAAACTGACCGGTTTAATATGCCGCAACGAATTCCAGAAGGCTTCCGGTGTCTGTCCGGTAAGAATCCGGCCACTGGCATCGGTAATGGTGCCGGAGATCATCACAGGCAGCCTGGTGTCATGTCGCTCGAAATACTCGTCGATAGCAAACAACGCCGCCTTGGCATTGAGGGTATCGAACACGGTTTCCACCAACAGGATATCAACCCCGCCTTCGATCAGACCCTGCAGGGAAACCCCATAGGCCTCGCGCAACTGATCGAAGGTGACATCGCGGGCACCGGGATCATTCACATCCTTGGACATGGACGCGGTCACCGGCATCGGCCCCAGCACGCCGGCGACAAACCGCGGTTTATCCTCGGTACTGTGAGTATCAGCCACTTCCCGCGCCAGCTGGGCCGCCGTAACATTTAACTCATACACCAGATCCTGCATGCCGTAATCGGCCATGCCGTAGGCATTGGCATTGAAAGTGTTGGTCTCGAGAATATCGGCCCCGGCTTCCAGATACTCGGCATGAATTTCCTTGATAATGTCGGGTTGAGTCAGCGCCAACAGATCATTGTTACCTTTCAGATCCGAGGGCCAGTCCTTGAAGCGCTCACCGCGGTAACCGTCTTCATCCAGTTTGTAACTCTGGATCATGGTACCCATGGCACCATCCAGTATCAGGATACGTTGTTTCAGAAGTTGTTCGAATTTGTTCATGACGATCCGCATTTCGCTGTGACTAACCAGGCTGATTGAGCCGCGCAGTGTAGCATGGCTGGCGCGAGTCTGGCGCCTTACCAGGCGCGCCGTTACACTCTGCTTCCATGAGCGAGGAAATTAAACTACCCAAGGCCTTGTTGCGACCCATCGGTCGTGCACTGGTGGAGCACACCATGATTCAGGACGGTGATCGGGTCTTGCTGGGTGTGTCCGGAGGCAAGGACTCGCTCTCCCTGTTGCATTGCCTGCGACATTTCCAGCGCCATGCCCCGATTCATTTTGACCTGGCGGCGATCACAGTCGATCCCCAGGTCGAGGACTTTGATCCCTCCGGCCTGAAACCATATCTGGCAGAACTTGGCATCCCCTATTTCTATGAAAGTCATGCCATCGAGGAACAGGCCAAAACCCAGATGCAAAACGACTCCTTCTGTTCATTCTGTTCACGCATGAAACGCGGCATCATGTACACCACCTGTCGCCGCGAAGGCTACAACGTGCTGGCTCTGGCACAGCACCTGGACGATCTGGCCGAGAGCTTTCTCATGTCCGCGTTTCACGGCGGGCAACTGCGGACCATGAAGGCCAACTACACCAACCGTGACGGTGATGTGCGCATCATTCGCCCGATGATTTACGTGCGCGAACGGCAGACCGCCGATTTTGCGCGCACCGCAGGCCTGCCCGTGGTGGTTGACAGCTGTCCCGCCTGTTTTGCCAAACCGACCGAGCGGGCCCGGATGAAGACCCTGTTGGCGCAAGAAGAGCTCCACAACAAGTACCTTTTCAAGAGTATATTGAAAGCAATTACCCCACTTTTATCGATAAAAGAGGCGGATTGAATAATTGTCGAGTTATTTTGTCCAATTTCCCATCAAAGTGGGAAATACATTGCATTTTCAGCATATAATTAGATTTATGTGGGTTATTAATGCCATATTTATGCAATTTTATCCGGATTTGAAATCAATTAGATAATAGATGCAGCTTACTTTCCTGAAATTCGTTGCCTGGTTGCCGTTACCGCTGCTGCATGCTCTGGCCCACCCATTGGGCTGGTTGCTTTACGCCTTACGTACCAGGCAGCGCTACTATGCGCAGACCAACCTGAATTTGTGTTTCCCCGAACTCGACCAGGCAGAGCGACGACGCCTGACACGCCGCAGCCTGGTGGGCACCATCAAGGTGCTGCTCGAATCCCCCCTGTTATTTCTGGGTCGCGCCAATCGCGTGCTCAACCTGGTACGAGAAGTCAAAGGGGAGTCCCTGCTGGAGGAAGGTCTCAAGCGGGGCAAGGGCGTGATTATTGTCTGCCCTCATCTGGGTAACTGGGAAGTGGCCGGTCTCTACGTCTCGCGCCATTACCCCATGACCAATATGTATCGCCCGCAACGTCATCCCGGTATGGATAGTTTCATCAAGCAGGGACGGGAACGCTTCGGGGCCCAACTGGTGCCTTCCAACAACCAGGGGATGCGGGAATTGTTACGCAGCCTGCAGCGAGGCAAGATCATCGGCACCTTGCCGGATCAGAATCCGGGCGTGGGTACTGGCGTGTTTGTGCCTTTTTTCGGGGTCATGACCTATACCCCGGTATTCACCGGTCGGCTGGCTAACCGGACCGGAGCAAGCGTGGTTATGATGGTGGCCGAACGCCTGGCCTGGGGCCGTGGTTTCCGGATCAAAATCACCCCGGCAAGTGAGTGCAACTATGCGGCTGACAGTAAGGTCGCGGCGGCCTGCATGAACCGGGATATTGAAGAAATAATTCGTACCACTCCGGATCAATACTGGTGGGGCTACAACCGCTTTCGTACTCGCCCTGAAGGCGAGGCGCCGATTTATAACACGAAATAAAAGCCTGGCTTAACGCAGTTCGCTGAGTAACTGTTCGGTCATGCGCTCGGCCTGACCGGCATAACCGCCACCGAACATATTGAAGTGATTGAGGATGTGGTAAAGATTGTAGAATATCTTCCGCACACGGTAACCGCTGTCGAGAGGCCAGGCTTCCTGGTAGGCTGCATAAAAGCGTTGCGGAAATCCGCCGAACAACTCCGTCATCGCCAGATCGGCTTCGCGATCGCCAAAATAGACCGCCGGATCAAAAATAATCGGTTCCCCATCGCGCAGAATGGCATAATTCCCTGACCACAGATCACCATGCAGCAGGGAAGCCTCGGGATCATGGCCCACAAACAAGCCCCCCATCAGTTGCGATAACTCCTCCCCCTTGCGCAGCAGACCACGGGAAGCGCCCCGCTGTTCGGCCAGATCGAGTTGAAATTCCAGTCGCTGATACCTCCAGAAGCTTAGCCAGTCAGCGGACTGCTGGTTGGGCTGAGGGGTGGCACCGATGGTATTGTCACGGTGCCAACCGAACTGTTCACGTGTGAAACGATGCATTGCCGCGAGTTGCTGACCAAAAGTTTCCGCCGCGCGACTATTACCCCCGCCGCCCTCAAAATACTCCATCACCAGATAGGCTTGATCGGCTTCAATTCCGCTACACACGGGTAACGGTACCCTGATCGCCTGCGCTTCGGCCAATGCGCGCAGTCCCTCGGACTCGGCTTCGAACATATCCAGTCGTTCAGCCTGGTTCAGTTTTACAAAATAACTTGTTCTCTCACCCACCAGGCGATAGGCGCTGTTGATGCAGCCACCCCCGATACTGTCGGCACGTTGCAGCCTGAAGGGCTGGCCACTCGCCGCAGAAATTGCGTCACTGATGACGTCCCAGTTCATTGTCCCAACTCATCATTTAACCCGGTTCATTATTTCATAAATGCGCCCCACACTTCGTATCCAAGCTACCAGCGGACAGGTAAACTACCCTTCAACCCGGTTTGGTAATGAGCCGCCAGGGGAAGATTTACCGGTGTGATCTGTCCCTGACTCTCTTTCACAGGTTGACCGGAATTAACGCTCCGACAAGTAAAATTTGTCCGTCGCGAGGCCGGTGCTTGCATCAGGACGCCTCGCAGCACATGTGCTGGCATCGAGAAGTTGGCATTTACCGCGTTGCCCTGAAGAGTCAATGCATGCACTGAATAAGTGCGGGTTATACACAGGACCAGAAATTACAATGTGTTACGTAAAACCACTGTCATGCAATCATCACAGAGACTGCAAAAATAATATAACCTGTTGTTATTAATAGTTTTTTATACACGTTTACTTTGTGACCACTTTAACATGGCTGTAACATTCATGCGGGCTTGGTCTGCTTTACCCCATAACATCCACAGAGTTATCCACAAGATCTGTGGATAAGAAATATTCTCAATATTCGACAAGCACTTAGATATTTTAACTTAGAAATGTTCTTAATCGATGACGCTAAGTGGGGTTTAATGAGGATCGCTGTACGGTGAACCATAAGCTCGCACCGATGGTGTTACGTGTCGCGATACCGACCCCTTTGCGGCGGAGTTTTGATTATTTACCCCCCAGGGATACGCAGGCCGATGCCCTCAAACCGGGAGTCAGGTTACGCCTGCCCTTTGGCCGCAGCGAAGTCATCGGGATCCTGCTGGAAGTCACGCAACAGGCTCAGGTGGCGGCCGTGCGACTCAAACGCGCCATCCAGGCACTGGATGCGGAACCCATCCTGAGTCCGGATCTGTTGTGGCTGTTGAAGTGGGCCAGCCAGTATTACCAGCATCCCATCGGCGAAGTGATGCAGCAAGCGTTGCCCGTATTATTACGCCAGGGTCGCCCGGCTCAGAGTAAAAGTCTGGAATACTGGTGTCTCACTTCCACAGGACGAGAAGTTGATCCGGCAACACTCTCCCGGGCGCCTCGCCAGGCCGAGCTGCTGGCATTACTGCAAAACCATGCCCCGGGCATGAGCAGTGCGGAACTGACTCGTCAGCGACCACAGTGGCGTCCCGTTCTGGCACGACTGCTGGATAAAAACTGGGTGGAGCAAACCGAAGCGCCGGCCGCCACCACCCGGCTGACACAACCTGCCGAAACCACACCCGACCTCAATCCGGCACAACATCGGGCGGTGCAGCAAATTCTGGCCACGGCCGATCGCTATCATGCTTATTTGCTGGATGGAGTCACCGGTAGCGGTAAAACCGAGGTTTACCTGCGGACCATTGAATCCCTGCTTGCGGATCACAAACAGGCGCTGATCCTGGTGCCGGAAATCGGTCTCACGCCACAACTGGTAAGCCGGTTTCAGCGCCGCTTTCCGAATTCACCCATTGCGGTCCTGCATTCCGGCCTGAATGATCAGGAACGGCTGCATGCCTGGTTAAGTGCCGCCGGAGGCCAGGCGGGGATCATCATCGGCACCCGTTCAGCCTTGCTCACGCCCCTCGCCCGCCCGGGGATCATCATTGTCGATGAAGAACATGATCTGTCCTTCAAGCAACAGGAAGGTTTTCGTTATTCCGCCCGGGATCTGGCCGTCGTGCGGGCTCGCCACCTTGATATCCCGCTCATACTCGGCTCAGCCACCCCGGCACTCGAAAGCCTGTATAATTGCGATCGCCAGCGCTTCACCCGTCTGCATCTGCCCGAGCGCGCCGGGATGGCCACTCCCCCGGAATTCCGCTTGCTGGACGTGCGCAGCCAGAAACTGGAACACGGTCTCTCGGCGCAACTCCTCACTCATATCCACTCGCATCTGGATGCTGCGGGTCAGGTCTTGTTGTTTATTAACCGGCGTGGCTTCGCCCCGGTTCTGATGTGTCATGACTGCGGCTGGCACGCCCGTTGCCAACGCTGTGATG
The DNA here is from genome assembly GCA_040235565.1 of Thiohalomonadales bacterium. Taxonomy (GTDB): domain Bacteria; phylum Pseudomonadota; class Gammaproteobacteria; order UBA6429; family Thiohalophilaceae; genus JAHEIJ01. Next base: position 28,701 of record JBECLA010000112.1, on the reverse strand, counting down.
CCCACATGACCGTGCATCAGCGTGCGCATCGCATGCGCTGCCACCATTGCGGTAGTGAGCGCCCGCTCCCCCACACCTGCCCGGAGTGTGACGGCGCAGAACTGCTGCAAATGGGCTATGGCACAGAACGGGTCGAACAGGCCCTGCAGGCACACTTCCCGGCCACGCCCATCCTGCGCATTGATCGCGACACCACCCGACGCAAAGGCGCAATGCAGGCCATGCTGAACCAGATCAAACAGGGTCAACCCCACATACTGGTGGGAACCCAGATGCTGGCGAAGGGGCATCACTTTCCCAATCTGACCCTGGTCGGATTACTGGATGCGGATTACGGCTTGTTCAGTGCCGATTTTCGTGCCGCGGAACGCCTCGGCCAGTTGGTCCTGCAGGTGGCAGGACGGGCGGGGCGGGCCGAACGACAGGGTGAAGTGCTCATCCAGACTCATCACCCGGAGTCGCCCCTGTTACAAAGCCTGCTCAGTCATGACTACGGACGTTTTGCCCGGACACTCCTGGCTGAACGGCAGGCAGCCAGGCTACCCCCCTTCAGTCATCTGGCACTATTACGAGCCGAAGCGGTCGATCCCCAGGCACCGTTACACTTTCTGGAAGAAGCCCGCTCGCTCGCAGCCAATCTGGACGGTGCTGGCGTTGAACTCTACGGCCCTTTTCCGGCACCGATGGAACGGCGTGCCGGTCGCAGTCGGGCGCAATTACTCCTGCAAGCCGAGGCGCGATCGAACCTGCAGCAGGTCCTCACTCCCTGGCTGTTGCGTCTGGAAACCCTGAAAAGCGGCCGCAAGGTACGCTGGTCGATTGATGTCGATCCGCTGGAAATGTTCTAAGTTATTAATCCTGAAAAATATTTAAGCCGATCAAAAAGCCAGCCGATAAGTCAGGAAGACGTTCGACGATGACAACACACGACGTTGAACCACCCGGGGTGGCATGACAACAAACAGCGGGACCATTGGATAACCTGCCCGCAGCCCTGAAACAGAATATTGCCTTTATTAACATCACCATAGAAGAAGACCGGACTGCCAATGCAAAAGCTGAAATTTTTTCTCCTCGGACTGCTTGTGATCGCAGGCCTGGCTTATGGCGGTATCAAGGCCTATTTGTATTACAGCCTCAAGAGCGAAATGGATCAGTTGGCCCGCCAGTTCAGCCTGTTCGGCAAGCTGGAATATGGCAGCCTGTCGAGTTCCGTCAACGGCAGCCTGGCGGTGCATGATCTCACGCTGCGGGTTCACGGCATGGATGATGAAGCCCGCATTAAAACCCTTCGCTACCAGACCCCTAACCTGTGGTACCTGCTGCAGGACAGCAAACAACTGGAAAAAGGCCGGATTCCGCAGCGCTTGAGTCTCGACATTGAAGGCCTGGCGCTGGATCTCTACGGGGAGTTTACCGATCGACTCGAGGAACTCATCAGTCAGCTCAACCTCCAGCTCCATGGTGTCAATCCCCTTTGTGGTGGCCGCCTGTTCTTCGGGCCAAGCGAAATGCGTGACATGGGTTATGAGGAGATCGTCGCGGATATGCATATTGGCTATCGCTTGGATGCTGCCAACGCCCGCCTGATTCTCGACATCACTTCCAACAGCCGGGATATGGCCGCCGTCAGCCTGCAAGGAATCGTGGACGGGATCACGGATACCTCTGTCATCAGCCTGATCCAGGCGGGTAGTCAGCCACGCCTGAGCCAGGTGACGGTAAACTACACCGATCTGTCCTACACCCGTCGCCAGGTTGAATTTTGTGCCGGCCTGAGCAAACTGGAAGTCAACGAGTACATCGAGGCGGAAGCAAACCAGCAACCTGTCTATTACGGGTCCACATGGGGCATCGTACCCGGCCCCGGCCTGCGCCAGGCGTATCGTGCTTTTTTAAGCAATCCCGGCCAGATCGATCTGAGCTTCGAGTTACCCGAGTCGGTCACCCCGGAGACCGTGGCACTGTTCAAGCCGGAAGACATCCCCGGCCTGTTGAACCTGAAATTGCGCATTAATGGCGATGAGGTCACGGACCTGCGTTTCAGTTTCTATCAGGGCCAGCAACTGAATGTCGGCAGCAAATTTGAAAACCTGTTCGCGCCACCCGGCAGCAAGCCGGCGCCGCGTCCCCATCGCGAAAAGAAAATTACCCGCTATGAAACGCGTTACCATGTCGTCCCGGTCACCAGCCTGAACAAATATCTCGGTGAAGAAGTCCGCCTGCAAACCAGTTCCGGGCAGGCCCGCCTGGGATTCCTGATCCGGGTTGGCAGCAACGTGGCCCAGGTGGAACAGCGTGTCCATGGCGGTAAATTCACCATGCAGGTACCGGTCGGCAGCATCACCAAAGCCGAAGTCCTGTTGACCAAACCGGTTAACTAACTACTCACAGCCTGATGTCATGCGAAGCGCAGCCGCAGAACCGGGGCGCGCTTTTTTCTGCTTCATGGGCGGCATAGCCGGGACGCCCAGCGCGGTAAACAGGTATAATCCGCGCCTTTGATTCTGATGATGTAACCACACTATGAAGTCCCGACTCAGCGACCTGGTGGCCAGCGCCATTGCCCGTCTGCAGCAGGAGAACCGTCTTCCTGCCGATCTCGATCTGTCGATCCAGATCGAACGCACCCGTGACAGCAGTCATGGCGATTTCGCCTGTAATGTCGCCATGCTGCTGGCGAAGCCGGCACGGTCCAGGCCCCGCGATCTGGCCGAACAGATCGTCGCGGCGCTACCGCCCGGTGATGACGTGGCGCGCATCGAGATTGCCGGTCCCGGTTTCATCAACTTTTTCCTCAAACAAGACGCCATCACTGCCGTCATCCCCGCCATCCTGGAAGCCGGTGAGGCGTTCGGTCGTTCCACCATCGGCAATGACAAGAAAGTCCAGGTGGAGTTCGTTTCCGCCAATCCAACCGGGCCGTTGCACGTTGGTCATGGTCGCGGGGCCGCGTACGGCGCAGCGGTCGCCGATCTGCTGGCCGCGGCGGGGTTTGAAGTCCACCGTGAATACTATGTGAACGATGCCGGACGCCAGATGGACATCCTGGCCGCCAGTGTGTGGTTGCGCTACCTGGAATTATGCGGTGAAGAATTACCGTTCCCGACAAACGGTTACAAGGGTGATTACGTGTGGGATATCGCCGCCAAGCTCCACCGTGAGAACGGTGAAAAGTTTCGCCACGCCTGGCAGGTGGTGCAAGAAAGCCTGCCGCCGGATGAACCGGACGGTGGTGACAAGGAAGCCTATATCGACGCGGTCATCGGCCAGGCCCGCAATTATCTGGGTGAGGAAGATTACCGTTTCGTGTTTGACACCGGACTGAATTATATCCTCGCTGACATCCGCGATGACCTGATGCAATTCGGGGTGGTGTACGAAGAATGGTTTTCCGAACGATCCCTCACCCATACCGGTGCCGTCACCCGTGCCATCGAACGCCTGCGTAACAGCGGCCACACCTATGAGAAGGGTGGCGCACTCTGGTTCCGTTCGTCGGATTTCGGGGACGAAAAGGATCGTGTGCTGGTGCGCGACAACGGCCAGAGCACCTATTTTGCCTCGGACATTGCCTATCACATGGACAAGCTGGAACGTGGCTTCGATCGGGTTATCGATGTGTGGGGCGCGGACCACCACGGTTACGTCCCGCGGGTCAAGGCGGCCCTGACCGCGCTGGGTGATAACGCTGACAAGCTCGACGTATTACTGGTCCAGTTCGCGATCCTGTACCGTGGCGGTGAAAAAGCCCAGATGTCCACCCGTTCAGGTGAATTCGTCACCCTGCGGCAATTACGCAAGGAAGTCGGCAGTGATGCTGCTCGCTTCTTCTATGTGATGCGCAAGTGTGAGCAACACCTGGACTTCGATCTGGATCTGGCCAAGTCCCAGTCCAGCGATAACCCCATGTACTACATTCAATACGCGCATGCGCGGGTATGCAGTGTGTTCCGGCAACTCCAGGACAAGGCCCTGTCCTATGATGAAGCCCAGGGTCTGGCCCAGCTGTCACGCCTGAACGAAGCCCACGAGCAATCCCTGATTACCCGCCTGTCACGCTACCCGGAAATCATCGAAGCCGCTGCCCTCAATCATGAGCCGCATCAATTGGCCCATTACCTGCGAGAGCTGGCGAATGACTTTCATACCTATTACAACGCACACCAGTTTCTGGTGGAGGATACCGGGTTACGCAATGCCCGCCTGGCTTTAATCAGCGCGGTACGGCAGGTAATCGCCAATGGCCTGGCGCTGCTGGGGGTTTCCGCACCGGAGGCGATGTAACGCCCAATGAACGGGCGAGGAGTGCCAAACGTGCAGTAAGTCCCGCTATTCGCTGCACACGACTCCGCCTTTTTCTATATACTCGTTACCAGTTTTTACTCGCTACTCATCCCTCGAAACCCGTCACTGCATTATGCCACGCGATTACGTCAGAACCCCTCGACCGAAACACAAAGCCTCCCTGCCCGGCTGGGTCTGGATGCTGGGCGGCCTGTTCATCGGCTTGTTCGTTGCTTTGCTGGTCTATCTCGACAGCACCAATCCCAAGCGGGAAACCGCCAAAATCGGGGAAGCCGTAAGTCAGTTTTTCCAGCAAAAAGCCCAGGATGTACGCGAAGCCACAAAACCAAATAACACTCCGCCAGACGCGAACGCCGCTGATTCCAAGACTTTGCCAAGATTTGATTTCTATACCATTTTGCCTGAGCTGGAGGTCGCGATCCCGGAAGAAGAGTTGATCGCTGCCAGCAAAACCCCGGCGACCCAAACGACCCCGGGCAAGGTGGACTATATGTTACAGGCCGGTTCCTTCCGCAACCTGGAACAGGCCGATCGCCTCAAGGCCAAGCTGGCATTGGAGGGCATTGTCGCTTCAATTCAGACCGTCCGCATCAAGGACAGTGAAACCTGGCATCGCGTCCGGGTAGGACCCATCAAGGATATCAACACGCTGAATCAGACTCGCAAACGCCTCAGCGAGATTGGCGTGCCTTCCATCGTCATCAAGGATAAGAGTTGAAGGCAACGAGGGTTATCGCTCACCCTTGATCTACTAAAGTTTCACCATGCCTTACCTCATTCTAGTCCTGCTGCTGATTCTGCTGGTATTCGGGCCCCAATGGTGGGCACGGTACACCTTTCGTCGCTACGCCAAACCCCTGCAGCGGATTCCGGGAACCGGTGGCGAACTGGCCCGGCACCTGCTGGATCGCTTTGCAATGCAGTCAGTGAGTGTAGAAAAAACCGAGGCGGGAAATGACCACTATGATCCGCAGAGCAGGACGGTACGCTTGAGCCCCGACAATTACGATCACAATTCGCTCACCGCTGTGGCCGTCGCGGCGCATGAAGTCGGACACGCCATCCAGCATCAGCGGGGGGAGGCATTATTGAGCCTGCGAACCCGACTGGTGCATGTCGCCACGACGGCACAAAAATTTGGTGCCGCGGCCCTGGTGATCATGCCGATTGCGGCCGTGCTGACCCGGGCGCCATCGGCAGGATTATTGTTGTTGGTGGCCGGGTTAGGTTCCATGTTTCTCGCCACCCTGGTCCATCTGGTAACGCTGCCGGTGGAACTGGATGCGAGCTTCAATAAAGCCCTGCCGATTTTACGCGAAGGCTATGTCGACGCCGAGGATGAACCAAGAGTGCGCAGAATCCTGCGTGCCGCGGCTTTCACTTACCTGGCGGGTTCGCTGGCCAGCTTATTGAACCTGTGGCGGTGGATCGCGCTGTTGCGCCGCTAAATCTCCGGCCCGAAGTGGTTAACTGAAGTTGTAGTGTTTCTTGACGTCTTCACGAACTTCCCAGGTACACTTCATGCCCCTGGGGAAAATCACCAGATCGCCACTTCCCATCTCAACCGGTTCTCCCCCTTCAGGCGTAACAGTCACACTGCCATCGAGAAAATAACAGGTTTCGGTTTGGTCATACTCCCAGGGAAAGCGGGATACTTCCTTGCGCCATATCGGCCAGTCAAACACACCCATGACCTCCAGTTTTGCCGGAGAGGGATTATGTTCTATTAAAATCTTGTCCATCACACTTTCCTTTTCACTTGCTTTTAATCTTCGAGATAGGTATAGCCGTGTAAACCGGCACCCAGCTCTTCCCAGTACTGTTGCTGCTGTTTCGCATCCAGCTCTGCCTGTTCGAGTTTGGCGCGATACTGTTCCAGCAAATCATCCGGATTGAAATGAACATAGCGCAACACCGCGTCTACGGTATCGCCCTGCAGGGGCTGACTGTACTGGTAACTGCCATCATCTTTTAATGTCACATTGATGGAATCCGTGTCGCCAAACAGGTTATGCATATCACCGAGGATTTCCTGATAGGCGCCCACCAGGAAAATACCCAGCAGATATTCCTCATCGGGCCTGACTGCATGCACCGGCAAACTGGTTTCAATACCCTCACTGTCAACATAATCATCAATCCGACCATCAGAATCACAGGTGATGTCCTCCAGCACGGCGCGACGCAATGGCGCTTCGTCCAGCCGCTGTAACGGCATCACCGGAAAAATCTGATCAATGGCCCACACATCGGGAATGGACTGAAACAGGGAAAAGTTCACAAAGTACTTATCGGCCAGTTTTTCGTTCACCCGCTCGAGCACCTCATGATGCAGCCGTTGAGACTGCATTAACAGGACCTGCACCTTGCGACAGATCGCAAAGTAAATGGCTTCCGCCTCGGCACGTTGCGCCAGTGTCAGCATACCGTGACTGAACAGGTTCTGGGCTTCCTGTAACCAGTGCATCGTGTCATGCCAGACCTCGATAGCCGCGTAGCTGCTACTTGCCTCGAGCAATTGCTCGTAGCCATCCCACAAATCATGCAGCACCCGCGGACTCTCAGCCTCAGGCTGATTGATCTGGAGGCTCTCCGGCACCTGCTCGGTGTCGATAATATTGGTTATCAATATCGCGTGATGCGCTGTCAGGGCGCGTCCCGATTCGCTCAGAATATGCGGATGGGGCAGATCATGTGCGACACAGATGTCCAGCAGGGCACGCACGATATTTGTGGCGTAGCCCTGCACGCTGTAATTGATCGAACAGGGATTGCGCGAACGAGTTCCCTCATAATCAATCCCCAGGCCACCACCGACATCCACCGTATCGATAGCAACCCCGAGGGCATGCAGTTCCGCGTAAAACCGGGCACATTCCTGCATGCCACGCTGGATATCCCGAATATTTACCAGTTGCGAACCGAGATGAAAATGCAACATGCACAAGGCATCAAGCATCCCTGCCTCGCGCAACCGTTCAACCACCCACAACACCTGGGAGGCGGACAATCCGAACTTGGATTTTTCTCCGCCCGTATTCTGCCATTTGCCTGCGCCAATCGAGGCCAGTCGCATACGCAATCCGAGACGAGGCATAACACCCAGCTCCGCCGCCTGCTGTAGCACCAGATCCAGCTCCGAGCGTTTTTCAATGACGATAAATACCCGATGCCCCAACTGTTGCCCAATCAGGGCCAGGCGAACGTATTCCCGATCCTTGTAACCGTTACAGACGATGGGGCTGCCCGGTCGAGCCACACCGAGGACAGCCATGAGTTCGGGTTTGCTGCCGGCTTCCAGCCCGACCCGATCACGACCATGGCCGATGATTTCCTGCACCACACTGTATTGCTGGTTGACCTTGATGGGATAGATGGCGGTATAGCCACCTTTGTAATCGATCTCCTGCATGGCTTCGGTGAAGCTGTTGCACAGGGTATCCACCCGATCATGCAGAATATCGGTAAACCGTACCAACACCGGTAAACTCATATGCAAATCTTTCAGTTCGGCAACCAGATCAGTCAGGTTGATCCGATGGCCCTGCTGAGGACGCGGTGAGACCTCCAGTTGGCCGGCTGAATTAACATCAAAATAGCCTTCACTCCAATGCGCAACATTGTAGGTCTGGCGGGCCTTGTCGATACTCCAGTCTGTCATGGATTCTTTCAGTCTCTCAGCTACTGGTCGTTACCAGGGCATAGACTATAGAATAAACATTTTTACAGGTATACATCGCCTGCCCCATTCAGTGGCGATTTTCACTCCGAGGAATTGGCATGTCACTAGAAGGCAACTGGGTCACCGAGGAACACAGGGAAGCCGGTTCGGCTTTTTCATTCCGGATCCGCAAGAAGCTGCATGAAGAACAAACCCCGTACCAGAAAATCGAAATTTTCGAGACCGAAAAATTCGGCAACCTGATGCTGATTGACGGCTTCGTCATGCTGACGAGTTGGGACAACTTTCTGTACCACGAGATGATGTCGCACCCGGTGCTGTTCACCCATCCTGCGCCCCGCAAAGTGCTGATCATCGGCGGGGGTGACTGCGGCACCCTGCGGGAAGTGCTCAAACACCCGGATATTGAACTGGCACAGCAGGTGGATATTGATGAGCGGGTGACGCGCCTGTCGGAACAATATTTTCCGGAACTGTGCGAAGCCAATACCGACCCGCGGGCTGAACTACATTTCACCGACGGGATCAAATGGGTCAAGGATGCCGAGACCGACAGCTATGATGTAATCATTGTCGACAGCACCGATCCGATCGGTCCGGGCGAGGTGTTGTTTACCAGAGAGTTTTATCAGAACTGCCGCCGCATCCTGGCCGACGATGGCCTGCTGGTGCAACAGAGTGAATCACCCTTGTATCACCTCGAATTACTCACCCGGATGCACAAAACCATGCGGACCGCCGGCTTTGCCAGGACGCAAACCTTCCACTTTCCTCAACCGGTCTATCCTTCCGGCTGGTGGAGCGCCACCATGGGGGGGAATGCCGATCTCAGTGCCTTTCGTCAACGCGATGTGGAAACCAGAAGCTTCGAAACACGCTATTACAACCACCGCATTCATGCCGGGGCCCTGGCCTTGCCCAATTTCGTGGAACAACATCTATTAGGGATAGTGACGAGTGACGAGTGACGAGGAGCCAGAATCTAGTAACTTGTTGATAAGGATCCTCTGATTAAGTCTCATTTCGTCACTCTGGCGAACGACACCACGGATGGAGGAGTTAGAGCAACGCATGGAGCAGTTGCCGAGGAAGCCGAAGCCGAAAGCCGGAGTCCACTTAAATCAATGCATTCCTGGATTCCGGCTTTCGCCAGAATGTCTTAATCAGAGATTCTAAAAATATAATTCACACTGTCTTAGAAATTTTTCTATCTATACCCTTAATCCCCTGGTGCCTTGTCACTCGTCCCTCGTCACTCGCCCCTGTTATGTTATTCGCACCATTTTTGCACGGCCGCGTATCTGGATTCGAGATATTTCTGCTTCCGGGCTTCATTCAGGTAAACCCTGTTACCCTGCGCATCATAATCGTAGATCAGGTTGGCATTCTTGCTGGCCCGTAATTCGGCACGCGCATACTGACATTTACGCTCACGGGCAACCTGTTGTTGTTTTTGCCTGGCTACCGCCTGTTCCTTCTCGAGGCGCTCTGCCTCCAGTGACTCCATTAACTTGCGCTGCTTGATGCGGCGTTCCGCATCACCTGGTGTCACCTCCTTCGAAGACTCACTCGTTGATGCGGGTGCTCGCAAGTGATATTGCGCCGTATTTTCACCCGGTGGCTTGTCACTGAAATGCACTCTGCCCTGGTCATCGATCCATTTATAAACCTCTGCATGTACCGGCGCATGCAGACACAGCATGACAAATAAGGATAAACCCAAATTACCTTTCATCACTGACTCTTTCCCTGTATCAATCTATCCAGTCGCAAGCGGCAACGCTCATCAAACAGGTGTCGGGCACCAATCCAGCTTGCCGCCATGGTCGCAAACCCGGTGCCTGCGGTGATCATGAACATGATCAGAATCTGGTATTTCACCGCTTCGATGGGTGGTGTCCCGGAAAGGATCTGCCCGGTCATCATCCCCGGCAGGCTGACAATCCCCGCCGCCGCCATGGCATTAATAATCGGTATCATCCCGACGCGGACACTTTCGCGGGTAATATCACCGATTGCGACCCGCCACTCATGCCCCAGCGCCAACCGGGCCTCAATTACGCCGCGCTGCTGCCAGGCATTACTGGTGAGGCGATCCAGCGCCAGGGCGACACCGTTCATGGTATTGCCCAGCATCATTCCCAACAGCGGGATGGCATACTGGGGTTCGTACCAGGGATCGGTGCCAACGATAGCCAGCAGGGCAAAAATCGTGGTCGCAAATGCCGAGACGAACATCGAAAGGGTTCCCAGACCGTAACCCCACAGTCCACCAAAGCGACGGTGCTGTCGCGCCATAACCTCTCGTCCCGCCACCAGCAGCATCACCATCGCCAGCAATGTCACCCAGGCCAGATGGACGTTGGCAAACAGGGTCTCGAGCACCAGCCCGATCAACAGCAGTTGCACTGTGGTTCTCAGACCGGCAATCACCAGCCGTCCCGCCACCCCCAGTTGCATGATGAGTGACAATACCGCCAGGATGCCTACCAGGCCGGCGGCAAGGATCAGATCGAGACTACTCAGGACGATCACATTCACAGGCTCACCTCCTGCACTGCTCCGGCTTTCAATTCATACACACGATCGGCAACCCGCCGTACCTGCTCCGCATCATGGCTGACCCAGATAATGGGGGCATTGTACTTTTGACGATAGTCACGAATCATCACCTCGGCATTGCGCACATTAGCGGCATCCAGGCTGGCGGTGGGTTCATCCAGCAGCAAGGCGTGGGGCTGATTGGCCAGCAAGCGCAGCAAGGCCAGGCGCTGTTTTTCGCCAGTGGAAAGCCGTGACACCTGCCAGTCCATCACCTCGGGGGTGAATCCCAATTGTTCAAACCCCGCCTCGGGCAGCACAGGAAAATGATCCCCCACACGCTCAGACCACCAGTGGCTCTCTGCCGGCAAATAACCCACCTGGCGGCGCCATTGGCTGGGTTTCATTTCGCTGCAGTTATGTCCATCCAGTTGCGCCTCGCCAAGATGAGGTATCAGATCCGCAATCGCCCGCAATAGCAGGGATTTACCGGCCCCCGACGGGCCGGTAAGACAAACGCACTCGGCAGATTGAAGGCTTAAACTGACCGGCTGCAACTCCAGCACAGCAAGCTCGATAAGACGTAACGTACTCAGCTTTTTATTCCTTCTTCTAATAACCCCAGAGAGTGTGTCGTTGAGAAGCGATACCGGCCTGCTTTAGTATGCCGACGAAATCTTTCTGATTATAACGATAAGGAGAGGCTCATGTCTGAACCGGTATGTGCAAAGGCAACACCTTACGCGGTGGAGCTGGAACCGGGTGATTACTGGTGGTGCAAATGCGGACGTTCTGCGAACCAACCATTCTGCGATGGCTCTCACAAGGAAACCAACTTCGAACCCTTCAAATTCACGATTACTGAAAAATCAAAAGTCTATTTGTGCGGCTGTAAACGCTCAAAAAATCCACCACATTGCGACGGGTCGCATAATAATTTGTAAACCGAATTCTTGTTAGCAATAAAAAAGGGCGCCCGCAGGCGCCCTTTTTGCCATGATGAATGGCAGACCGATTAGATACCGGAACCTTTGCTGCCGGTAAATTCGGGATAGGCTTCGAGACCGCATTCGCCGATATCGACGCCTTCGTACTCTTCCTCTTCACTGACCCGGACACCCATAATCGCCTTGATGATGCCCCAGACGATCAGACTGGCGACGAAGGTCCAGACGAAGATGGTGACCGTACCCAGCAACTGGGCGCCAATACTGGCATCACTGTTGGTGATGGCCACAGCGATCAGGCCCCAGATACCCACGACACCGTGGACCGAGATGGCACCGACCGGGTCGTCGATCTTCAGCTTGTCCAGCAGGACAATGGAGAACACCACCAGTACGCCGCCGATTGCACCGACGATAGTAGAGAGTTCAGGTGAACCCGCCAGCGGTTCGGCAGTAATAGCTACCAGACCGGCCAGAGCGCCGTTGAGGATCATGGTCAGGTCCGCCTTGCCGAACATCAGCTTCGCGGTGATCATCGCCGCAACGACACCACCGGCTGCCGCCATGTTGGTGTTGACGAATACCTTGGCAACTGCATTGGCTTCACCCACGTTGGACAGAATCAGCTCGGAACCACCGTTAAAGCCGAACCAGCCCAGCCACAGGATAAAGGTACCCAGCGTCGCCAGCGGCAGGTTGGCGCCCGGAATGGCGTTCACTTCACCATTGGGCCCGTACTTACCCTTACGTGCGCCGAGCAGCAGGACGCCCGCCAGCGCAGCAGAAGCGCCGCACAGATGCACCACACCGGAACCGGCAAAGTCATTGAATCCGGCCGCGTCGAGGAAACCGCCGCCCCATTTCCAGTAGCCCTGTAGCGGGTAAATGAAACCGGTCATGACAATGGCGAACACGAAAAAGGACCACAGTTTCATGCGTTCGGCGACGGCACCGGAAACGATTGACATCGCGGTAGCCACGAACACTAACTGGAAGAAGAAGTCCGACATGCCGGAGTAGTAACTGCCGTCATACCAGCCGTCCATACCCTGCGCCAATACTGCCGCCGGATCGTTATCCGCGCCCAGGAAGAAACTGATGCCAGGCCACCAGCTGTTTACAGCCTCACCAGGATACATAATGTTGTAACCCATCACCATGTACATGATGCCGGCAACAGCAAACAGCACAACGTTCTTGGTAAGAATTTCAGCCGTGTTCTTGGCACGAACCAGGCCGGCTTCGAGCATGGCGAACCCTGCCGCCATCCACATGACTAACGCACCGGTTACCAGGAAATAAAACGTATCCAGCGCGTAGCTTAAGTCTTTAATACCGTTTAAAGCTTCCACTTTTAATATCCTCCGAAGTTTAAGCCGCGGCTTTACAGAGCATCGTCGCCGGATTCGCCGGTGCGAATGCGGACAGCTTGCTCGATACTGGACACGAAGATTTTGCCGTCACCGATCTTGCCGGAATTGGCAGCCTTGGCGATCGCTTCGATGACCTGGTCAACCAGATCCGCTTTCACCGCCGCTTCAATCTTCACCTTGGGCAGAAAATCCACCACATATTCCGCACCGCGATACAACTCGGTGTGGCCTTTCTGCCGACCAAAACCTTTCACTTCCGTGACGGTGATGCCCTGTACGCCGATATCGGAGAGGGCTTCACGCACGTCATCAAGTTTGAAAGGCTTGATGATTGCCATAACCATTTTCATGGTCATTCCTCCTAATAAGAGTTTTTGAAAAAAGCGCCCACCTTGTTACGGGTGGGCAAGTTACGATTACCTAACCAGAGGCACAAACCTTACAGATCGAAGCTCTTGCTCCAGGACACGGTAAAGCGAGGATCGTCAATGCCCGGACCACCAACAGTTTCATCAATGTCGTTCTGCTCATAGGCGAAGGTGAAATCATCCTTGCTCAGGCTCACCTTGTAGTGGGCATAGTCTTCTGCAGCTGCGTCATCAAAGTCGTAACTGCCATACAGCAGACCGAGCATCAGGCCGTTTTTGATGTCGAAATCGGCACCGACAAAGTAATAAATGTCGCTATCATCCCCACCCCAATCGGTATCAACGGTGTAAGCCACACCGGCACTCAGCCATTGCCAGCCAAGATTCACATACACTTCAGAGAAGTCAGATTGCGCATCAGCGATAGGATAGGTGTACATGATGTAACCCACATCCAGACCAACCGGGCCGAGATCAAAACCGTAACCGGCGTACCAGTCCTGTTCATACTGGGTACTTTCTTCTAAAGCACCCCCAACAACTTCAGCAGATTGAGAAAGGCTGGAAACCCAGGTTCCCGCGTAGAATCCCTTGTAGCCCCAATCGATACCGCCAGAAACGGCTGCTTCATCACTAGATTGCGTCACACCACGCCAGATATAGTCACTGGTTACACCGATATTGGCAGACAAGTCATATTCAGCCATGGCCGCACCACTTGCGACGGTAGAAGCAGCCAGAACAGAACCTGCAATTAACGTTTTAACTTTCATGTGTATCGTCCCCGTTTAGGTTTGTTAACGAAATATTTGTTCGTACGTACGCCCTTATTGCAGATGCCGTGCCAGTTTTTTACTTCATTAGATAACAGCCACTTAGAATGCGGCGAAATCTCAATGCACCGGTTTGGAGCACCAAAAAGTGATGTGGCGCACGCCGGTGCACCTTTTCAGGGCATAAATACGGGTATGAATAAGAACGGGGACGCAAATGATGAAAAAAAACCACACCGAGCGATTTAAAAACAACACTCACCGGGATGTGCTCATAATTCAGTCGCAACCATTTTCAATAACAACTGATAAAATCAGCGAGTGAATGCATCGAGGAACTGAATTGAATACAATGCAAGGCAAACGTAAACTAGTAACACTCAAGCTGCTGCACTTCACTATTTTCAGGCATTGCAACCCATTCAGGCGCCGGCCTCTTAAATGTAAAACTGGAACATCACACCATGCAGGACAAACCCACTCCGAATCTCGATGAAATGGTCAATCGCCTGTTCAAGGCCTTGCCCGCTGGCATGCGTGAATTCGGCCAGGAAGCGGATAAAAACCTGCGTACTGTGCTGCACAGCACCCTGAAGAAAATGGACCTGGTGACGCGGGAAGAATTCGATATTCAGCAGGGTGTGCTGTCCCGGACACGCGCCAAGCTGGAAATGCTGGAAAAACAGGTTGCCGAACTGGAACAACAAATAAAAAAACAGTGACGAGTTACGAGTTACGAGGGACGAGTAAAAACAAATAAACTCAGTACCAACACGAGCAGTTCAGCGTAGGGCAATTAAGCCATCATCCGTGTAGTTAAAAAAGAGGACGCCTTTCCTCGCCGCTAGTCCCTCGTGACTCGTCACTTGTTTCTTGTTCCTCGTCCCTCGCAATTCATCTCTTGGCCTTCCCGGGCCGGAACAGCTAAACTGCAACTAATGGAATGAACGGGACGGTTTTTCTTGTCACTCGTCCCTCGTAACTCGTCACTGATGAGAAAGGAATGGAAGCCATGTCTCTCGCTGTTGTCTACAGTCGAGCCCCCGTCGGTATCAGCGCCCCGCTGGTCAGTGTCGAAACCCATCTGGCGAACGGCCTGCCCGCCTTGTCCATCGTCGGCTTGCCCGAAACCGAGGTCAAGGAAAGCAAGGACCGGGTCCGCGCCGCCCTGCTGAATACCCGCTTCGAATTTCCCAGCCGCCGCATCACGATTAATCTCGCCCCGGCGGATTTGCCCAAGGAAGGCGGCCGTTTTGATCTGGCTATCGCCCTTGGCATTCTGGCCGCCTCACAGCAGCTCGCCGCCAACGAGCTGGAACAATACGAATTTCTGGGAGAACTTGCCCTGAGCGGGGCATTGCGTCCGGTCCGGGGAGTCTTACCCGCTGCTATCCAGGCGGCACAGAGTAACCGGATTCTGGTATTACCCGCCGATAATGCCGCCGAAGCGGCGCTGGTGAGCCAGGCCCGCATCCTGCCGATCACTCATTTGCTGGAACTCTGCGCCCACCTGAATGGTCAACAGCGGCTGGAATTTTTTCAGGCACCTGCCCGAGCCAATGGCATGGCACAACCCGATCTGGCCGACGTCAAAGGCCAGCATCATGCCAAACGCGCACTGGAGATTGCCGCCGCGGGTGGACACAGTCTGTTAATGATTGGTCCACCGGGAACCGGCAAGACCATGCTGGCTTCCCGCCTGCCCGGCATTCTCCCCCGTATGGATGAAACCGAAGCCCTCGAGACCGCCGCGCTGCATTCCATCAGTCATCACGGCTTTGACCTGCAACACTGGAAACAACGCCCCTTCCGGCAACCCCATCATACCGCCTCATCGGTGGCACTGGTGGGCGGCGGCAGCCATCCCCGTCCGGGGGAAATCTCCCTGGCGCACAACGGCGTGGTGTTTCTGGATGAGTTGCCCGAATTTGATCGACGGGTGCTGGAAGTCCTGCGCGAACCGCTGGAATCGGGCCAGATCACCATTTCCCGGGCCGCCCGCCAGGCCGAGTTTCCGGCCCGGTTTCAGCTCATCGCCGCCATGAATCCCTGCCCCTGTGGCTATCACGGTCATCCCAGTGGTCGCTGTCGCTGCAGCCCGGATCAGGTGCAGCGTTATCGCAGCAAAATCTCGGGCCCGCTGCTGGATCGTATCGATCTGCACGTCGAGGTCCCAAGTCTGCCATTAGAGATGCTACATGGCGAGGCAATGCCGGGGGCGGAATCGAGTCATGTCGTCGCCCGGCGTGTGGCGTCAGCGCGTCACCGCCAGGCCAGGCGTGGTGGACAGGCAAACAGCCAACTGGACAATCGGCAGATCAGGCGCCATTGCCAACTGGAGGCGCAGAGCCAACAGTTGCTGGAAAACGCCATATCCAAACTTGGCCTTTCCGCCCGTGCCTATCATCGTATTCTCAAGGTGGCCCGCACCATCGCGGATCTGGCCGGGGAGGAACACATTGGCCATGCCCATCTGACCGAAGCGATAGGTTATCGCCGACTGGATCGCCGGCACCCTGGTTAGTCACAAACTGCTGTTGGGTTCTGAGACTGATATTGCGCCACACACCAGTTATCAATCATTTCACGCACTCTTGCGGGTTGCTCGGTCAGGGGCCAGTGATCACAATCGACTAGCTGGATGCCTGCATTCGGCATGCGCTGAATCTGCGCTTCATTGCGTTGTCGATCGCTCAGACTGGAGCCCCCGGACAGCAACACCAGCACCGGCTGATCGATGGCTTCCAGGTCTGGCAAGGGCCGCACGACGGCCAGTAAATCCTGCAAGTAATTGGCCAGCGGGATGTAGGACAGGTCCGCCAGCGGATTCATATAGAGATCGGCGATCTTCATGCCCGGATTGGCCCGCAGGGTGGCACGGGTGTTCTCATCCAGCACAAATAAATCACGCGGGGGATAGGCTCGCCGCCCGAGTCCCAGCGCGTTGGCCAGCCTGAGCACACCGACCGGGAGCCATAGCAGGAATTGCAGGCGCCGCACCCAGCCCAGCACCCCGTGCAGATTTTGATGAAACACCGGATCGATCAGGATCAGGCCGGCGACCCTGTCGGGATAACGGGCAGTAAAATCCAGGGCGATTTCCGCCCCCAGGCTGTGCCCCAGGAGCACCACCGGTGACAGGGCCTCCTGCTCAAGTATCGCCTTCAGATCTGCCACCCAGCGCCGTCGATTAAGTCGCCCATGAAACATGGAGTCGCCGTGTCCCCGTAAATCCGGTCGCAACAGATTCCAGTGTGTCGTCAAGCGAGTGTGGCGAACAAACTCTGACCAGCGGGTGTGGTTACTCGCCACACCATGCAGCATGACCAGGCTTTGATCGGCGCCCTCAACGCGGCTCAACCAGTAATTCAAACGGGCCCCATCAAGGTGCAGTACCTGCCGTGTTTCCATAGAAAAATTAAAGCCTTATAGGTAAAAATACCAACTTCATACCCGCCTGCGATGGTCTATAGTCTAAGAAAGAAACAGGGTGTGCACCACGCCATTCAGGCGCACATCAAGCGTGTAACCAACAACATTTTACTACCGGTAATCCGATACCTTATCCCCAAGGAGGGTTTGCCATGACTATCTCGCTAACCCTGTTAGAGTATCTGGAATGGGAAGGCGTGGACTATGAATTGCTGCGGCATGCACCCGCCTTTGACAGCATGCACACTGCCGAAGCGGCGCATATCCCTGGCGATCAACTCGCCAAATGTGTTGTCCTGGAAGATGAGAAGGGCTTCCTGATGGCCGTGATTCCCGCCACCCATGAACTCGAACTGGACACGCTCAATAAACAGTTAAACCGCCAGTTGCAATTCGCCTCCGAAGACGAAATTGCCGATCTATATGAAGATTGTGAGCGCGGTGCGGTGCCGCCTCTGTCCGCAGCTTTTGGCTACGACGCCGTGGTGGATGACTGCCTGACCGACTATGACGATATATACCTGGAAGCCGGCGACCACCATGAACTGGTGCATATATCCGGGCGGGACTTCCAGGTTCTGACGGCCAAATCCCCGCACGGTTATTTCAGTCGCCATATATAATAGATGTGCATCAATACCGGGCCGGGAAATGAACATCCCGGCCCGGTTGTTAACATGCTTTCACGCTGTATTGGCTATCAAGATGACCAGCTGCGCGGGGTGATCTCACCTTCACACATGGCATTGTATTCATCCTGGAAAAAGAATTTCTCTTCTCCCAGGGCCGGTTCCAATTGATCCATCCAAGTGACATGCTCGTCGTATTTGGCAAAGAACGGGCGCTGCACCCACTCCGGATTACGGGCCTGGATGAAGCGCAACACAAAGACTTTCTCCCCGCCGATTTCAGTCACACCCTGGACTTCCACCTTACCCGCTCCGGCACTCATCGACGGGCCGCGCGCTGTCCGACCCAGTCCTGATACCGTCTGGACTGCCTCACGATACACCTGCCAGGCGCGCGCCAAAGGCACTTCAAAATATTGGCGCGCACCGGTATCCCGTTCCATAAACATATAGTAGGGCACCATGCCCAGCTGGACCTGGTTGCGCCACAATTGTGACCAGGTATCCGGGGCGTTATTGATGTGGTTCAATAACGGCGCCTGGGTCCGGATCACCACCCCGGTATCACGCACCCGGCGAATGGCTTCACGGGCGATGTGGGTATCCATCTCCCGCCAGTGATTGAAGTGGGCCATCAGGGCAACATGCTTACCCGCTTTGACCATTTTCTCCAACAGTCTTAACAATGCATCCGCATCGCTGTCATGTACATACCGGTGCGGCCAGAATGTCAGCGACTTGGTACCAATACGCACCGTCTGAATATGGCCCAGTTCCGGCTTGAGCAAGGGTTCCAGGTAATCTGCCAGGTGACGGGTTTTCATCACCATGGGGTCACCCCCGGTAATCAACAAATCCGAAATAGCTTTATGTTGTCTCAAATAGTGATGCAGTTGTTGCGCCTCCCGTGCCGAGAAACGTAATTCCTTGTCACCGATGAACTGCGCCCAGCGGAAACAAAAAGTGCAATAGCTGTGGCAGACCTGGCCCTGGCTGGGGAAAAACAATACCGTCTCCCGATACTTGTGCTGGATTCCAGCCAGTGGTTCACCTGCCAGATGCGGCACATTCAGCACCTGCTGGCCGGCCGGATGGGGGTTCAGTCCGGCGCGAATAGCGTTGGCAGTTGCCTGGATGGTGTCTTTGTCACCACTTTTCAGCGCCGCGGCCATGCGCTCGAACTCGGCCTCAGCCAGCATGCCGGTTTGCGGGAAGGTCAACTGAAACAGGGGATCAGCCGGAACATTGTCCCAATCGATCAATTCATCGATCACGTACTGGTTGACCCGAAATGGCAACACATTGGCGACCACACGCATGGCAAAGCGCTGTGTTTCCGGGAGTGACTGAATCGGCTGGATCCGATCCAGCTGGCGCTCGGTATAAACCTGAAAAGGCTTATTACTCAGGCCGTTATAGTCTGATTTTTGTTTTGCTTTTAATTGTTGGACAGGTGTCATACGTGCTCCTGTTTGCTAGGCAGCCTGACGGCTAGGGGAAATTACAACGTAGCGAAATCAAAAAACCCTGAGAACACCGGGTGTATGTGGGCCTTCAGGAGAAACACCCTAACATCCCGGTTCCGGCGCTTCAACCGCAGACCGGCCAGATGGCGGCTGCAATCGTTTATTATCAATAACTTATAAATCCGACCACCACACCCCATATCCGGCCAGCCGGACAATGTCAATCTCGACGCCCCGGCGCCCGCCCCCTACAATGTGGCTTTTTCCAGCAGTAGTTATTGATGCAGTCACAACTGAACGCCCCCCAACTTGCCGCGGTACGACATCTGGACGGTCCCTGCCTGGTGCTGGCCGGTGCCGGTTCAGGCAAGACCCGGGTCATCACCCACAAGATCGCCTACCTCATCCAGCAATGCGGCATCGAACCACGCCATATCGCTGCAGTGACCTTCACCAACAAGGCAGCACGGGAAATGAAGGAACGGGTTTCAAGTCTGCTGGATAAAAATGCCGTTCAGGGGCTGCGCGTGTCCACCTTTCACACCCTGGGGCTGGATATCATTCGCCGCGAACTGAAGAGCCTGGGTTACAAACCCGGCTTTTCGATTTATGACAATACCGACAGCAGCGGGCTGTTGCGGGAACTGATGACCCGCGCCTTTGGTGACCATGGCAACCAGGCCGAGCAGATGTTGTGGCGGATTTCCCGCTGGAAAAATGCTTTTATCCTGCCGGAACAGGCACTGGCCGACGCCGCCGGGGACGCCGTCACGGTGGCCGCAGCGCGCCTGTACGAGGCCTATAACCATCATCTCAAGACCTACAATGCGGTCGATTTTGATGATCTGATCATGCTCCCCGTCCTGCTGTTCCGGGAGCACCCCGAAATTCTGGAACACTGGCAGAATCGCATTCGTTACCTCCTGGTGGATGAATACCAGGACACCAACGCCACCCAGTACGAACTGGTACAACAGCTGGTGGGGGTACGGGGCAATCTGACCGTCGTTGGCGATGATGATCAGTCCATCTACGCCTGGCGTGGCGCGCAACCGGAGAACCTGGCCCAACTGCAGCAGGATTTTCCCCGCTTGCGCATCATCAAGCTGGAACAAAATTACCGCTCCACCGGCCGTATCCTCAAAGCCGCCAACCAGCTGATTGCCAACAATCCGCATGTGTTTGAGAAACAGCTCTGGAGTGAACTTGGCTTTGGCGATCCCATTCGTATATTGCGCACTCGCGATGAAGAACAGGAGGCCGAGCAGATTATCTCGGAACTGATCCATCACCGTTTCGTCCAACGCTGCCCTAACAGTGACTACGCCATTCTGTATCGTGGCAATCACCAGTCCCGCCTGTTTGAACGCGCTCTGCGCGAACATGATGTCCCCTATTACCTCAGTGGCGGGATATCTTTCTTTGCTTACGCCGAGATCAAGGACATCATGGCGTACCTGCGGCTGCTGACCAATCCGGATGATGACAATGCGTTCTTACGTATCGTCAACACACCCCGGCGTGAAATCGGGCCCGGCAGCGTGGAGAAACTCGCCAACTACGCCACTGAGCGTGGCCACAGTCTGTTTGCCGCCAGCCTGGAACTGGGACTGAGTCAGCATCTGGGACCCCGCCCACTGACGCAATTACAACGTTTTGCCGAATGGATCCTCGCACTGCGCCATCTGGCCGAGAATGGTGAGACCACCAGTGTCGCCCGACGTCTGGTGACCGACATCGACTATGAACGCTGGCTGCTCGACAACAGTCGCGATGAAGCCCAGGCGATACGACGCTGGGATAACGTGAACGAATTACTCAATTGGCTGGAACGCATGGCAAGAAGTAATCCCGAGGCCGACCTGTCTGAACTGGTGGCGAAACTGGCGTTGCTCGACACTCTGGATCGGGATGAGGAAGAACGCGGTGATCGGGTGCATCTGATGACCCTGCACGCCGCCAAGGGGCTCGAGTTTCCCTATGTCTACCTGGTAGGGATGGAAGAAGAGCTGTTACCGCACCGCAGCAGCATTGAGGAAGACAATATCGAGGAAGAACGTCGGCTGGCCTACGTCGGGATCACCCGGGCGCAGAAGAACCTGACCCTGAGTTTTGCCTCCAGACGCAAGCGCTATAGTGAAGTGATTGACTGCCAGCCCAGCCGTTTTATCGATGAACTGCCGGCTGAAGACCTGCAATGGGCTGGTGAAGGGATCGAGGTCAATAAACAGGAACGCCAGCAACGCGGCCAGGCGCATCTCGCCAACCTGAAAAGCCTGCTGGCGGAAGGCTAGCTCCCCTTAATTACGATGGCAGGAAATCAATCGGATAAGAAACCGTCACCTGCGCCACATCCCTGGCAGCGAAGCGGAACAATTTGACCCGGGATACCAGTTTATGTTCCAGCGCTGGATTATTCAGTTCGCTGGAGACAATGCGACAGTTCACGACTTTCCCGTTGGAGGCAATGGTCAACTCCAGAACAACCTTACCCTGCAAAGTGGGATCCCGGCGCAAGGCGCGATTATACAGACTGAATATCGCACCCTTGTTCTTCTGAAAGACTTTTTCAATTTCCTCTTCACCACGCGCGGCAGCCCGCCCCGAACCGCTGCGTTTGCTGCTTGATGTTCGGCTGGGAATGGTACTGGTGACATTGGTCGTTGAACGGGATGCCAGTTGCTGACCACCGGTATTCTGACTCAGGGCTTCGGTATTAATCCCCCCACTGCCCTTGCTCGCTTTGGCCGTCAAGACTGTACTGTTGGCAGAAGTCGGCGCCGCCGCCTTGCCGACTTTTTGCTGTAAGCGATTATCCTGCAGTGATGCCATGTCAAAGCTTTCCCGTAAATCAGCCAGCTCATCACTCAGCGCCACCAGACCGGTACTTTCAGCAACTTTGCGTGCAGATTGCTGCTTTTTGGTCTGTGGTTTTTCCTCTGCTTTTTTCTTGGCCTCTTTCTTGGGTGCTTCTTTTTTCTTTTCCGCCTTGGGTTTGGCGACCGGTGGTGGCGGTTGTTTTTTCTTCTCCAGAATCAGCTTGGCCAGCCGGGGCGGTATGGCTTGAGTTTCCAGCTGCTCTTCTTCCGGTACCGGCAAATTTCCCCAGATCAGCCCCAGTACCATGAATACCAGCAACGAGACAATGACATAACGCTTGAAGCGCCGATCATTCTCGCTTTCCACCCAGGGAAGGAATGGCTCCTGCCAGGTATTGATGGCACTCATAAGGACGGATCCTCAGCAGCGGCTTTACGCACAACAGCAAGGGAAATATTGGTGTAATCCGCGGTGGCACAGGTCAACATAATTTTTTTCAGCAGTTGATAGGAAATTTCCTGATCACCCATGATTGTCACGCCACGTTTCGGATCTGCCAGTCTTCTGCGACTGGCGGAATCAGATTCGGCCTGACGCTTAAGCTCTTTAAATAATGGTTGAATGATACTTTGCTGCTTGCGCATCACACTCTTAACGTCAGTTACATGGTGCCCTTGAACCAGAACACTTTCGTTATTCACCATAATAATGATGTTTTCTTTCGGCGACTGATGAGCGGATGACTCAGGCAGTTTAATCTGCTTGGGTGTAGGCAGCACTTCGGTATTGGCCGCACTGACCAACAGGAAAAATACCAGAATGGTGAAAATATCCATCAAGGACACCATATTCAGCGTCGCATTGCGATCTTTACGCCGTTTGTGGTGACGCTCCATCCGTCTAGCACGCCGTGATTCTTTCATGCGATTGTCATTCTCTTTTTATTTACGAGGAGTCGCATCACCCAGCGACATATCGGGAAACAACTCCGCTTCAATCCATTCACCATCCAGGAAGGCACGGTACATGCGCACGCTATCCATAACCTGTACCAGCGTGTCGTATGCAGTATCGGGCTCCGACAAGATAGTGGCATTGGTCTTATCGGGGAAACGGGCCTTAACCTGCTTCAGAACTTTACGCAGGATAGCGTAATTGTGACCCTGGTCAGTTTTGGGAATGCTTTTGATTAGCCCGCCTTTATTGTCTGCCAGAACCAACGCATCCTTACGAATGGTCACCTGTAACTCAAACACAGGCTTGTTGTTTTTATCGTTCTTGGCCGAATCAGCCGTGGGCAGATTCAACTCGAGGACCACTAATTGGGTGAAGACGGCGGTCATTAACAAGAAAGGTACCAATACCACCATCAAATTCATGAAGGCGGTAATGTTAATTTCGACTTCCGGTTTTTTTTTGCCGTGACTTCGCCGTTTACTGGACATGTTACTCGCCGACCTTCTTACGCGTCATCATCTGGTTAACAAACTTAACCGTGGCCATTTCCAGGCTATCAACAATCTCAGTTGTCTTGGTCTGCAACACGGTATAAAGAAAAATCATCGGAATCGCGACTATTAACCCAAACGCGGTGGTATTCATCGCAACTGAAATGCTGCTGGACAGAATTTCCGCCTTTTGCGCGGGATCGACCTTGCTTACTGCGGTGAACGCTTCAATCAGTCCGATAATCGTACCGAGTAATCCCAGCAGAGTGGCGATATTGGCAAACATGGCCAAATAGTGGGTTCGCTTCTCCAGCCGTGGAATTGCCTCCATCATGCTTTCTTCCATCGCGGCTTCGATGTCATCCCGACTTGAAGCCGATCGCATACGGGTAATGCCCTGTGTCACCATCTGACTGATTGCAGAGCCGGATTTGGCAGTAATGTTATAGATAGACTGATAATCGCCTTTTTGCATCAAGGGCATGAGTTTGACCAGCAGGCGACGGTTATTCCTTCGTGATACAGTGAGATAAATATAGCGCTCCAATGCAATGGCGACGCCGATAGCCAGCACCACCAGGATGAGATACATAAAAGGCCCCCCATCCTGAAAGAAATTTACGAAATTGGTATACATTTTGGTCTCCTGTAATAATCAGTAGCGTGCAGCCTGTTAACTCGGTTTATATTATTTAGGGGTCATGCGGGGAAGCGCAGCGAACACATGCGACACCAACAAATACTCGGTTCTTGGCGCCAAAACCCTGGCCCGGCAGTTCGTCACCTTACTACTTAGTCTCATTTTATCCATACGTCGGTATGTAAGCCTGGTATAAACTGTTGACTGGTTCTCATATTTATTGTCATTGCGTCGTCAGCGCATCCTGATAGATTACCTCACGGCGGAACTCCTCCCGGTCAACCGGTGCCAAAGCATCGTCAATCAGGCTCTGTAATGGTGGCTCACTCACTTCCGGTAATTCCGAGGGTTTCCAGGGCACAATATAGAGAACCTTCGGCAGTTCCTGGTTCCCAATGATCGCGGTGCCTTCCATCTCCAGCCTTTCTTCCGCCCGTAATCCAGGCAAGATGCCGGCTGTTAACAGAAGTATAATGACAGAGTGCTTGATACTCATCCCTGTTTGCCTCCTGTACTGGTGGTGGAACTCACACGTCGCTCCAGATCAACAATCCACTTGGCTACCTGTTGATCCGTATCGCCCGTCAAGGCCTGATAATGCTGATAATGTTGCAAGGCTGTAGCAAGATTCTGCAAATATAGATCATTCAGTATCCCCAGATTCAAATGTGCAGTGGCGTAAGCCGCATTGATACGCAAGGCATTTTCATAAGCCTGGCGAGCCTCCTCAAACTGACCTCGCTGACGCAACACGACACCCAGATGATTATAGGCAACCGCGTCTGCCGGATTGAGGGTAATGGCCTGGTTGAACGCCTGCTCCGCCGCGACCAGCTTTTCTTGCTTCAAGTATATCAACCCCGTACTGGTATAGCCGGCGGCAAAATCCGGGTATGCCCTGGTCAAGCCCGTAAATAACCGCAGCGCCTCATTGTCCCGACCGGCTTTGACTGCGTTTATGGCCTGCGCGTAGGTTTGTTTGGCGCCGGCCGGTACAACGGATTGTTCCGCTGTCTTTTTATCCGGCACGGTTTGACAGCCAGCCAGAATAAAAAAAGTCACCAACGTAGTTGCTTTAATAAATGATTTCCACATAAGACTCAATTTTCTCATTCTTGGCGTAACGTACCGGTTGTAGCTTGGCTAGAACCTGTAAACTCTTTTTCACCCACTCGTCATAAATGCCACTCTGGGTTCGCGCTACATTCGTAACATGGATATCAATTGCCTTTTCTTCAAATGGAAATGCTTGTTCTTCCAGCAACAAGTCATACTGTTCGAGTTCTTCCGCAGACAAGCCTTTAGGGCGCTGAGACTGCATCAGTGCACGGGCAAAATCATGATAGATCTCGCCAATCTGGTAGGTTGCCGCGGTGGTGACCTCCGCCACTTTATAATTGATAGCATTTTCATACGCTTTGACGGCGTTCTGCATCTGGCTTTTTTTCTTCTTCAAACTTTGCTTGAGAGGAATTTTCAGCCTGGTCTGCTGATAGGCAATCTGATGCGGTTTAGCCAGCTCAAGTGTGGCCGTAGCGGCAAGATAATTAGTTCGCGCAGTGCGTTGCTTGCCACCTTTTCTGTCAGCCTGGATGATCTCATTCAGCCAGTATCCCCATTCCTTGGCTAGCTTGTTATTTCGATAGTACTCGGCAATATAGTGACGTGCTTCGACGGCGGGCTCAAGCGGGCTCGGATATTTCTTTACATAGGATTTATAGACTTCGACTGTCTTGTTTTGTTTGCCTGACTTGTCATACAGCTCCGCCGCCTGCCACATCATGTCGCGCTGATACGCCACATCACCGGAAGCCTCCGCGAGTATCAGCATCTCGCCTGCTGCCTTGGCACCTTGACCGGTCCTGGTATAGGCCAGGGCGAGTTTTTCCGTTACCCCCTGTTGCAGGTTTTTCTCTTCAGGATAGCGACGCCGGAAATTCTCCAACACTGTTGTAGCATTCTGCCAGTCCTGCATCTGAATATACATGGTTGCCGCATCGTATTCGGCGGTTATCCGCAAGCTTGAGGAAGGCACCACCTGTCCCACTCGCAGAAAGTGACCCGCAGCCAATTGATAAGCACCTTTATCACGTTGTTGTTCGCCCTGCTTGTAGACACTTGCCGCCAGACGATCTTCAATTGCTCTATACTGCTTGTCCTTGCGAGACATCAGCTTTAGCACATTCCGGTATGACTGCTCGGCCTGGACATAGGCAGCCAGTTCAAATTCTGAATGGCCATAAACAGTCCAGGCAGTTTTGCGAATAGCCGGATCGGTAATGTCCTTGCGCTGGATGATCATTTGTGCCGTCGACGCTGCGCGTGGATAGTCCTTCAGTGCATAAAGTTCTTCCGCTGTCTTTGCCAGCACAGCGGGGACACGTTTATCCGTCGGGAAGCGCTGACTGAATTGCAGTGCGCTATTGATGGCGCGTTGTCGCCATGCCAATTTATCTTCAGCGACCAGTTGCGGCTGCAATTTGTTGTACGCCAACAACGCCGCATAGCCCGCCTCAGTACTCCTGGGATGCTGGGGATACTGGTAAGCGGTCTTTTCATACTCACTGATCGCCTGTACATACTGCTTGCCATCATCCAGCGTCTCGGCTAACAGGAAGTTCATCCTGGCCGCATCCTTGTCATTCGGGAAAGAACGCAAGTACGTTGCATACCAACTGGCAGCACGTTGATAATCAGATGGTTTTCTGGATTTGCGTGCGACCGCATGATAATGAGTCGCCAATTCCCGAATATGACGTGTCAGCAAGGGCTGGATTTGCTGGCGATCCATCTCCGTTTGTAATTGCCAGAAGCGACTGTCTACACCGTAACGTTTGACAAAATCTTCTTTTGCGGCCAGCACCAGGCTCGGAAAATTACCTTTAGTATAGGCGTCAATTGCGGCAGTGTGAAACTCCGGTGCCAGCGGACTTTCCGGATTGCTGGCCACATAAGCCAGAAACACATCAGCGGCATCAGTGATCCGGTCCTTGCTGAGATACAATTCACCCAGATTACGATACAGTAATGGCTCATAAGATCGTCGGCCTGCCCTGGCAAAATAACGGTCTATGCTAGCTGCACCTTTCTGGTAGGAAAACGATAAACTCACTACTCTCAAGGTATCGTCAAGTAGCTCTTTCTCAGCGCGAGGCAAATCATCGGGCAGACTGTTATCGTTTATCAGGCCTTGTTCAGACTTTCTATCAAGCAATACCATATAACTTTGTAATGCCTGCTGATATTTGTTTTGTTTGAACAAAGCCCAGCCGTATTTATACAGGGCTTTTTCGTAATACAGCGAATTCGGAAAGCGCCTGACGATCGTGCCATACGCCACTTCAGCTTGCGGATAACGATGTAGCACAAACAGGATCTCACCACGGCGGAACTGCACTTCTTCAAGATAGCGGGTATCAGGATACTCCTTGACCAATTGGTCCATGGTGTCAAGCGATTTATCAGACTCTCCTTTGATGGCATAGGCCTTGGAGAGTTGATACAGAATCAGATCGTTATCCTTGCGCTTTGGATAGGTCTGCAGGTAGGTAATGTAGGTCGCAATCGCCGCATCGAGGCTTGCCTTGCCGGCCTTGTTTAACCCGGCATCTGCCGACATATTGTGTTCTTCACCTGCTTCCAGTTGTAAGTCAGCCATGCGGCGCATCGCAGTATCTTTATGTTCAGTTGCGGCGGCAGCGTCCATATAGAGTCGATAACTCTCAATCACTTGCTGACGTTGCACCGGCTCCAGTTCCGGCTCAACAAATTTGTACTTTCTGGTTTCCAGATCATCAATAGTCGGACCGATATCATTGCTGGCACAAGCACCGAGTAAAAGCAGGGCCAATAATGCTGGTGAATAGCGAAGTTCACGCATCATTGCTGACCCGCCCTTGCCATGCTGTCATACAGTCGCGCCTGCGCAAACCGGGCTCGTACCAGGTAACTTTCAATCCGTTTGCGTTGCTGGTTTATCGCCCTTCGGGCAATGGTCTGAATTTGTCTTTCCTGCAGCTTCAGTGCTGCTTCAACGCTGACTTGTAACTTCATAATGCGGGAAGATTGGGTACTAATTCGCATCCCGTAACCTTCAAAAGCCTCCGGCGCCTTGTTCCACGCATTTTTCAAGGAAACATTGGCTGCCTGGGCATTAGCCAGTGCGATATCAAGCTCCTTGAGGGTTTTTTTAAGTTGCCATTCGCGTGGTTTATAGTCATCGGCAATTTGCCAATAGAGCAGACCGTATAACAGATTGTAGCGTTCACGCAGTT
>JBECLA010000048.1:0-5744 GCA_040235565.1 Thiohalomonadales bacterium | reverse complement strand
AAAGCGGAAAGGTCAAGGCGAATATTGAGGCAAACCAGATCATCGTCGAAGGTGAACTTACCGGTGATATGAATGGTGATGAGAAAGTTGTTATTCGCGCGACGGGGCATG
This sequence comes from Thiohalomonadales bacterium, assembly GCA_040235565.1. Classification (GTDB taxonomy): domain Bacteria; phylum Pseudomonadota; class Gammaproteobacteria; order UBA6429; family Thiohalophilaceae; genus JAHEIJ01. The sequence continues at coordinate 5,633 of JBECLA010000048.1, read as the reverse complement.
CCTATGGCAACATTGTGGCACCACGGGTCACGCTTGAGGACGGGGCCATGTTTAAAGGCAGTATCGAAATGGAACCGCGCCAGGGGCGAGTAACTGGTGACACAAGACCGGGGAACATTACGCCAAACAAGGACAGCACTGACCTGAAAGTGGCGCCGTAGTTTATATTTATCTCAAGCAAGTTTATGCATGTATCCTATAACTATATCCCTTTAACCAGGGTTGACCAGCAGGTCAGCCAGGAAGCCGGATTTGCCATCAACAGTCCAATCCTGTTTGACCTGCTGAATGGTTTGTCAGAAGAAGCGCATTATGAAATTCTTGACATAACTCCTGCCAACCAGGGCGTCATCGATTCCTTCTCCAGTTATTGTTGCAAACTGTATCTACCAGGTTGTATCAAAGACTTGTGTGAGATGACTCCGGATAAATACGACACCGCCAACAAGTTGTATCGCGCCTTTTCCAGTGCACTCGGACTTTATAAAAAGCAAAAAGCATCCTTGAATGTGATGCTTCTCTGGGACCTGCCCAACTACCTGGATAAACAAGTCATGCAGGGACTGATTGACTATTTGTCAGACCATATGCATGAGAGCGTCAAACTGCACTTCTATATCCATAGCCAGCAACACATGCCGGCCTCTCCCGGGCGTTATACGATTACACAGGAAGGCAAGGTCTGGCTGGAGAACAGTAGCGATACCACGGTGAAGAGCCCGCGTTATTACCAGGAAGCGTTGCTGACATTGTTTCAGCCGTTCAAGGTGAAACGCTCGATGCTGTTGTCCAGTGGCTTGCAGGAATATATCCTGACGTTGAAGTAATCGGGGATACGGCAGGTTTCTGGATTCCGGCATGCGCCGGAATGACGGAGAAGGAATGGATACCGGCATTCCGGTCGTTCGGTAATTCGGCTCGGGCATCCTGCCTATCGTTCTGGTACTCGTAACTCCTCTTACCTGTGATATGATTTTGTCTGTATTATTCAGGCAGCTTCATGACACAAAATACCCTTTACTGGCACGATTATGAGACCTCTGGTATTGATCCGATGCGGGATCGGCCGGTGCAATTCGCCGGCATCCGCACGGATGAGGATCTCAATATCATCGGCGAGCCATTGAATATCATGGCCCGGCCGGCGCCGGATGCCTTGCCGCACCCGATATCGTCAATCATTACCGGGATTACCCCGCAACAGGCCCTGGAGCAGGGTCTGCCGGAGGCGGAGTTTATCGCCCGTATCCTGGCCGAGTTGTCACAGCCGGGCACCTGCGGGGTGGGTTACAATTCATTGCGTTTCGATGATGAGGTGACGCGCAACACGCTCTACCGCAACCTTTACGATCCTTATGGCCGGGAGTGGCAGAACAGTAATTCGCGCTGGGATATCATTGACATGGTGCGTGCCTGCCGCGATCTGCGTCCTGAGGGCATTGTCTGGCCGCAACGGGAAGACGCCAACCGCAGCAGCTTCAAACTGGAGGAACTTACCGTTGCCAATGGCATCGAGCATGCACAGGCACATGATGCCCTGTCGGATGTTTATGCCACCCTGTCGATGGCCAGGCTGATTAAAGACAAACAGCCAAAGCTGTATGATTTTCTCTACACCCTGCGGCGCAAGAAAGAAGTCCTCAAGTACATTGACCTGCAGGAGATGACGCCGATCCTCCATACTTCCGGGATGTATGGCAGTGACTACGGCAATACCCGCATGGTGGTCCCCCTGGCCGCCCACCCGATCAACAAGAACAGCGTGATTGTTTTCGACCTGAGTCAGGATCCGAAGTTGCTGCTTGAGCTGGGGGCGAAGACGCTACGCGAACGGCTCTATACCTCATTTGATGAATTACCCGAAGGTACCGAGCGCCCGGCCCTGAAGCAACTTTTCGTTAACAAGTGCCCGGTCGTCGCGCCCACCTCAACCCTGACCGGCGAGGCGGCCAGGCGGTTGAATATCGATCTCATGCGTTGCAAGCAAAACCGGCAAACCCTGATTGGTGCGCGCAAGGCAATTCAGCAAAAGATCAGCAAGATCTTTGAACCACAAGAATATGAACCGGTGACGGACCCCGATCTGATGATTTATGCCGGTGGTTTCTTTTCTGAAAAGGACAAGTCGCTCATGAACTCTCTTCATGAATCCGCCCCGGAGGCGCTGGGCACACAGACCTGGCGCTTCGATGATGCGCGTCTCCCCGAGATGCTGTTTCGCTACCGGGCACGTAATTATCCCGAAACACTCACTGCCGAGGAGCAGGCCCAGTGGCTGGAACATTGTCGGGCCCGGTTGATCGAGGGCGAGGCGGGCCACTTGAACTTTAACGGTTTCTTCGCCGAGATTGAACAGTTGCGCAGCGAGATGGTTCTGGATGAACACCAGCGGAAGGTGCTCGATAACGTGACTGCGTTTGGGCGTGAGCTGGAGTCATTTGTTAAATGAATGGAGAAAATTAGCGGGGAGTGAATACATTTTTTTGAACTGGGTCTCCTTTTTTGAACATGTCCCTTTATCTTCCATTTGTCAGTGTCGACAAGATAGTGATACGCCGAGAGAAGGCATGAAAAGGCCAAGAGCGGATGCTGACTCCTCTCCGGAAAGCCAAATGTGGTACCATCAACTGAAAATGCCCTGCGCATCCCGGCGATTCAGGCCGGTGAGCCGTTCCGGAGCGTATAAGTAAGATAAAAAAGTCTTGTTACAGGAGACCGTGTTGTGAAGAAGCTATTTCACCCCCTGGGGATCATCTTGATGGTTGTCGCGCTGGCGGGTTGTACCAGCCTCCGGCAGGCGGAACTGGCCGCGGGTAATGACCCGCAGAAAGCCATCGTTGAAGTGACACAAACCATGGAAGCCGCCCAGCAGGATCAGATTGACGTGTTGGCCCATGACCAGTACACCAAGGGTACGGTGTACCTGGCGGATGCCAAACGGGGGATGAAACAGGGTGCCAAGCCGGAGTCTGTGCTGGAAAATGCCGCCATTGCCAAGGCGCTGTTCGAGGATGCGCGAGCCACCGCCAAATCCCGCCAGCCCCTCGCCAGCCGTATCCTCACCGCCCGGCAGTCTGCGCTGTCGGCCGGGGTCAGAAAAAGTGGTGCTCTGGTTGAACGGCTGCAGGAAATTGATGCTGATCTGAGAAGTGAAACCAAAGACTTCAGCCGCTCGCTTTCCCCGGAAGATTTCTCGGCCTTTCAGAAAAAATACCTGGCGCTGGAGGTGAAAGCGGTACAGTTCCGGGAACTCGATGTTGCCAGGCAGGCAATTGCGAAAGCCAAGAATGAGGACGCTGATGACCTGGCGCCCCAAACGTTACAGACCGCGTCGCTGGATTATGAAACCGCCATGAACATGATTGCCCAGAGCCCGCGGAGTCCTGCCCTATATAAAAAGAGTGTTGACACGGCCCTGACCAGTGCGACGCAACTGGTCGATGTCATGAATGTGATCAAGGGGGCCAAAGGCACCCCGGAGGCAATCGCGGTCCAGATCGTTAACCAGAAACGGGCGCTGGGCGAGTTAACGACCTCGCTCAAATCAACGCAACAAACGTTGCAGGAAAAAGAAGGCGCGCTCAAGAAACAGGAAGAACAACTGGCCCGCGCCTCGACCCAGGTCCGGTTCCAGCAGGCCATGGATCAGGCTCGCAGGGAAATTCCGGAAGACGACGCCCTGGTCTATCAACAGGGTAATCAACTGGTGTTTCGACTCAAGCGGATGAACTTTCCTTCCGGCAAGGCCGTGATTCCCGAGACGTCCAAGCTGCTACTGTCCAAAGTCGCGGCCATTATTAAAAAGCTGGATGCCGAGACCGTTATCGTGCAGGGGCATACCGACTCGGTCGGAGCCGCCAACGTGAATCAACGACTCTCAACCGAGCGGGCCAAAGCGGTCGCTTCTTATCTCGCTTCGTTCAAGGGCGGCTATTCTATAAAATATATCGGCTACGGCGAGGCTTATCCCATTGCAACGAATGAAACTGCCGCAGGACGTGCTGTCAACCGTCGGGTGGACCTGGTGGTGTCCGTGAAGCAGTAAGCGGGTTCTGATCGCGGGTGGCATAGCTACCATGAAAAAGGGTCGGAGTGAGGATAATCGCCATCACTCCGACTTTTTTTTGGGGTGAAGTTTATTCTTCCACTGGCTCAGAATACGCAACATATCCTGATGCGATTCAGCGGTATTGTTCTCGATCAGCATTGAAGAAGGGGAGATCATGAAAATGACGCATTACCAGAAATTTCTTTTGCTGGCTTTTGGGGTGGTCTGGACCTGGGCCGCAATTAATCCCAAATATCCTCACGACTGGCTGCTCGAAAACTATCTGGTATTCATCTTTGTTCCCATCATCATTCTGGTTAGCCGTTATTTCCGGTTATCGAATCTCTCTTACACCCTGATCGCTATCTTTATGTCATTACATGTCGTCGGCTCGCATTACACCTATGCCGAGGTCCCATTCGGTTATGATCTCCAGCAATGGCTCGGCGCCAGTCGCAACATGTACGACAGGATCGTGCATTTCTGTTTCGGATTACTGTTGGCCTATCCGTTACGCGAGATGTTCCTGCGCATGGCCAAGACAAAAGGGGTCTGGGGCTACTGGCTTCCAATTGAACTGGTCCTGGCTTTCTCTGCCGGCTATGAAATCATCGAATGGCTTGTCGCCGTTCGGGTGGACCCGACTGCCGGCCTGGCATTTCTGGGGACACAGGGCGATATCTGGGATGCGCAGAAAGATATGCTGCTTGCGGGTGTCGGCGCCACCCTGGCGATGGGGATCGTGGCCCTGATACATTGGCGCTATGACCCGGAATTTATGCGCGAACTCCGTGAAAGCTTGTCGATACAAGGCGGAGAGGCACTGGGTGAAGTGAAGTTACGCGAGATGCTCAGACGGTGGTGGCGCAAATCCTAGCTCAGGCATTATATTGTTGAAGGCGGTCCAGGGGTTCCAAACCTGGCAAATGACAGAAATAATTAGTTCAACATGAGACATGATCAGCGCATACGTAATTAGATGGAACCGGTGTTATTGACATCCCCAGGTGAGCGCGTCAATCAGCCCGACTTTGGCGTTGCTATGCAGCAATCGTTATTCAGGCCGGATACCACAGCATCTTGCGTTCGCCTGGCAATGGTTCTGATCATTTAATGTTGACTCCTGTTATTTAAATTGAAGTGCTTAAACAGTCTATTTCACGCTTGTCAGCGGTAACCGACATACGCCAGAATATCAATCTGATAATCTGATAAAAACATCACGCAGAGGGACATAGCATGCGGCAATTATCTTCAGGTCAGACGGGCCATCAGACCAACACGCATAACCAGACGGGGAAGGCCGGCCTCATGATCTTGCTGGGGCTGGTGGCCATTGTGGTGGTGATTGCGCTCATGCTGGTTCCCGTGATCAATAAAATTCCAACCCAGGATGAAGAAGTTACCGCTGCCTGGAGTCAGGTGACCAATCAGTATCAACGCCGCGCCGATCTGGTGCCAAATCTGGTGAGTACGGTACAGGGCTTTGCTAACCAGGAGCGTGAAGTGCTGACCCAGGTGGTGGAGGCCCGCGCCAAAGTGGCACAGATGCAACTCCCCAAGGATATCCTGACCAATCCCGGTG
>JBECLA010000032.1:0-13610 GCA_040235565.1 Thiohalomonadales bacterium | reverse complement strand
ATTCAGTGCAACCAGTTATTAATTTACCACGATCATCATGCGGCCCTGTTTGATCCGGGTGGCCAGCCAACCTTTCAACCCCTGCAGTTAGCCATTAGTGAAGTCTGCCCGCTGAAGGAACTGGATTTCGTGGTCGCTTCCCATCAGGATCCGGATATTATCAGTTCACTGGATCGCTGGTTGATGTATACCAATGCCAGTATTTTAATCTCTCGCCTGTGGGAGCGTTTCCTGCCCCACCTGGTGCCCGGTTACCGGAGTGAACAGGGTGAAAGCCGGATCATCGCAATTCCGGATCAAGGGATGGACATTCAGCTTGGCGACACCACTATCAAGGCCTTACCGGCGCATTTCCTGCACTCGGTCGGGAATTTTCATTTTTATGATCCTGTCAGCAAGATCCTGTTTTCCGGGGATGTGGGTGCCTCCATGCTGGAAACGGATCATGTCACACCCGTCGAAGATTTCACCGCGCATATTCCCGCCATGGAAGGCTTTCACAAACGCTATATGGTCTCCAACCAGGCATGCCGCTACTGGGCCAGTATGGTGAGGGAACTGGATATCGAGATGATGGTACCGCAGCATGGCCGTCCCTTTGTCGGTAAAGCCATGGTGACCCGGTTTCTTGACTGGTTCAGCGAGCTCGAATGCGGCATCGACCTGATGACCCAGTCCAACTATCAGGTGCCCTGAGGCAGGAGCTGACCGGCCGCCAGGCTATTGGCCAGTTCATCCAGTGTCGAAATCGGTGGCTGGCAGGTGGTGCCACTGCAGTGATAAGCGATGAAGCCATGCCTGGCAGGCCGCTGCGCCAGTAATCCCGGTAAATCGTTTGCCGGTGTCGGGATCGCGAAACTGAGACGGCGGGGCGCATAACCTCGCTGGCACAACCGGTGGGCTTCCTCAAAGGTATCGTCCTCGCCTCGCAGGACAATAATTTCCGGTGGATAGAGATATTCTTCCAGCGCATCAAGCAGGGAACAGTGTACGTATGGCATCTGGGTGATCATCTGCCAGGTGTTTTGCAGGGTGCGCTGCGCGGCGTCGCTATAGCGCGGTTCGCCCAGCAAGTGGCCGAGCCGGCCCAGCACCAGCGCGGCCACGCCATTGCCGGAGGGTATGGCATCATCCATGCTCGGCTTGGGGCGGTGAATCAGTTGTTCGTGATCATCGGCAGTAAAGTAAAAACCGCCATGCAGATTATCCTCAAAGTGAGCCAGCAGCAGTTCCGCCAGCTCGATGGCAAAGCGCAGATCCCGGCTTCGCCATTCGGCCTGGAGCAGTTCCAGCAGGGCATCGAGCAGAAAGACATGATCGTCCAGGTAGGCCATCAAGCGTGCCTGCCCGTCCTTGTAACTGGCCAGCAAGCGTCCATCCTGGAACAGCTGGTGCCGGATAAAGTCTACGGCGTGCTGGGCTGACCGAATGAAGTCCGCGCGTCCCAGCCGCCGGCCGGCGGCGGCCATCCCCTTGATCATCAGGCCATTCCAGGCGGTGAGAATCTTCTCGTCCCGGCCGGGCCGCACCCGCTGCGCTCTGTGAGCGAACAGTTTTTGCCGGGCATGGTGCAACAAGGTCGTTACTCGTTCGGGAGCGAGGCCGAGCTCCTCGGCGACACTGGCAGCATCCCGATAGACGTGCAAATGCCATTGCCCTTCGAAATTCGGAGGACCGTCAAGACCGTAGACTTGCGCCACCACCGCGTACTCGTCCTTGCTTAACAGGGCCTGGACCTCGTTGCGGTCCCAGACATAGAACCGGCCTTCCTCGCCTTCCGAATCGGCATCGAGAGTGGAATAGTAACCCCCGTTCGGGGCTTGCATCTCCCGCATGACCCATTCAGCAGTTTCCTCGGTAATGCGACGGAAAACCGGCTGCCCGGTCGCCTGCCAGGCCTGGCTGTACAGATTTAACAGCGGGCCATTGTCATAGAGCATTTTCTCGAAGTGGGGAATCATCCATTTCTCATCCACCGAGTAACGACAAAAGCCGCCGCCCAGTTGGTCATAAATGCCACCGGAAGCCATGGCGTGCAGGGTATTCAGCACCATGTCCCGGATCTGGCTATCCGGCTGGCGATTGAGGCGGGTAGTGGCCCAGTGACGCAGCAGACGTTCGAGGTTGGTCGGATGCGGGAACTTGGGGGCCTGGCCAAAGCCACCCCAGGTCGTATCGTAGTTTTGCGCCAGTTGCTGGCGGGCGGCATCAAGCGGGGCAGGGTTGAGCTGATTCGGATCGCTGCTGCCAGCCGGATTGAGGCTGTCGAGCGCGTCCCGCAGACGCTGGTTCTGCGCCTGGATGTCATCGGCGTGCTGGTGGTAGAAGGCGGCGATATGTTCCAGGACTTCCACGAATGACGGCATGCCATGGCGAGGTTCCGGAGGAAAGTAAGTACCGGCGAAAAACGGCGTCAGATCATCCGGGGTCAGAAACATCGTCAGCGGCCAGCCGCCGCCACGCTGGTTCAGCAGTTGGTGCGCGTTCTGGTAAATCTTGTCCAGATCCGGCCGTTCCTCGCGGTCTACCTTGATATTGATAAACAGCCGGTTCATCACCTCGGCGGTGGCCGGATCCTCGAACGATTCATGGGCCATGACATGGCACCAGTGACAGGCGGAATAGCCGATCGACAGCAGGATGGGCAGATTACCTTCACGGGCGGCGGCCAGCGCGGCTTCGTTCCAGGGGTGCCAGTCCACGGGATTATGGGCATGCTGCAACAGGTAGGGGCTGGTTTCCGTGGCGAGCCGGTTAGTGTATTCGGTCATGACAGGTTAATACTTGAGTAAATAGTTCAACTATAAACCATCCCCCATGTTAAGCGAAGTCGTGGACGTCACGCGGATAGTCCGGTAGCTTATGCGCTTTTGCGAAAGTAACAATCGCCATGCAACTGACCCGGCTGTGATGTATCCCTCTCTCCGACTTAAAAAGCATGAAGATCGCCGTCTGCGGACCGGTCATGCCTGGGTTTACAGCAATGAAGTGGATGTAAAACAGACTCCGCTGGCCAATTTCGAGCCGGGTGAGGTGGTACAGGTTGAGGATGCGCGGGGCAAACCGCTGGGTATGGCCTGCGTCAATCCCGCTACCCTGATTTGCGCCCGGCTCTATACCCGCCGGGTGCCGCAGCCGCTGGACCAGGCCTTTCTGGTCAAGCGGCTGCGCCAGGCGCTGGCATTGCGAGAGCTGGTGTTTAGCCGGCCTTTTTATCGCCTGGTGTACGGGGAAAGCGATGGCTTGCCCGGCCTGGTGGTGGATCGATTTGACGGCGTCCTGGTGGTGCAGATCACCACGGCCGGGATGGAGCGACTGCGCGACGCGATCCTGGACGCCCTGGAAACCGTGTTACACCCCGCCGTGATCCTGCTGCGTAACGACAGTCCGGCACGTCAGCTCGAGGGGCTGGAAAATTACATCGACACCGTGCTCGGCCATTTGCCGGAACGGATCGAACTGGAAGAGAACGGCACCCGCTTTGCCGCCCCCCTGGCGGGGGGGCAGAAAACCGGCTGGTATTATGATCATCGCCTGAACCGGCAACGCTTGCAGGCCTATGCCAAAAACCGGCGGGTGCTGGATGTATTCAGCTACATCGGCGCCTGGGGCGTACAGGCGCTGCAGGCCGGGGCCCGCAGTGTGACCTGCGTTGACAGTTCGGAGGTGTTTCTCGGCGTGGCACGGGACAATGCCATGCTGAATGACCGCGCCGATGCCATCACGACATTGGCCGGCGATGCCTTTGAAGTCCTCAAGGATCTGCGGGAGCAGGGCGAACAGTATGAGGTGGTGGTGCTGGATCCCCCGGCATTCATCAAACGCCGCAAGGATATCAAGGAGGGCAGCGTGGCTTATCAGCGGATCAATCGACTGGCAATGCAACTCCTGAGCCCGGGCGGGATGCTGGTCTCGGCCTCCTGTTCCTGGCATTTCCGGCGCAGCGAGCTGCTCGAGGCCATGCGCAAGGCAGCAGCCATTAATGGCCAGAATTTGCAGGTACTGGAACAGGGGCATCAGGGGCCGGATCATCCGGTACATCCGGCGATGCGCGAGACCGATTATCTCAAGGCCTATTTTGCCCGGGTAGGACGCTAACAAACATAAAGGACTGAACATGGTAGTTGATTTCGATCGCGTCGCTTTCAGTGTCTTCGGCTGGCCGATTCACTGGTACGGCCTGATGTATCTGATTGGCATTCTCTCCGCCTGGGGGCTGGGCCGCTATCGCGCGCGGCGGCCGAATTCGGGCTGGACCGCCCAGCAGGTGGACGACATGGTGTTCTATGGCGCGCTGGGCGTGATCCTCGGCGGCCGCCTGGGGTATATCCTGTTTTACAATTTTTCCGTGTTTATCGCCGATCCCTTGATGATTTTCCGCGTCTGGCAGGGCGGAATGTCCTTTCATGGGGGCTTGCTCGGCGTACTGGTGGCGCTGTGGCTGTTCAATCGCAAATACCAGAAGGGTTACTGGAACATCGTGGATTTCGCCGCACCGATGATCCCGCTGGGACTGGGTGCCGGCCGCATCGGTAACTTCATTAACGCCGAACTGTGGGGCAAGCCCACCGATCTGCCGTGGGGGATGATTTTTCCCGCCGCCGGCCCGCAGCCGCGTCATCCGACACCCTTGTACGAAGCCTTGCTGGAAGGCCTGGCCCTGTTTGTGATCGTGTGGCTGTATTCATCCAGACCCCGGCCCACCATGGCGGTGTCGGGGGTATTTGCCATCGGTTACAGCCTGTTTCGCATGGTGGTGGAATTTTTTCGGCTGCCGGATTCACATATCGGCTATCTCGCCTTTGGTTGGCTCACCATGGGGATGCTGTTGTCGTTGCCCTTGCTGGCCATCGGCATCCTGTTGCTGGTCCTGGCCTATCGGCGTCAACCCCAGGGATGAAAGTCACGAGTTGAAATGAGTTGGCGGCAGGCGGTGTCACCAATGGTATGATTAACGCGGTTTTGAATTTGTAAGGTTCAGTTGTGAAACAGTATCTCGATCTGATGCGCCATGTGCGCGACCACGGTGTATTCAAGGGCGATCGCACCGGTACCGGCACCACCAGTGTCTTCGGCTACCAGATGCGTTTTGATCTGCGTGAGGGATTTCCCCTGGTGACCACCAAGAAGTGTCACCTCCGGTCCATCATTCATGAACTCTTGTGGTTTCTCAGGGGCGATACCAATACCCGTTATCTGCATGACAACGGGGTGAGCATCTGGGACGAGTGGGCGACACAAGCCGGTGATCTCGGGCCGGTGTATGGTCATCAATGGCGCAGTTGGCCCACGCCTGATGGCAAGGCCATCGACCAGATCAGCGAAGTCGTGTCCCAGTTAAAAACCAATCCCAACAGCCGGCGCATCATTGTCTCGGCATGGAATGTGGCGGATCTGCCGGATGAAACCATCAGCCCGCAGGCCAACGTGGCCAACAACAAAATGGCGCTGGCCCCCTGTCATGCGTTTTTCCAGTTCTACGTCGTGGAAGGCAAACTTTCCTGCCAACTCTACCAGCGCAGTGCGGATGTCTTTCTTGGGGTGCCTTTCAATATCGCCTCCTATGCGCTGTTAACCATGATGCTGGCACAGGTCTGTGATCTTGAAGTCGGGGATTTTATTCATACCTTTGGTGATGCGCACCTGTATTCCAATCACATGGAGCAGGTCGAGGAACAACTGTCACGGGATCCCTTCCCGCTGCCGACTATGCAGATCAACCCGGCCATTAAGGATATCTTTACCTTTACCTTCGATGATTTTGAACTGCTGAATTACCAGTGCCATTCCCACATCAAGGCGCCGGTGGCCATCTAGGCATGAAAATTTCCATGATTGCGGCCATGACCGATGATCGCGTCATCGGGATTGAAAACCGTCTGCCATGGAAACTGCCGAATGACATGAAATGGTTTCGCCAGCATACGCTGGGCAAGCCCATTATCATGGGGCGCAAGACCTTCGAGTCGTTTGGCGCCAAACCCCTGCCGGATCGCACCAACATCATCATCACCCGTGATGCGAGCTATCAGGCCAGGGACAGTATCGTGGTGAATTCCATCGACGAGGCACTGCAAGCGGCCGGCGACGTGGAGGAAGTCATGATCATCGGCGGAGCGAGTTTCTACGAACAGATGCTGCCGCGCGCCGAGCGACTGTATCTCACCTATGTCCATGCCAAAGTAGAGGGTGATGCCTGGTTCCCTGAAATTGACTTATCCGAGTGGAAAGAAACTGAACGCATCGATTGTGAGACGGATGAGAAAAATGCCCTGTCCCACAGTTTTGTGATTCTGGATCGAAAGTAGCCAAAGTATTGAACAGGATCGGCAATACAAACAGTTATGCCAATTTTGCCCGGGGCCGGACTGAGATAGCAATCCGGATTTACAAGGTACCGTTTGCCCATACCCTTACGAGTCATCGCTTCGAGCACGGACAAACGGCAGCATGGTCTTCTTACTCAGGCGGCATTCCAGGAAGCGTGACCGGCTTCGATTGGCAAAGCAGGATCGCGTGACCATTCATTCCAGGAGCCAAAGTAGAGGCGGACATCAGTTACGCCGGCTTCCTTCAAGGCCACGAATGTGTTGGAAGCACGCGCACCCTTGAAACAGTAGAGATAAACCGTCGACTCCGGTGTGATTCCCACCGTGGCGCACTCGGCCTGAAGCTCTTCCTTGCTTTTGAATACCGGGACTTCTTCGCCGGGTTTCATCATACGATACCATTCTATCCAGACCGCACCCGGAATACGTCCCTTGCGCGGACAGAAATCGATGCCATAAGGTGACGAACTTGTACCCACCCACTCATCCACATCTCTCACATCGAGTTTGACAATATCGGTTTCGTCCAGGACAGCCAGCATATCTTCCTTTGTCAGCATAATATTGGCAGCTGATTCATCCAGCGGGAAGGTTTTTTGCTCAGGAGCAGGTGTTTCAGTACTGGTTGGCAGATTTTCAGCCAGCCAGGCCTGATAGCCACCATGCAGAATCGCCGCTTTAGGATAACCCAGAAACTGCAGCAGAAAATAACCACGACATGATTGGCCAAAGCCGGTGTTCATGCTTTCTTCATAAATAACGGCAACCTCATCTCCGGATAGTCCGGCCGCACCGAATGCCTCGGCAAATTTGTCGCGCAGTTCTTCCATCCCTTCTTTTGACGAGGTGGCAAGAAAAGTGAAGATGTCATGGATATTTACTGCGCCGGGTATATGCCCTGCCGCGTATGCTTCGGGAGAGCGGGTATCGATAATGACAGTTGGCAATGAACTGGTCATTTTTTGTAACTGTCCAGGCGTGATTAGAATGTTGTCCGTCATAGTGGGTTTCCTCATTTCTTTCAGTAGTGATATCCATGCAATGCAATAGTTATGCCACGATACGATTAATGATGTCATGCCGGATTTTCAGTGCGTGAGGGGAACAAAGCGGCTGGCAATGTCAGCAGTGTCGACATTGCATAAGGATGGTTATGGAAGTGGCTAAAGAAATTCTAAATATGAATATTTCAATTGAGACGGAAATCGCAAAGTAGATTCTGTAAGCCTGATAACAAATGCCAGCTTGGCTTCCTTGTCCAGGTTCAGGCTGAAGTCAATGGCAGACAGAGTTCGCATTTCCGGAGGAGGTCTTCCCGGGCAAGCTGTCTTCATTGTGACGCTGTGCAAACGATGACCTGACAATCACCCGCCCTGGGCCGCGTTTGTCTAACAAAGTCGACAATGTGGACACTTTGGACGACACCGCAAAACCCGACGCAACACAATCCGCCTGGATTTCAACGGGTTTTCCTGCTGGCATGATCCCTGCAATATTTCCTCACAAACGTGTATCGAGGTTTTGTCATGAGTGCCAATATCAGTATTGATTTCATTACGCACACTTTTAAAGGTCAACCGGCGCCGACGCTCAAGGACATCGAGCTGTCTATACAACCCGGTGAAAAAATTGCCCTGATTGGGCGGAGCGGCTGCGGCAAATCAACCTTGTTGCATATGTTGGCGGGTTTGTTGATACCTTCCGAAGGATGTGTCCGTATCCGTGGCCACCAGATCACCAAGCCCAGTGCGAAATGGAACATGATGTTTCAGAAACCTTCGCTCTATCCCTGGATGAACGTGCGGCAGAATGCCGAGCTGGGTCTGGTCTTCAATGGACAAAAGGATCCTCAAAAAATCGAGTCTCTCCTCGAGATGGTCGGCCTGAGTGACAAGGCGGATGCAAATGTCCAGAGCCTTTCCGGCGGGCAACAGCAACGTGTGGCCCTGGCCCGCTCGCTGGCCACCTCACCGGAACTGTTATTACTGGATGAACCGTTTTCAGCGCTGGATGCCTTTACCCGTTCCAGCTTGCAGGACGAAGTCGCGCAAATCGCCACCCAGGAGAAATTGACCCTGGTGATAGTCACGCATGACATCGATGAGGCTGTGGCCATGGCGGACCGCGTCCTGATTATGTCCGACAATCCGGGTCGCATCATCGGCGAGATGAATGTTGAGCTTCCATTTCCTCGCAACCGTGCTTCGGATGAATTCAACAGCAAACGCGAAGAACTCATGAAGCAGTTCGAAAACCTGGTCAAGCACAAGCCAGAACCCTCACCGAATCAGAATTCAGAAACAGAAAGTAACGACTCGCAGCAGGCCGCTGCTTGACTAACCTCAACCTCTAACGGGAACTGAACCATGACTGACAAAAAAGACGATGAACTAGAGTACGTGTTTAAACATGAGATGAGTCGCCGTGACTTCATGCTTGACATGTTGGCCATGGGCGGGCTTGCGGCCGGCATGACGATGCCCGGCATGAGCCTTGCCAATACCACACCGCCGGACGATGAAGTTGTGCGTATCGGTTATTTACCCATCACTGATGCAACCGCACTGCTGGTCGCCCACGGGATGGGATTTTTCGAGGATGAGGGACTCAAGGCCGAGAAACCCACGCTGATACGCGGCTGGTCACCGTTGGTAGAAGGTTTCGCCGCAGGCAAGTTCAACCTCGTTCATCTGCTCAAGCCAATTCCGGTGTGGATGCGCTATAACAATAAGTTTCCGGTCAAAATCATGTCCTGGGCACATATTAATGGTTCCGCCCTGATTGTCGGGAAACACACCGGCGCGCAAGACTTCAAGGATCTGGGTGGGATGCAGATCGCCGTGCCTTACTGGTATTCCATGCATAACATCGTGTTACAAATGGGATTACGCAGTGCGGGCCTCACACCGGTAATCAAGGATCAGAGTGCCCCATTGGCCAAGGATGAGGTCAACCTGATGATCATGCCGCCACCGGATATGCCTCCTGCCCTGGCGGCAAAGAAAATTGATGCCTTCATTGTGGCGGAACCCTTTAATGCCTTCGGGGAACTCAAGGCAGGCGGCAAGATGTTGCGTTTTACCGGCGATATGTGGAAAAACCATCCCTGTTGCGTCGTATGTATGAACGAACAGACCGTAGCTGCCAGGCCCGAGTGGACCCAGAAGGTGATGAATGCCATCGTGCGGGCTGAAATCTACGCGCAGGAAAACAAGGAAGAGGTGGCCATGATGATGTCCAGGGATGGCAAGAAGTATCTTCCCATGCCAGGTAAGGCCGTGGTTCGTGCCATGACTTACTATGATGAAGCAAATTACGAACAGCCCCATGCAATTCGCAACAAGGCTGAATTCGGGAATGGCCGGATCGACTTTTCACCCTATCCCTATCCCTCTGCGACCAGGCTAATCGTGGAATCCATGAATCAAACGCTGGTGGGCGGTGACAAAACATTCCTGGACGGACTGGATCCAAAATTTGTGGCCGACGATCTGGTTGACTACAAGCACGTCAAGCTGGCGATGGAAAAATACAAGGGCTGGGAAACCGCGCCGGGCGTTGATCCCGCCAACCCGTATGAACGTGAAGAAGTGGTAAAAATATGAGTGTAACCGGGTCCATTATGTCCGGTCGCCTCGCTGCCCCGGCGGGCAGCGTCGACTGGGCTCGACTTGGCCGGGTGATGTTGTCAATTCTGGCCTACCCGGCAATCGGCATGTTTGTGCTTCTGGTTATCTGGTGGCTGGGTGGCTGGGCCATCGCCACCAACCCGGATACCGAATCCTTTGCCGATTTTGCGCCCGCGCCCGCATTTTCCCGCCTCCTTGAACTGTTGGCTAACGGCTATGTCTGGCAGGCTACGGCACCCAGTCTGGAACGTATTGGCCTGGGCCTGCTTTGGGCAGTGGTGGTTGGCGTCCCCGTGGGTGTTACGGTTGGACTCTATGCCAGCGTGCGTGAGATCACCCATGTCCCGTTCCAGTTTCTGCGCATGATCTCGCCACTGGCGTGGATGCCCGTGGCGGTACTGGCCTTTGCCAGCTGGGATAGTGCCATCGTGTTTCTGATTGCCATTGCCGCTGTCTGGCCAGTCCTGTTCTCGACCGCCCAGGGAGTACGCCGGATTGATCCATTATGGTTCAAGGTTGCCAAAAACCTGGGAGCGGATGGTAGCCAGATGCTGCAGCGGATTATTTTGCCGGCTATCGGTCAGGACATTTTTGCCGGGATTCGCCTGGCCGTGGGTGTTGCCTGGATTGTGCTGGTTCCGGCGGAATATCTCGGCGTAACCAGTGGTCTTGGTTATGCCATCAACGATGCCAGAGACACGCTGGAGTACGATACCCTGGCTGCCATGGTGGTGGTGATTGGTGTCATCGGATTCTTTCTCGACGGCATATGTGTCAGCCTGATCAAACGCTTCAGCTGGCATCAGCAGGACTAGTCGCCAATGATAGGAGGGAGGTCGCACCTGTTTTGTGCATTTGATGGCGAAACCTCCATCGAGTGGTGCATTGCTGTGCGCTGAGCTTTATTACCAGGTGATAACCACCTGTATTGCTTTCTCTTTTGCAGCTGGCCCGAGACTTGCTTTGGAACCATTAATGTCGACATTGTCAGGAATGGGCCATGAACAAGCTATCAATCGCAAATACCCCTGAATCCGAGTTGCTGGTGTTACAGGAGGCCGCCCGGCTGATTACCCGCTCTACCGATCCGGAGCCGGCGATTCGGGGTATTCTGCGATTATTATCCCAGTTGCTCGGACTCAACCGGGGGCGGGTATTACTGCCTTCAACCGAAAGTGGTGAGCTGGAGATCAGTTTTGCCTACGGGCTCACCGAGGCAGAACGATCACGGGGACGTTATGTGATTGGCGAAGGCGTAACAGGGAAAGTCTTCCAGACAGGGCAGCTGGCCCTGATCCAGGACATTGATGATGAACCCACCTATCTGGCGCGCGCCGTCGACAGGACGACACTTCCCGATGAGGCGGTTGCCTTTATTGCCGTTCCCATTGTGATGGAGGAGTTCCCGGCCGGGGTGCTTGCGGTGCACCGGCTGCGACAGCGGGAACGCCCCTTTCAACGGGACGTCGCCTTGCTCCAGGTGCTGGCAACCTTTATTGGCCAGATATTGCGGGTCAATGAATTGGTCGCCGAGCATACGGCACAACTCATTTCAGAAAACCAGCTGCTGAAAAACAAGCTGGAAAGCAAAGGCGCCCGTTACGGCATTATGGGGCAGAGCCCCGCCTTGCAACAGGCGATCCAGCAGTCCCTGCAGGTCGCCAAAACCAGTACCACCGTGCTGCTACTTGGTGAGTCGGGCACGGGCAAGGAACGTTTTGCACGCATGCAACATCTGGCCAGTGATCGTGCTGAAGGGCCATTTGTCAGTATCAACTGTGCAGCGATACCTGCCTCGCTGATCGAATCAGAACTGTTTGGTCACGAGAAAGGCGCCTTTACCGGTGCCAACAGCATGAAACGGGGAAAGATCGAACTGGCCTCGGGAGGCACCCTGTTTCTCGATGAAATCGGTGACCTTGATCTTGATCTTCAGGCCAAACTCTTGAAAGTGCTGGAGCACAAGGTTATCCAGCGGGTCGGCAGCAGCAAGGACATCCCGGTTGATGTGCGCATCCTGGCGGCGACACACAAGAATCTCCAGGAAGCGGTGAATGATAACAAGTTCCGTCTGGATCTCTTTTACCGCCTGAATGTGTTTCCCATTCGCTTGCCGCCGTTACGCGCGAGACAGGGAGATATTCCGATCCTGGCAAGGTACTTCCTGAATATCACCAACCAGGAGTATGAACGCAACCTGAGCTTTGCGCCGGGTGCGGTCGAAATGCTGGATGGCTATCCCTGGCCTGGTAATATTCGGCAATTGGAAAACCTGGTGAAACGCGCGGTGCTGATGAGCACCGATAGCCGGATTTCGGCCGAGCTGATCAAGAAGATTCTGGTCGAGGAAGAGGGGATTAACCATCCGGATACCAGCCAGTCTGCTGCCTCACCTCCCTCGCTTCACAATGCACACCCATCCCGGGAAAGAAGCAACGCGGGCCCAGTCATCGATGGCCTGCGGCCCTATCTCAAGGTGCGAGAAGATGAAGGAGATGTCATTCTCGACGCCCTGGAACGAAACCAGGGTAACAAGACGCGCGCCGCCATTAGCCTCGGCATGACGCCCCGCCAGTTACGATATCGCATCAAGAAGCTTGAACTTGAAGTGATGTGATGTTTTCACGGCAGCGCGAAGATTCAACCTGCCAGCAACAGGACAAAGCGAACAAATTGTTGATTCGTTGCCGACATTGTCGACAAAGTGCGCGCGTCCCATCCGACCATTACGTGCCTGTTTGGTGTAACTTGTTGATTATAAAAGTTTAATCAATCCTGGCACAGCCATTGCTCTATCTCCAGTGACGTTAACCAAATCATTAACTGGAGACTTATCTTATGAGCAGCAACCCACAAACTATTGCGAAATCCATGAGCTGTCTGCGCCCACTGGATTCAGATGGCCTGCAGGCCCTGGGTGAGAAAGGCAAGGCCAATCCGGATGCGGTGGTCACCCTGAAAGCCAAAACCGTCTGCGAGGGGCAGTTCCGTATGCAGACCTATGTGCGTGATCTGGCACCCATGCTGATCGATGAGCCGCCCCATCTCCTGGGTGAAGATAATGCCCCCAATCCGTCGGAAGCGGTACTGGCCTCGCTGGGTGCCTGCCTGGCCGTTGGCGTACATGCCAATGCCACCGCCCGTGGTATCAAGCTGAGCAAGCTGGAACTGGAACTCGAAGGTGACATCAACGTGACCGCAGTGTGGGGAACGGGTGATCTGGATGAAGCCAAAACGCTGGGTTTTTCAGCAGTGCGGGTAAAAATCGATGCGGAAGGCGATGCTCCGAAGGAAGAAATTGACGAGCTTATCAGTCATTCCAATGTCTGGTCGCCGGTTGCCAATACGCTCCGTAACAACGTCGAAGTGGAAGTCACATCCGCCTGAATCATTGAGACTTGAGGACTATTTGATGAGCAATTTCGCACCCTCTGTACCTGATGCATTGATATCTGTTGAGGCGTTACTGGCTTCAACCCGGGAGATCGTTGATCAGGAGTTAAAGCCACTGACCGTGAAGATCGACCTGGAGGGATATTATCCCGAAGAGGTGCTGCGGAAGCTCGGGGCAGTGGGCGTTTTCCGTCAACATCTGCCGGCGGCAAGTGCTGCGGGCGAGCATGATATGGGCGCAGCCGTGCAGGCAATGGCG
>JBECLA010000028.1:0-12485 GCA_040235565.1 Thiohalomonadales bacterium | reverse complement strand
CTTTGCTGCGCCAGTTTCAGGGCGGCACGGCCATCGCTAAACGGATCCCGGGCCGGATCATAACCCTGGCTGTAGGCGGGAAGTGCGGTAGCAGGCAGTGACAGCGGGAAAATACAGAGTAGCAAAGACAGCAGATGTTTTTTCATTCCATTAGTATAGTGCACGAGTTTGTATTGCCGACTTATTCAGCGTCATCACCAGGCGGCAATGAATTCCGGCGTGGCAGATCGCGGACATGCAGATCGCGTTGCGGGAAGGGAATTTCAACCCCGTTCTCACGAAAGGCGGCATCGATGGCGAAGTTCAGATCACTGACGACCTGCAGACGCTCATCAATGTCCTGAATGAAACAGCGTAATTCAAAATCCAGTGAACTTTCTCCGAAACCCCGAAACAGCACCTTGGGTTTTGGTGCGCTGCCATCATTGACCACGCGCGGATGATCTGCCGCCACCTGTTCCAGAATGGCTTTGACTTTCTGGGTGTCCGAACCATAAGCCACGCCCACTGCCACCCGCGCCCGACCGCGGGAGTCGTGCAACATCCAGTTGGTCACCTGGCTGGCAATGAGTTCCGAGTTGGGAACAATGACATCCGCACGATCAAAGGTCTGGATTTCGGTGGAACGAATCCGGATGCGTTTCACATAGCCTTCGGTGTTTCCGACCATGATCCAGTCGCCGGTCTTGATGGGTCGTTCAAACAGCAGAATCAGACCGGAGATAAAGTTGTTAACAATATTCTGTAAACCAAAACCGATACCCACCGAGAGCGCCCCGGCGATCAAGGCGATGCTCTTGAAATCAAAGCCGGCAATACTCAGGCCGGTTACCACCGCAATGGTAACAACAACATAGCCGGTGATGGTTACCGTGGCTTCCTGCGCGCCGCGGTCGAGGCGGGTATGTTTCAACCAGGTGGATTCCAGACGTTTGCGGAACCAGCCGCCTACGGTGAGAATGAGCGCAATGGTGATCAAGGCGCTGGCGAAACGCGCTGGAATAATCTTTAATGACCAGATAGTGAAGCCCTGGGTGAGGTAGGTATAGATATCCAGGGTAATGGTGTCAGAGACATCCCATACCTGCAGCATCACATAGCCAAACAACAACCAGAAGCTGATGATCGTTAGCAGTCGCAGCCAGAACAATCCCGGCATTTTGTCCCCCGGCCTGAGTCCCATTGCCGTTCGCAGGCGACGATTCCATGGATGACGACCATAATCCAGGTTATTGTAAAGTTCGCGAAATAACCGACTCAATAACAGGGTTGCTCCCAGGGCAAGCAGGGAACCGAGCACCCCGACTGCGAGACTCTGGGCAAGATTGCGATAGCCCATCCATTCGGCAACCAGGGCAATAAACAGTGACAAATGGACCAGTGCAGTGAGACCGCGGGTGAGTTTTTCGGTGGACATCCGCATCAGCAACGCGAAGGCCCAGATCAGATTCAGAATTAAAAAGGCGGCATAAACATCCCGCGCCAGCAGATACAACTCCTCGGGGAGGTTGAGCTTGATAATGGTAGAGAACAGTAAAAAGCCGATATACACCAGCAGGGCGAGAAACCGAAGCCGGCGTGCCAGGGCGGCTGCCAGCGATTGCGGGACATCCAGGAACAGGGTGGCGGGAGGGGGTGGTGCGAAGAAAAACTGTATCACAGCAACGAACAAAAAGTAGAAGGGCAAGCCCACTACAATCAGCGCACTCAGAGGTGTGGGGGACAGATCCCGGGCCAGGATGTAGAAAAAGATAGCCGCGATCGTGCTGCCCAGGAAATGGGGTAAGTAATGCACGAATGTTGTGACAAACGCATGAGTAACACGGCTGGAGTAGTCTTCAAGCCATTGCTTGCTGCTAATCCGGCGTTGCAGATTCCGTCTGATCAGTATTGCCGGACCAATCGACAGGAGTAATAACACAAACAGCATGAACCAGTGCCACACCAGCAGGTTCTGTAATCCGCCCAAACGTTTGATGACTTTGGTACTGCCGGCGATCCACAGATCCAGTTTGTTCCAGTTGACTTCCAGCAAAGTAAGAATGTCAGGACCACGGGCTAGCAAGCGGCCGGCAAGCAGCTTTTTGGTGGCTGCATTGATGTTGTGCTGCTGTTCTTCGCTGCGAATAACCAGAACACGGCAACTACCGAGTTGCTTTTCTATATTGGTTATTTGTTTTTGTAGGTCGCGTCGTTTGCGGCTGACATCGGGCGGTTCTTGTTTGTCCGGTTCACCCAGCTTTTCAAGTATCGCCTGAGTCTCTTTTAGTTGCGCTTCAAATTCCGTGACACAATTTGATGCGTTGGTCTTGATACTGGCAACCTGATTGGCCAGTTCCTTGAGCTTCTTTTCATCATAGCGCTTGCGCTTCAGAAGCGTTTCGAACTCTGACAACGTCTTGTCAGTTGCCTCGATATCAAACTCGGCCGCGAACGCTGTCTGGGATGGAGCCAGCAGCAGAAGCGATAGTAAGCCCGCCAGCAACATGAGAATGCAGTTTTGATACCGTAAGGTGTGATGGAGTCGGAACATGCCCATGAATATTCCTGGATGCCGGTTACTGGATTTTGATACAGCTGAAAGCCAGGCGCAAACTGCGCCATGATCATTCGAGCGGGTTAGCTAATGTTGATACCTTAGCGTTTCTATCTGGATAAATTCGTCGATAACACCAGTTCAGGTTGATTTCAGGTCTATATGATTAAGTTTGTATCCTCAGCAAATACGAGGCAGGGGATCGTCTTCAAGCTCTTCCAGTACGCGTTCCCCACCAAGTTCGGTTTCCAGTATGACCCGTTGGCCGGATAGTGTTATCTCGCCGATCAGGGCGGCGTTGCTACCTTGCGGTAAGGCTTGCCAGCGGCCCAGAGCGTCTTCGGCCTGATCTTCAGCCACCACCGCGACGACCCGTCCTTCACAGGCCAGATAGAGTGGATCATATCCCAACATCTCACACACTGCTGTGACGGGTTCACGCACGGGAACCTGCTGTTGCCAGAGGCGCAGACCCAGGCCGGTGGCTTGATGGATTTCCTGCATCACGGAAGCCAGACCGCCACGCGTGGGATCACGCATGAAACGCAAGCCGGGTAATGCGCGGATTGCGCGAGTGAGGGGGAGAACAGTCGCCGCGTCGGACTGGAGATCCCCGCGCATGCCGAATTGTTCGCGGGCCAGCATCACGGCGGTGCCGTGATCACCCACCGGCCCACTGACCAGGATCCGGTCGCCGGAATGAATCTGGTCCATGCCGAGATTCTGGCCGGGCGGCTTGAGTCCAACGCCGGTCGTGGCAAGATATAAGCCACCACCTTCCCCGCGCCGCACCACCTTGGTATCGCCAGTGACAATGGTGACCCCGGCATGCCGGGCGGTTGCGGCAAGACTTTTAATGATGCGCTCCAGTAACGCAATTTCCAGCCCTTCTTCGATGAAGGCGTTGAGACTGAGATAAAGTGGATCCGCCCCGGCCACCGCCAGATCATTCACCGTGCCATGAATCGCCAGGGCACCAATATCGCCGCCGGGAAATTCCAGCGGTTGCACGGTAAAACCGTCGGTGGTCATCATCACCTCGCCGTTAATTTCCGGCAGGCTGGCGGCATCGGTGCGGGTATTGAGCAGAGGGTTGGCAAGATGGCGGGCGAACAGTTCATTGATCAATTCCCGCATGAAGCGGCCACCGTTTCCATGAGCCAGGCTGATATGAGTATGTTGCATAGCGTCTGTTTTATTACTTCTGGTTGTTATGAATGTGGCTGTTGCAGGTACTCCATTACCTGTCCCGCGCAAAGTCCGCCGTCATTACAGGGTAACTGTTCCGGCAGGTAAACTTCAAAACCGGCTTGTTGCAACAGCGCCAGCACCTGTTCGGAGAGCAGTTTGTTCTGAAACACGCCACCACTCAGGCCAACCCGAAACTCACCTAACCGATCACGTAATTGTTGTGCCTTGGCCAGCAGGGTGGCCGCCAGAGTGGCATGAAAGCGGCTCGCCCGATCCTCGATGCTGGTTTGTTTGTCCTGTAGCCAACCGAGTGTCGGTGTCCAGTCGGCACGCAGAACATTGTCTTTCCCCAACTGTAACGGCAGCGGAGAGGCCGTGGTTGTGCTCGAGGCCATGGCTTCGAGCCACATGGGGCCCTGGCCTTCAAAACTCGCATCACTGATCAGCCCCGTAAGCGCGGCAGCGGCATCGAACAAACGCCCCACCGCCGTGGTGGTGGGACAATTGAGGCGTTTCTGCCAGGCGGTGTAGATCAGATCATGTTCGCGGGGGGCGCGGTATTCCCGGTTTGCCTGCCAGCACAAGGCCGCGGCACTGCGCCAGGGTTCGCGTCCCGCCTTGTCCCCACCGGGCAGGGCAAAGGGGATAAAACTCGCCAGCCGTTGCCAGTTACCCGCCCGGCCATAGAGCGCTTCGCCGCCCCACAAAGTTTCGTCCTCACCATAACCGACCCCGTCCCAGGTAAAAACCAGCCAGGGCATGGTGTCACCGTATTCCAGTGACAGAGTGGCGGCATGGGCGTGATGATGAAATACCGGCACGCAGGGCAGGCCGGTTTGTTGTGCCCAGCGATGGCTGGCGTAACCGGGATGGGCATCCGCAATGATCACCTGCGCCTCGACTTCATACAGGCGTTGTAAATCCGCGACCACCTGTTCAAATACCTGCAGGCTCCGGGCCGCATCCAGATCGCCGATGTGCGGGGAAATGATCAGACGTTGCTCCCAGCCCAGGGCGATGGTGTTTTTCATCTGCCCGCCCACCGCCAGCACAACCTGGTCGAGTTGCTGCGGCAGAGTCAGTTCCAGCGGCGCATGGCCGCGTCCCAGACGTAATGGACGCGGTGTGTTGCCGAGCAGACGAAACACGGAATCATCGGCGGGTCGTACGATCGGGCGATTGTGATGCAGGTACGCATCGGCCACCCGCGCCAGACGCTGTTCAACTTCAGTGTTGTCGGTTAACACCGGTTCACCACTGATGTTGGCCGAGGTCGCCACCAGCGGTTTGCCAAAATCCGCCAGCAACACATGATGCAAGGGACTGTACGGCAAAAACACCCCGAGTTGATTGAGCTGCGGAGCCAGGGATGGTGCCAGTTGCGTCGTTGGTGCTTTATCCACCAGCATGATTGGCCGGGCCGGATCCGTTAATAACGTGGCCTCATTTTGTTGAAGCCCGGCAACTTCGCGTATTGCCGCCAACTCGTCCTGGCCTTGTGGGGGGAACATCACCGCCAGCGGCTTGGCCGGGCGGGGTTTGCGATCACGCAGACGTTGGACGGTCGCTTCATTACCGGCGTCACACATCAGGTGATAACCGCCGATGCCTTTGACTGCGACAATCTTGCCCTCACGCAAGGCCGTGAGGGTTGCGCTGAGTGCTGTTTCGTTGCCGTTGATGTTTTGCTGGTTTTCCACATAGGTTAATTGTGGGCCACACTCGGGACAGGCGATGGGTTCGGCATGAAAACGGCGATCGAGTGGATCCTGGTATTCTTTCCGACAGGCCGGGCATAACGGAAAGTCCAGCATGCTGGTATTCGGTCGGTCATAGGGTAGTTGTTTGATCAGGGTGTAACGCGGACCGCACTGGGTGCAGTTGATAAACGGATAACGATAACGGCGATCCCCCGGATCATGCAGTTCCTGCAAACACTCGGGGCAGGTGTAGTAATCCGGTGGCACATGCACGGCAGCGAGACTGTCGGCGTCACTGGCCTTGATGGCAAATACGCTTGTGCCTTCTGATTGAACCGGGATGTCTTCTGCCAACACGGGTTTGGCCAGCGGCGGGGCCTGATGTAACAGACTATGCAGAAACTTGTCGATGCGATCAGTTGGGGCTTCGACATAGATCCGTACTTCACCGCGCCGGTTCTGCACCCAGCCATTAATACCGTAGTGATGGGCAAGGCGATAAACGAACGGCCGGAAACCAACTCCCTGGACCTGCCCGGTGAGCGTAAGACGACGGGCTTCGCTGGCGGAGGGCGTCCGGTCGGGTGTCTGCATACTCAGGTGGTCACCGCTTTATCCTGGCCAACGCCTTGCCGTACGCCACTGGCCCACCAGATCCGGCAGGCGCCTTCATCGGAGACCATGCAGGGACCGATCGGGTTATGGGGAGTGCAGGCGCTGCCATAGAGTCGACACTGATTGGGATAAATGCGACCGAGGACCACTCTGGCACAGTCGCAGCCTGGTGGCATTTCGCCAATGCGTTTGCGCGAAGCATCACTGTAATCGGTAAACTGGTGATGCGCATCATGGGCCCGGTAGGCCGGTTTGAGGGTATAACCGGATTGTGGAATCGGGCCGATGCCACGCCAGTTACTGTCCGCGATATCCAGGGTCTGATCCAGGTAACGCCGGGCAGTGGGGTTGCCACCGGGACGCACCACTTCAGGATAACAGTTATCGAGAAACACCCGCTCATCAAGTTTTTGTCGCAATACCGAATACAGCGCCGCCAATAGCGTTTCCGGTTCAAAGCCGGCCACTGCCACCGGCATATGATGTTGCTCGGCCACAAAGGCCCATTCCTCCGGCCCCATGACAGTGGACACATGCCCCGGGGCGATCAGCGCATCAAACCCGGCCTCACCCGATTCCAGTAACATCGCCACCGCGGGCCAGGTACGACGGCCACTTAACAGGATCGACAGGTTGTCAGCCAGACCTTCGGCGATCAAGGCGGCTACCGGGGCGGTGGTGGTTTCAAACCCGGCGGCAAAAAACACCACCGGCTTGTCCGGTTGTGCGAGGGCAAGTTGTTGCGCTTCCTGCGGCGAGGCGATGGGACGAATGTCGGCGCCCTGGGCGCGGGCCTGTTCCAGAGAACGCGGCTCTTTTTTGGGTACATTGACCGGCACACGCAACATGTCGCCAAACGCCACCAGGGTGAGGTCTTCATGCAGGGCCAGTTGCATGGCCTGATAGATGTCTTCTTCCGGGCAGATGCAGACCGGACAACCCGGTCCGGGAATCAATTCGATGTTGGGGGGTAACAGACTGCGGATGCCGGCCATGCTGATGGCGCGTTCATGCCCGCCGCAGACATTCATCACCTTGATGCTGGCGGGCAGGGGCAGTTCACGGATCTTGTTGAGCCAGGCGTGGGCATCGGCGCGCCCTGGCTTAGCCATGGGCGTGCAACTCGATTCCATCCGGCTGGACGGCCGGGCGCCGGGTGGCGCCGCTTTGTACCCGTTCGCGGTGGGCCGCGAGTTCCTGTGCCAGCCAGTCGGTCCAGGCTTCCAGGCCTTGGCCGGTTTTGGCCGACAGGGTAATCACCGGCGCCGTGTTGGCGAGGTTACGCAGGCATGTTTCGGCACGGGACGGATCGAAGTCATCCAGCAACGGTAACAGATCGGCCTTGGTTAACAGCATCAAGTCCGCGGCACGGAACATCACCGGGTATTTGGCCGGTTTGTCATCACCTTCCGTAGTGGATAACAGGGTGACATTCAGATGATGGCCGAGATCAAAGCTGGCGGGACACACCAGGTTGCCGACGTTTTCGATAAACAGGATATCAAGTCCATCCAGTGACAATTGATGCACGGCGTCATGCACCATATGGGCATCCAGATGACAGGCACTACCGGTACTGATTTGAATGGCCGGAATACCGCGCGCCCGGATGCGCTCGGCATCATTCTCGGTTTCCAGATCGCCTTCGATCACGGCGATGTTGAATTTGTCCGCCAGCAATTCAACGCTGGCTTCCAGCAACGCGGTTTTGCCGGAACCGGGGGAGGACATCAGGTTAACGGCCAGCACGCCATGGCGGTCAAAGTGTTCGCGGTTATGGGCGGCAATGTGATCGTTTTCGGATAACAGATTTTTCAGGACCGTGACCGCTTCGCGACCATCCTCAACGCGGGAGAGCTTGCCGCCGGGTTTGACCAGATGCTGATTGGCATGCGTAATATTACAACCACAAGTGTCACACATTGATCGCCTCCCGGGGTTCTTTCAGCAATTCGAGACTGGCCAGCAGCATTTCATCACCGCTGAGCAGACGGGTGTGATAGTCACCACACTGGCCGCATATCAGGCGGTTCGCTCTGGCTTCGGTCTCCGCACCACACGTCTGGCACTTCACTTTAATTGGCAGTGCTTCAATAATCAGTTCGGCGTTTTCCGCCACCGTACCGGCAGCCGCAAGGGGAAACGCCTGACTCAGTAAATGTGCCTCGATACCCGACAAGGGGCCGATGCGCACCGTGATAGCTTCCACCGCGGTGGCCTGTTCGTCCACAGCAATCGTTTCGATTTGCTGCAGCATATCCCGGCACACGGCAAATTCATGCATTGGCCTCACCCATTTCCTGGGCCAGCACTTCATCATAGAGTTGCCAGGCGGAACGCGCTTCCTCTTCGGTCACTTTCTGGATGGCGTATCCTACATGGACCATGATGTAATCATCCGGTTGCAGTGTCTCGTCCTGTAACATGAATAAACTGATATCACGCTCTATGCCTTTGGCGTGGCAGCGTGCCATATAGCCGTTGATTTCAACAATCTGCATTGGAATGGCGAGACACATAAGCAATTCGATCCGTTATAGTATCCGTAGTCCATTAAGTAAACACCGCTCACCAGAGAGCGTCAACCTGATAAATCAGGATAAACTGTGTGGTACCGGCCAGCGGCATCATCGTTGTGGCCGGTTCGCATAAAGCCACATAAACGACGTGGTAATAGCATGCGCTCCGTGTATAGTGGTAAGTCTAATGCACCCGTTCGGCAACGGGGATGAATGCATTAATTACTGAAGCCCGGAGTTGATCCAGATCATTTTTCACGAGTGACAGGTACAGAGCGATTCATCAGCACGCCACATCAACCGAACGTCGTTTATTTCTGACCCTGACCCTGACCGGCGGATTCATGCTGGCAGAAGTGATCGGTGGCCTGTTGTCGGGTTCCCTGGCGTTGCTGGCAGATGCCGGACATATGCTCACAGATACGGTGTCCCTGTTCCTTGCCTGGTTTGCCGCCCGCATGGCGCGTAAACCGGCCGATACCTTGCGTTCCTATGGCTACCATCGTGTGCAGATTCTTGCCGCATTCAGCAACGGGGTGTTTTTTATTTTTCTCGTCGGCTGGATTACCTATGAAGCGGTACAGCGTTTACTGGAGCCGGTTCAGGTCATGGGCGATATCATGCTGGTCATTGCCGCACTGGGTCTGGGCGTGAATCTGTTGGCGTTTTATCTTT
The DNA here is from genome assembly GCA_040235565.1 of Thiohalomonadales bacterium. Taxonomy (GTDB): domain Bacteria; phylum Pseudomonadota; class Gammaproteobacteria; order UBA6429; family Thiohalophilaceae; genus JAHEIJ01. Next base: position 3,249 of record JBECLA010000028.1, on the reverse strand, counting down.
TGCACGGGGCGGGGAAACAGAACCTCAATGTGCGGGCAGCATTGTTACATGTCCTGGGTGACCTGCTGGGATCCGTCGCGGCGATCACTGCCGCAGTGATCATTCTGGGTACCGGCTGGATGGCAGTCGATCCCATCCTGTCAGTGTTTGTTGCCGTGTTGATCTTGCGCAGTGCCTGGATGGTGGTAAAAGAATCCACCCATATCCTGCTGGAAGGCACACCACAGGATGTGGATGTGGAAAGATTACAAACTGCGCTGATCGATGCCATCCCCTGTGTGCGGGACGTGCATCATGTGCACGTCTGGTCATTGACACCCGAACATCCGCTCCTGACCCTGCATGTCAATGTAGATGCGGATACCGACTCGACCCAGGTATTACAACGTGTCAAAACAGTACTGGCCGAGCAGTTTCACATTCATCACTCCACCATCCAGGTAGAACCGGCGCATTGCGTTGATGAAGCTACGCATGCCCCTGCCAGCCGCTAAACAAGCGCAGGCGCATTGGTGACTATGCCAGGTTGTGTCGTCGGTGCCAGGCACGTTGGCCGCGCCTGCTAATGAATCATCAGTCCATCCCATACGCTATTAGCCTATTATATAAGGTATGAGAAGCACCAAAAGCCGACCATACGGCTTATATAACGACAACAGGACAACGCTTTATGCCAGGGGGCAAGACATCACGCCGTCGTCTGCTTGTAGGCCTCGGCCTGCTGGTCGCCAGTGGTTGGGTACTTGCGCAGACCGCCGGACACGCTGATCCCATTGCTCCCGTGATACTGGGCGTAACCGGGATCCTGTTTTTTGCCGTCATCGGTCGCTTCGCGGCCAGAAAAATGAATCAGCCCTCCGTGCTGGGTGAACTGTTGATGGGGATCCTGCTGGGCAATCTTGGGTTCTGGCTGGGAATCGATTTTATCGAGGTGCTGCGTCAAGGACCGGCGGTTTTTGAAATGGTCGATCTCACCTTGTCCGGAGAGCCCATCGAACAAGCCGCCATTGAAACCCTGGGTAATGAACGGGCCCCGGCCATCCTGGCTATCTTGCATGGTCCGGGTGGTGCCGCCCTGACCCAGATTGCACATACGGTAGATGTGTTTTCCCGCTATGGCGTGATATTCATGCTGTTCCTGATCGGCCTTGGAACCAGCCTGGCTGAACTGCGTCAGGTTGGCGGACCCTCGTTGCGTGTGGCCGGCATCGGGGTGGTCATGCCATTTATTCTCGGGTTTGTGATGGCGCGGCTGTTAATGCCGGAACTGTCCATCAATGTGGATCTGTTTGTCGCCGCCACCCTGGGAGCAACCAGTGTCGGCATCACCGCGCGGGTGTTGCGTGACCTGGGACAATCGCACAGTCATGAAGCGCGCGTGATTCTGGGGGCGGCGGTACTGGATGATATTCTGGGACTGGTGATGCTGGCGATTGTGTCCGGTATTATCGTCTCGGGTGTGTTCGATCCCTGGCATGCGGCCATGGTGATGTTACTGGCATCGCTGTTCCTGGTGGTGGCCTTTGCCATCGGGCCGATGTTTCTGCGTCATACCATTAATATGGTCAGACACCTGGATATCATCGAAGCCAAAATGTTTATTTCCTTTTTGTTCGTCATGGTCCTGGCCTGGTTTGCCAACCTGGTCGGGCTGGCGACGATCGTCGGTGCCTTTGCCGCCGGGGTGATATTGCATGACGCCTATTTTCATCACTGGGGCAAGATTGATGAGCACCAGTATTCGATTCGCGATCTGATTGCTCCGCTGGAAGTAATCCTGGTCCCCATCTTTTTCGTATTGATGGGTATCCAGGTAAAACTGGAAAGTTTTTTTGACATGCATGTCGTGCTGATGGCCTTCGGCTTAATTCTGGCGGCGATTATTGGCAAACTGTTGAGCGGCATTGGCGCCGAACGACGCACGAATCGACTGGCTATCGGGGTTGGTATGATGCCGCGGGGGGAGGTGGGTCTGGTATTTGCCTCTATCGGCAAGAGCCTGGGAGTGTTCAGTGACGAGCTGTTTTCCGCCCTGGTGTTGATGGTGATTGTCACCACCTTGCTGACACCCCCCCTGTTAAAGCATGCTTTATGTAATAACAAGCCAAAAAGAACCACGATTTGATGTTGTCTTACTTTCGCTTACTGCTGATCTGGTTTATTGCCCTGGTGGCAATGGAGGTGTATGCGTCTGAAGCCATTCAGGATAATGACACATTAAATTCCGACGGGACAGTAACGACAACAGCAACAGATGCGGTCGGAGAGGAAAGTGCAAGTTCAGATAGTGAGGAGCAGGCGAATGACCCCGAAATGGCAGATGCCTTACCGGAAGAGGACACGGATGATCAAACAGAAGAACAAAGGACGATGTTGAGTGTGCTGGATGATCCGCACAAGTATGTCTCGAGACAAGTTGAGTGGTTGATAACCAGTGTTGACAAGTTTTTCGCTGATGAAGCGTTGTATAAATACACCACTGGCAGTTATATACAGTTGTCGGCGGATGCACTGTATGAAGAAGAACCGGGGGAGATGAGTTACGGGGCAAACCTGCGTGCCAGGGTGGATTTACCGGGGACAAAGAGGCGGTTCAAATTATTATTCGATACCGATCCCATTGAAAAACAGGATCCCATTGAACGGACAGTGGATGAATCCCCGGCTGCTGCGGTGCAGGAAAGTGACGTATATGCATCGGTTGAGCGCGAGCGGGAAAGAAAAGGCTGGTTAATCCGCCCCTCAATCGGCGTGAGATTCAATTTTCCTCTCGAGCCATTTGCCAAATTAAGCTTTACCAACCTATTTCCACTGAAGCGTTGGCAAATGCGGGTAAACGAAAATATTTACTGGTTCGACGATAGTGGTTTCGGCTCAGATACCACGTTTGATTTTGATCGGCCACTCGGTGAGGATTTTCTGTTTCGTGCCACGAGTTTTGCCCGCTGGACGGAGGAAACCAACTATTTCGCGCTGAGTGAAGTTTTTACCCTGTTTCAGACCTTGAGCCCCAAGCGTAAAATTTCCTACCAGATTGGTATCTATGGTCAAACCCAGCCTACCTGGTTTATGACCGATTACCTCGCCGTAATCCGTTATCGCCAGAACCTGCACAAGGACTGGCTGTTCTTCGAAATCCGTCCCCAGGTATGGTGGCGCAAGATCAATGATTGGGATGACGAAGTGTCGGTGTTATTCCGGCTGGAATGGCTGTTCGGCCAGAAATACCTGTAATGTTGCCGGCTAAGA
>JBECLA010000091.1:0-5097 GCA_040235565.1 Thiohalomonadales bacterium | reverse complement strand
CGACAAACTTGCCTTTACGGTAGACAATGCGAGCATGTTTGCGTGATGCGAGATCAGAGGGCACAAGGAGATCGTTGTTGGCACCCCGACCAATCAGCATTCCCTCATCGTCGGATCTGACTTCCTTTATCTTTTCATGATATGTCAGGAACAGGCGCTGTTGGTTACTGAACAGTTCCCTTAACAACGGGGCTTCCATGACTTCCGTCATGGAAAGGTCGTCCTGATCAAGAGAAGGAGGGTAGGCTGCCGTTTCGATAGCATGTTCCTGAACCCTGATGTGACGAATGAAAGCATTTTCATCACGTAAGATGAAGTTATCCAGTTCATCAAAAAACAGTTCTGTCACGCTGCGTGGGTCAAGTTCATAGACCTGGGATTCGGTATTCTCAATATTTTTGATTTCCAGACAGATTTTGTTTTCATGAAAGTTGGAGCTGAAAACTATGCTGGAAGAGAATTTTCCTTCAACTTCAACCTTGTCATCCGCCTGCCTGACGATATCAAGGCCAAAATGCTTTAATTCATGCCGCAGGCGTTCTTTATCGCCCGTTTTGATGTCGGTGACCTGACAGGTTTTTTCACAAACATTGAGGAAAGTCAGCCCCAGCGTCTCATGATGCATAGTGGTCTCGGAAAATACGCGATAATCCTGTTGGTACACGTTTTCCAGGCGGCACATATTGCCAATTTCACAACTGGCAAGCACACCGTTCGGTAGTGTGTGTAGTTGTTCCAGCAGGACGCCCAGATGGGCGTAAATTTTGTCTAAAGCCGTCGCGATTTCACTGTGTTTGAACTGGTAAAACGAGTCATTCTTGTTAGCGGCTTCTTTAAAATTCTTTAAGTTCAGCTGGGTGTTTCTTTTAACGTCGTTCATATGCCTCATTACGATTCCCTCCTAACCATAACTTCGCTCCCATGCGATATTGTAAGGTTTGGTTATTACTGATTTATGTAAATGATGGTTTTACAAGCTGTGGGGGGTAGTATATAAGCTTAGACAAGATGGTTGGATACGCAATAATACATAGCGGCTTAATCGATTCCCCCCTCGGTTAATCGTTCGGGATCCAGCAATTGCTTTAGTCTTTCTTCCGACAAATCAGTCATTTCTAATGCGACTTGTAAAATGGGCTTACTTTCGGCATAAGCCTTTTTCGCTATAGCTGCACCTTTTTCGTAGCCAATCACCCGGTTGAGGGCGGTCACCAGAATGGGATTGCGATCAAGTGCGAGCCGGAGCGTGTCGTGCCGGACTTCGAAACCGTCAATGGCCTTGTCGGCGAGTTGTCGAGCGGCGTTGCTGAGCAGTTCGATGCTTTGCAACAGGTTAGCGGCAATCACCGGCAACATGACATTCAACTGGAAGTTGCCGGACTGGCCCGCAAGGGTGATGGTGGTGTCATTGCCGATCACCTGGGCGCAGACCATGGCAGCCGCTTCGGGGATGACCGGGTTGATCTTGCCCGGCATAATGGAACTGCCCGGTTGTAATGCCGGCAATTCGATCTCGTTCAGCCCGGCCAGAGGGCCGCTGTTCATCCAGCGCAGGTCATTGGCGATCTTCATCAGCGTCACCGCCAGGGTTTTCAATTGCCCGCTCATTTCGACCGCTGTGTCCTGCGAAGCGAGCCCCACAAAAGGATTCGTCATGGGTCTGAAGGCGATACCGGTTTTTTCTGCCAGCGCCCGGGCTACGTTGATACTGAATTCCGGGTGGGCATTGATACCGGAACCCACTGCGGTCCCGCCTTGCGGCAGAGCATGCAGACGGTTCAGGCTTTCATTGATCCGGTTCAGGTTATCACGGAGTTGATCTTTCCAGGCTCCCAGTTCCTGCCCGAGCGTAATGGGCATGGCATCCATCAAATGGGTACGACCGGTTTTGACCACACTCTGTAGTTCCACGGCGCGTATTTCGAGTGTATTGATCAAATGCAACAGGGACGGAGTCAGTTTCTGGCTGATTTCCAGGCTGGCACTGACATGAATTGTCGTGGGGATGACGTCATTGGAACTCTGACTCATGTTTACATGGTCATTGGGATGGATGGTTTCGCCACTTGTGCCACTGGCCAGATTCGCAATGACCTCATTGGCGTTCATGTTGGTGCTGGTGCCCGAGCCGGTTTGAAACACATCAACCGGGAACTGCTCCAGGTATTCACCGGCGGCAATTTTTTCTGCCGCGGTTTGAATAGCACGGGCCTTGTTTTGTTCGATGAGTTCCAGTTTGAGGTTGGCTTCGGCGCAACTGTATTTGACCAGTGCCAGGGCACGAATGAAGGCAGCCGGCATACTGAGCCCGCTGATCGGAAAGTTCTCAACTGCGCGCTGGGTCTGGGCACCGTACAACGCATCGGCGGGAACCTGAAGTTCCCCCATGCTGTCTTGTTCGGTACGGTATTTGGTGTCAGTCATTGTCATGATCCTGATTAGTGGTGTGATGCCATTGGTGGATGGTTTCCTCTACCACGCGCCACTGATTATCATCTTCCTGCTCCAGCATAATATCCTTGTCGATTTCGATCTGCAGGCCATTGGTCGCCTGCATGATTTCGGTGATTTGAAAACCCAGGCGTCGCAGGCTGATGGTTTTAATGTTCAAGGTTTTATAGCTCAGGCTGGCCAGGCGATCATTGTTGAATTCGTTGCGACGGCGTAGATACCAGTCCCGATAACCCAGTGCAAATTCCCGATTGGGAATGCCATAGACCTGCACTTTTTTTGATACCAGTGCCATGTGGGCATCCAGATCCCGTTTTTTGACAGATTCGCTGACACGGTTGAGCCAGTTGAGAATGAGTTCCTGCGACATAATGTTGTGATTTTCCCCACGTTGGTGCTCCCGTACAGGCCCGTGGCTTCCGGGGTGATTTTGTGACGGGATAGTTAATTATTATATAAGCCATTCAATCATATGACATTTTTGACTTGTTGGTGAGAATTCCCCAGGCCGTTATTCTTGACCTCGAGCGCCAAAAGCCGGATCATACGCCGCTTTGATTTAACGGCATCGGGCTTGCTCGCCAGCTCGAGAGTTCCCATACGCTACATAATAAAGGATCCCTATGAACGACGCGGATAAAAAACGCCTGTTGCGGGAAATGATTTTTTACCGACGCTTTGAAGATCGCACCTTCGAAGCGTACATGGAACGCAAAATTGGCGGGTTCCTGCATTTGTATACCGGCCAGGAAGCGGTGGCTACCGGCGTCCTGGAAATGGCCCGCACCGGGCAGGGTACAGATAACGACTATGTCATCACGGGTTACCGGGATCATATCCACGCCATCAAGACCGGCGCGCCGCCACGTGAAGTAATGGCGGAACTGTTTGGCAAGGAAACCGGTTCTTCCAAGGGCCGTGGTGGTTCCATGCACATTTTCGACGCCAGCCAGAATTTTATGGGTGGCTATGCGCTGGTCGGCCAGCCCTTTCCGCTGGCGGCGGGCCTGGCAATGGGTTGCAAACACAAGGGTACGGATCAAATAGCCATCTGTTTCCTGGGTGATGGCGCCAATAACCAGGGTACTTTCCATGAAACCATGAATATGGCGAAGATCTGGAATTTGCCGGTGCTGTTTGTCTGTGAAAACAACCAGTATGCAATCGGGACCCATATCGATCGTTCCACCGCGGTGCTGGACCAGTACAAACGCGTCTGTGCCTATGACATGGAAGCGAGTCAGCACGACGGCATGGATATCGAGGTCGTCATGGAGGCCGCCAAGAAAGCGATTGATTTTGTGCGCAGCGGTAAGGGCCCGTACTTCATTGAATTTATGACCTATCGGTTCCGCGGCCACTCCATGTCGGATGCCAAGGGGTATCGGACCAAGGAAGAGGAAGCGGAATGGCAAAAACGCGATCCCATCAAGATCTACAGTGAACACTTAATCAAAGCCGGTGTGGTTAGCAATGATGATATCAAGGCGATGGAAAAGGCAATTGATGATGAGATCGAAAATGACATCGTCAAGTTCGCGGAAGAAAGTCCGGAACCGAAAGTCGAGGAATTGACCAAATACGTTCTGGATGACAGCCCGGATCCGCGTTGGATCGGTCCGCTGAATAATTAATTTTGGGGTAGAAAGAATATGGCAGAAACTGCGTACTGGGAAGCGATTCGTCGCGCCCATGATGAAGAAATGGCGAATGACAAGCTGGTCATTGCCATGGGGGAAGACATTGGCGTTGCGGGCGGGACCTACAAGGCTACCTCGGGGTTGTATGACAAGTACGGGCCGGAACGCATTATCGATACCCCGATTTCCGAAAATTCCTATACCGGCATCGGCATCGGCGCCTCCATGGTCGGCATGCGGCCGATCATCGAAATCATGTCCATTAACTTTGCCCTGCTGGCGCTGGACACGCTGATCAATGCCGCGGCCAAGATTCGCTACATGTCCGGTGGCCAGATTGCCTGTCCGATTGTAATGCGCACCCCGGGGGGGACGGCGCATCAGCTGGCGGCCCAGCACTCGGCCCGGCTGGCCCGCATGTTCATGAGTACCTCTGGCCTGCGCGTTGTTACGCCTCGCGGCCCGCTGGATGCCTATGGCATGCTCAAGTCCGCCGTGCGCAGTAATGATCCGGTGATCATCATTGAACACGAGCAGATGTATAACCTGAAGGAAGATATCCCGGACGAGGAATTTTTCCGCCCGCTGGAAGGCGCCGAAATCGTGCGCGAAGGGACGGACATCACCCTGATTGGTTACAACTACAGTGTGCATCTTTGTCTGCAGGCGGCCAAACGCCTGGAAGCGGACGGCATCAGTGCTGAAGTGCTTGATTTACGCGCGCTGAAACCGCTGGATCGGGAATCAATTCGCAAGTCAGTCGAAAAAACCCATCGGGTGCTGGTGGCCGAAGAAGACGAGGCACCAGTAGGTGTCGGCGCGGAAATCATGGCGGTGGTGACCGAAGACTGTTTTTATGCCCTGGATGCCCAGCCGGTGCGAATCCATGCCGCGGACGTGCCCGTGCCGTATAACGCCAGGCTGGAAAAAGCGGCCATTCCGAGCGCCGATGACGTCTATCATGGCGCGCTCAAGGTGATGGGCAAAATATAAGTAGCGAGGAACG
>JBECLA010000085.1:0-5061 GCA_040235565.1 Thiohalomonadales bacterium | reverse complement strand
TGATGGGCGATCTGGGTTTTGTCCAGACGCCGTTACCCGCCCTGCTGATGTTACTGCTGGGTCTGGTCGCATGCTGGCCCCTCGGAAGGGACCTGAATGTCCTGATCCGGGGCGAGCTTCAGGCCGGCGCATTGGGGATCAACAGTGGACGGCTGCAACTCATCCTCTTCCTGCTGGCCTCTCTGCTGACCGCCACCGCGGTCGTCCAGGCCGGCAGCATCGGCTTTGTCGGCCTGGTGATACCGCATATCGTGCGCCTCATGGGTTTGACGGATCACCGTTTACTGCTCCCGGCGGCCGCTCTTGGCGGCGGGAGTTTGCTGGTCCTGGCTGATACCCTGGGTCGCACGTTGCTGGCCCCGCAGCAATTACCCGTGGGGATTATTACGGCCTTGCTTGGGGTGCCCCTGTTTCTCTACCTGTTGCGTCGGGAAGTGAACCGCCTATGACCGCCCCCCTGCTTGCCGCCCGGAATTTGACGGTGCAGATTGGCGAATGCCTGGTGTGCCGCGATGCCCGCTTCGAAGTTCGGGCGGGCGAATGCTGGGGCATTCTGGGAATTAATGGCGCGGGCAAAACCACCCTGTTACACACCCTGGCCGGCTTGCGTCCCCAGGCCGGTGGTGAAATCCACCTGGGCGAAACACCCCTGTCCCGGCTCACCCGCCGTCGCATTGCGCAACACCTGGGGCTGCTGCTGCAGGACACCCCGGACCCGTTCCCCGCCAACGTCCTGGATACCGCCCTGATCGGACGTCACCCGCACCTGTCACGCTGGCAATGGGAAACCAGCGAGGATCTGGCGCAGGCCCGCGCGGCCCTGTCAGCGGTGGAACTTGGCGGGCTGGAACACCGTTCCGTCACCACGCTCTCCGGGGGGGAACGTCGCCGCCTGGCGCTCGCCAGTCTGCTGGTCCAGGCCCCCACCCTGCTGCTGCTGGATGAGCCCACCAATCATCTGGATCTGCGCCACCAGCACCGCATGCTGCAATTGTTGCAACACCAGGCGCGGGGCGGCCGTGGAATTGTCATGGTATTGCATGATATCAATCATGTAGTGCGCTACTGCGATCACGTCCTGTTGCTGTTTGGCGATGGCGAAATCTGTCAGGGAAAACAGGCGGAGATCCTCAATGCCGAGGTTTTATCCCGTCTGTACGGCTATCCCGTGGTAGAAATGCGACTTGGCGAGCAGCGTTTTTTTGCCAGCGGCTGAGAATTGCAGTATTTTATCTGTGGTTCATCAAATAGATAGCCGCGGATGTTTGATTGCGGATAGTTAAGAGATAGAATTAAAAAATTATATAACTCCATTGATAAAGATTCTTAAATGAAAATTCTCATTGCGGATGACCACGCCCTGTTTCGTGAAGGTCTACATTACACACTCAAAGCCCTGGGTAAGGACGTCGAGATTCTGGAAGCCGCCAATGGTAATCAGGCGATCCAGATTGTCCGGCATTACCCCGATCTGGATCTGGTCCTGATGGACCTGGATATGCCCGGGCTGGATGGGTATCACGGCCTGACCCAGCTACGCCAAAGCTATCCGGAATTGCCCGTGGTGATTGTCACGGCATCCGAGTATGAACAGGATATGATTCGGGTCATGAAATGTGGCGCTTCCGGTTACATTCCCAAATCCATGACCAGCAAGGACATGCTGGAGGCCATCGGCAAGATTCTGAATGGTGACGTGTTTGTACCGGACTTGTCCGTCACCAGTGGCACCTTCCATATTCGTCAGGGTACGGAACAGGGGTCCCGCGCGGCCATTCCGCCTCCCGCGCTGGACAAGTTTCAACTCACGCCACGCCAGCGTGAAGTATTGTTGTTAATGTGCGAAGGCCTTTCCAACAAGGGGATTGCCAACCAGTTAGGGATGGCTGAAGGCACCGTCAAAATTCATGTCACGGCGATCCTCAAGGCCATGAATGCCGGCAACCGCACCCAGGCCGTAATCATGGCGCGTGAAGCCGGTTTGGGGGCCAACTCCCACTAGGCTTCAGCTGACGGGTTTTTCTGCCCCTGGACATGTTTGAGAAAGGCCCGCAAACGGGCGGGCTGTACCGGTTTATGCAGCACCCGGTATTCTTCAATCCCTTCGGACTGGGGCTCGATATTCATGTCTCCGGTGATAAGCAGGGAAGGTATTTCCCGGCCGACCATGGACTCAACAGACTTGATGGCCTCAATGCCGTTAATATTTTGCCGTAACCGATAATCCGACAGGATCGCATCCGGTTCGATGCCGCGTTCCTGCAATTGCTGCCTGGCACTTTCCACTGTTTCACTGGTCACCACATCGCAGCCCCAGCCTTCGAGCAGAACCTTGAGGGCATCAAGAATGGCTTTCTCATCATCAATGACAAGTACCCGCAGGTCTTGTAAATCCTGATCGAATTCTGGCAAGGCTGCCATCCCCGCTTGCTTGAGTTTGGCATTCTCTCCCCGCGGAACATTGACGATAAATTCGGAACCTTCGCCCTCCGTGGAAACAAGCTGAAGTTCATGGCCAAGTAGCTGCGAGATACGTGACACGATCGCCAGGCCGAGTCCCAGTCCCTTTTCCCGATCGCGCTCCGGATTATCCAGCTGGACGTATTCATCAAAGATCAGCGCCTGCTTTTCTTCCGGAATACCCATGCCAGTGTCCTTCACGCTGATGGCAATTCGATCCCCGTCCCGGCGTACGGATAGATGGACGGTACCTGAATTGGTGTAACGAATTGCGTTGGAGACGAAATTCCGCAGAATACGTTCCAGCAGAATCGTATCGCTGCGTATAATCAGATCACCGCAATTATCGACCTGGAAGGTCAAGCCTTTGTTTTCCGCCTCAGGTCGGTAGTCATTTTCCATGCGATCCAACAACGCCTGCAAATAAAAATCCTCGACACAGGGCTGCAGCACACCTGAATCCAGTTTACTGATATCAAGTAACGCATTAAACAGGTTCTCGAGCGCAGCGACGGCAGCGCGAATTTTATCAACGATGCCTTTGACTTCTTTATATTGAATCCGTTCGGCCAACGCCCCGGCCAACAGGCTCAGGGCATGCAAAGGCTGACGCAGATCATGACTGGCCGCGGCAAGAAACTTGGACTTGGCGATATTGGCTTTTTCAGCCGCGTCTTTTTCCTGGGTCAACCGGTTTACCAGTTCCAGATTGTCAAAGCGCAATAATATACTTTCCAGAAACACCTGGTTGACGTTGCGACCAAACACCATAAAGACCAGTAAATACACAATCATCATGCCACCCATGACCAGGTGTGGCGCACTGGATTCCTGAAACATGCGCAAAATAAGGGGAAACATCAACAGCATGAAAAAGCCGTAAAAGGTCGGCAGGTGGGCAGACAAAAACGCCATGGAACCGGCGGCAATACCCAACAAAAAAATCACCAGAAATGCCTGGTAGACTCCACCTTCCGGCAGATAGAAGTTGTACCCTGCCACCCCCCAGATAAAACCGGAAAGCAATGCCGTTACTGAAAACCGCTTTAACCAGAGGTCAATCGATTCCTCGCGCTGTTCATCCCGCCAGTAATACCAGGCGATAACGCTGCGGATCGAGGTCAATAGCATCATCACCGTACCCCACAGCAATAGCCAGGTGTTATTGACCTCATGCCACAACACCAGAACAAAGAAAAAGGTATTGATGATATTGGCAACAAATACTACGGGAGAATTCTTATAGAGGGTTTCAACCTGCAGAAAACGGATTCGATGATCAAGTGCGGGACTGAAAATACTCATACGTATACGCGATAAACCGTTGTGGCTATCCTGTTAATGTAACCGTAATGAATCACCTGAGGTTCTGATTTCGACAACGTGGCAACTTAGCTTTTATTATGTGTTCTCCTGCCACGTGGAACAGATTAAGTTTATTCAAGAATCGGTGCAAGTAATAAAACGCGTTTACTGACACGACAAAAGGTGCAGCAGGGATACATTAACAACCTACGAGATTGGTAGTTCGAAGTACAGGACGACCCGGCGGCCAAACCAGGGAATCAGGAAAAATGCCGTTGCAGGACGGCATGACCAGGGCTGATATCCTCCAGCCAGTTGATTACAGGAATCCAGTTCAATTTGTCCGGTTCGACCCGCTTGTCCCACATTTCCTGGATACCGATGCCGCGTTCAAAGGCGTGTACGTAATGCTGGGTATCCCGCAAACTGGTGATAAAGGGCAAGTTCAGGGAGCTGAGAAACCGTTCCAGCGATTTATAAACCAGAGTATTTTTGCGGGTTCGATTGGCAATCACACCCACCCGGACGCCCAGACTACGCACTTTGCCAATGAGCAACAGATCCTTGATGAAAGCCGTGGCCGAATGAATATCGATCGGGGAAGGCAATACCGGAATGAGGATGGTATCAACCTGCTGTACAAAATTTTGCAGGGTTTCGCCCGTCACCCCAGCCGGTGCGTCAATGATCAGGCGGTCTGTTTCTGCCGGAATTCGCATCTGCCAGACCCGGGTCGTTTGCATTGACGGTCGTTGATGCCCATTGATGCCATGAATGGCCTCTTTATCCCGGGGGCGTAATTTGAGCCAGCGGGTGCTGGAACCCTGGGGATCATAATCCATCAGCGCGGTGACAAAACCCTGGCTGGCATAATGGCTGGCCAGATTGGTCGCGATGGTGGTTTTGCCACAGCCACCCTTGGTGTTGATGACAATAATGCGTTGCATGGTTCTATTAGACAGTTGTCTGAGCCGGCCCGAATAATCATCCGGGTAATGAATTTTTAGTATCCCGAGTCCTAATTAAAGCAAAAAAAGCCCCGCTGCGCACAAATTCACCAGTTTTTGTGAACCGTTCAGACAAGCCCGGATTTACAAAATATCTAACTACCTGTTTTATATCCATAATTTTGAATTACCTTGACAGGCGATCGATCCCTCCCTAAAGTCGCCCCACATCACACTTTCTACACCAGGTGCCCTGAATACCACCGTATTCAGGGTGAAACGGGAAGCCGGTGCGCCACTCCATACCGGATGTGGCAATTCCGGCGCTGCCCCCGCAACGGTAAGTGAG
>JBECLA010000055.1:0-2975 GCA_040235565.1 Thiohalomonadales bacterium | reverse complement strand
TCCGCGGCCTTTTTCCTGGTGGGGGCCAGCATGGCGCCGGGTTCGGATTTGCTGCTGGAGCATGTCGGCATCAATCCCACTCGCATTGGGGTGATCAATATCTTGCGTGCCATGGGCGCGGATATCGAACTCGGCAATGAACAAGTGGTGGGGGGTGAGCCGGTGGCGGATATCCGGGTCAAAGGCAGCCAGCTGCACGGGATCCGGATCCCGGAGGATCAGGTGCCGCTGGCGATCGATGAATTTCCGGCCCTGTTTGTGGCCGCGGCCTGTGCGGAGGGCGAAACCAGCCTGACCGGTGCCCGGGAACTGCGGGTGAAAGAGAGCGATCGCATCCAGGTGATGGCGGATGGCTTGCAGATCCTGGGGATCGATGCCCGGCCCACCGAGGATGGCATGGTGTTACAGGCGGGCCGCATCGGCAGCGGCAAGGTCCAAAGTCACGGCGATCACCGCATTGCCATGGCGTTTGCGATGGCCGGCCTGCGGGCAAAGGGCGCCATCGAAATCGAAGATTGTGCCAATGTGAAGACGTCGTTTCCCGATTTTGTCGCTCTCGCCGGCCAGGCCGGTTTAGGTTTGAGCGAGATCTGAGGCGTGGCAGCGGCAATCCCTGTGCTGACCATCGACGGGCCCGGCGGCTCGGGCAAGGGCACCATCTGTGCGCTGGTGGCCAGCGAACTGGGCTGGCATTTACTCGACAGTGGCGCGTTGTACCGGCTGGTGGCGCTGGGGGCAATGCGCCATGATATCGACCTCGCGGATGAGGCGACCCTGGCCGCCTATGCCGCCGCGCTGGAGGTGGAATTTGAATTGCAGGCGGACGGTTCCGCCCCCCGGATACGGCTGGAGGGGGAACGGGTCGGAGATGCCCTGCGTACGGAGGCCTGTGGCAATGCAGCCTCCAGGGTGGCGGCACTGGGGGCGGTACGGGAGGCATTGCTGCAACGCCAACGGGATTTTCAACAACCGCCGGGCCTGGTGGCTGACGGACGGGACATGGGCACCACGGTTTTCCCCGCGGCGGAACTCAAGATTTTCCTTACCGCGAGCGTAGACGAACGGGCCCAAAGGCGCTATAAACAGTTGAAAGAAAAGGGAATCAGTGCTAATCTGCGCGACCTCCTGACGGAGATTGCCGAGCGCGATACCCGCGATGCAGAGCGCAGCGTATCACCTCTCAAACCGGCCGCCGATGCGGTGGTGCTCGACACCACCCGCTTCACGATTAATGAGGTCCGAGATAAGGTACTGGACCTGTGCCGGGAACGATTCGAGCAACTTCGCCAGTGAATCAGGGGTCAGATATCTGCCTACAGGTAACTGGCTAATTTGTTAACTAACCGCGGTTCTACCGCAATCAACATCAGGCCTACTCAGGCCGAGGCGAAAATCAACATGAGCGAAAGCTTTGCAGAGTTATTTGAAGAAAGTCTTGCCAAGACCCAGATGCGTCCAGGCGCAATTATTACCGGTACCATTGTTAAAGTTGATAACGACTTCGTTACGGTTAACGCCGGTCTCAAGTCCGAAGGGGTCATCCCCATTTCCCAGTTTACCGACGACAGCGGTGAAGTGAACGTCCATGTGGGCGACGCCGTTGAAGTTGCACTCGATACCGTTGAAGACGGATTTGGTGAAACCCGCCTGTCGCGTGAAAAAGCCAAGCGCGCTGAAACCTGGAAGAAACTGGAAGCCGCGCATGAAGCCGGCGAAACCGTCCAGGGTACGATTACTGATAAAGTCAAAGGCGGCTTTACCGTTGAGTTGGGTGATATCCGTGCCTTCCTGCCGGGTTCACTGGTCGATATTCGTCCGGTTCGTGATACTTCCTATCTGGAAGGCAAGGAACTGGACTTCAAGGTCATCAAGCTGGATCAGCGTCGTAACAACGTCGTCGTTTCCCGCCGTGCCGTGGTGGAAGAAGAAGGCGGTGCGGAACGTGAAGCCATCCTGGAAAACATGCAGGAAGGTGCCATCGTCAAGGGTGTGGTGAAGAACCTGACCGATTACGGTGCCTTTGTTGATCTTGGCGGCGTTGATGGTCTGCTGCACATTACCGACATGGCCTGGAAGCGGGTCAAGCATCCGAGTGAAATCGTCCAGGTGGGCGATGAAATCGATGTCAAGGTGCTGAAGTTCGATCGGGAACGGATGCGTGTCTCCCTTGGCCTCAAGCAGATGGGTGATGATCCGTGGGTTGAAATTGCCCGCCGTTACCCGGAAAACACGCGCCTGTTCGGCAAGGTCACCAATATCGCCGACTACGGTTGCTTTGTGGAACTGGAAGAAGGTGTGGAAGGTCTGGTGCACGTTTCTGAAATGGACTGGACCAACAAGAACATTCACCCCAGCAAGGTTGTGCAGCTGGGCCAGGAAGTGGAAGTCATGGTTCTGGATATCGACGAAGAACGTCGTCGTATTTCCCTCGGCATGAAACAGTGCCAGGCGAATCCGTGGGAACACTTTGCTGCCACGCATAACAAGAGTGACAAGGTTCACGGCACCATCAAGTCCATTACCGACTTCGGTATCTTCATTGGTCTGGATGGCGGTATTGATGGCCTGGTGCATTTGTCCGACATCTCCTGGAACGTGCCTGGCGAAGAAGCCGTACGTAACTACCAGAAAGGGGATGAAATCGATGCGGTTGTGCTGACTGTTGATCCGGAACGCGAACGTATCTCCCTCGGCATCAAGCAAATGGAGAAGGATCCGGTATCCAACTTTGTGGCGGAACATGCCAAGGGCAGTATTGTTAAGGGCAAGGTAAGCGAAGTCGACGCCAAGGGTGCCGTTATCGATCTGGGTGATGGGGTTGAAGGTTACTTGCGTGCTTCTGAACTGTCTCAGGATCGGGTGGAAGATGCCCGCACCGTGTTGAATGTCGGTGACGAAGTCGAAGCCAAGTTCCTGGGTGTGGATCGCAAGAACCGCACCATCAGCTTGTCCATCAAGGCGAAGGATACCGATGC
>JBECLA010000029.1:0-15264 GCA_040235565.1 Thiohalomonadales bacterium | reverse complement strand
AACATCAGCGTGATATTGGCAGCGCAACAACCCTGCGGCGATATGAACGTTGGCGCCGGGCGGACAACCGCAGTATGTTACTGGCAATGGATAGCTTCAAACGGTTATTCAGTACCGAGCAACCTTTGCTGCGATGGGCGCGTAATGTGGGCCTGAATATGACGGATCGAGCCGTGCCGCTTAAACGACTGATCATGCAACAGGCATTGGGCAGTCATGCACCTCGTATTTAATTACGCAGCGGGCGCTGGCCTATGGAATTATTAAATACCGCCGCCATCCTGATTACTCTGGCTGCCCTCTTCAGTTACCTTAACTACCGCTTTCTCAAAATCCCTACCACCATCGGCATTATGCTGATCTCGCTGCTGTTGTCGTTAGGACTCCTTGTCTTGCATGCGCTTGGGATGGAATCGTTGGAACAGCATGCCGAACGGATGGTGCGTGGTATCGATTTTTACGAAACCCTGATGGATGGTATGTTGAGTTTCCTGCTGTTTGCCGGTGCCTTGCACGTCAACCTGGAGGACCTGAGCAAACAACGCTGGATTATTCTCTTGCTGGCCACGGTCGGGGTGTTGACGTCCACCTTGCTGGTCGGTGTCCTGGCCTGGTTGATCTTCAACGGTCTGGCCATTCATATGCCGTTTATCTACTGCCTGGTATTCGGGGCATTGATCTCACCCACCGATCCCATCGCCGTCCTCGGGGTGTTGAAAAGTGTCGGCGTGGCAAAAACCCTGGAGACCAAGATCGCCGGTGAATCGCTGTTTA
This sequence comes from Thiohalomonadales bacterium, assembly GCA_040235565.1. Classification (GTDB taxonomy): domain Bacteria; phylum Pseudomonadota; class Gammaproteobacteria; order UBA6429; family Thiohalophilaceae; genus JAHEIJ01. Next base: position 14,490 of record JBECLA010000029.1, on the reverse strand, counting down.
ATGATGGAATCGGGGTGGTGGTCTTTCTGGTTTTAGTGGGCATCGCCACCGGTAGTGCGCAACCGGAAGCACGGCATATTTCGCTGTTGTTATTGCAGGAAGCCGGTGGCGGCGCGCTGTTTGGTTTGCTTGCCGGCGGAGCCATCTTCTATCTGTTGCGGAGTATCGATAATTACCAGGTGGAAGTGCTGCTGACCCTGGCGTTGGTGATGGGCGGTTATGCGCTGGCCTCGGCGCTGCATTTGTCCGGTCCCATTGCCATGGTGGTTGCCGGCCTGGTCATTGGTAACCATGGTCGTCTACTGGCAATGTCCGAATCAACCCGTGAACACCTGGACAGTTTCTGGGAACTGGTGGATGAGGCTTTTAATGCCGTGTTGTTTGTCCTGATTGGACTGGAAATTCTGTTACTGAGTTATCGTGGTGAGTACCTGCTGGCCACGATCGCCATTATCCCGGCCGTGCTGTTTGCGCGGTTTGTGAGTGTCGGTATACCCATTACCGTCATGCGCCGCTACCGGCGTTTCAGCCCGCGGGTGATCGAAATCCTGACCTGGGGTGGTCTGCGTGGCGGGATCTCGGTAGCCCTGGCCCTGTCCTTGCCAGGCGGAACGGAACGCGAAGTGATTCTGTTTGCCACCTACGCGGTGGTGGTGTTTTCCATCCTGGTGCAGGGGTTAACTATCGGACCACTGGTCGCCGGCGCGGTACGACGTTAGACAAGCTTGCGGTGACAGCAGAGCCTGGTTCATCTATCAACAATACATAAAGTAAAAGGTATGCAGAAGGAATTCCGGGAACAGCGTTACGCCGAACCTGGTTTTGCCTATGGCACACAGCCCAATGTGTATCTGACCACGCATGCCGCTCTGTTTCAGCCGGGTCAGCGCGTGCTGGTGATCGGTGACGGGGAAGGGCGCAATGGTGTGTGGTTGGCCGCGCAGGGTTTGCAGGTTTTGTCCGTCGATTATTCCGCCAGCGGCTTACGCAAGGTCGAGGTATTGGCGCAGGAAAGAAACGTCAGTCTGCGAACCGCATGCGTTGATCTGACAGAATGGGAATGACCGCAAGACGAGTTTGATTTGGTGGTGATCATTTATGTCCATTTTTCCCCCGACGTCCGCGCGCGACTGCATCGTGCCGCGCTACAAGCCCTCAAACCCGGTGGGCAGGTGATTCTGGAGGCCTTTACCTTTGAACAGTTGCAACACCAATCGGGGGGCCCGCCCGTACGGGAAATGCTTTATGACGCCAGGTTGCTGGCCGAGGATTTTCGCGATGGCGAGCTCCTTCAGTTGAATGAATGCTGTGATGTGCTTTGCGAAGGCAAGTATCACATCGGGGATGCGGCCATCGTCCGGGCCCGGATCCGACGGCTGAAATAATTGTTCAAAGCTTATTGCATTTGTTAATGATAATAATTATCATTAACAAAACTTGTAAATACATTCTATATATATGGGTGACAACATGAAGAGAAGTGGTTTATTTACCCTGTTACTCGCAGGGTTATTAGGGTTCAGCGGATTGGCGACAGCCGAAGAGCTGGTCATCTATTCCGGCCGGAGCGATCGCTTTGTCAAACCGGTGGTGGAGGCCTTCAGTCAACAGACCGGAATCAAGGTCGTCCTGCACAGTGGTAGCTCCACCTCGTTACTGAACAAACTCAAGCTGGAAGGGGCACGTACCAGCGCGGACATCTACGTCAGCAACGACGCGGGCAACCTGCAAAAAGGGGCCGATATGAAATTGTTCAAACCGCTGCCTGCCGCACTGGCGGAGCGGATTCCGGCCAACTACCGGTCAGCGGACAATGACTGGCTGGGGATATCCGCCCGCGCCCGGGTGCTGGTGGTCAATACCAACCAGAAGGAGACCGATTTTGTAAAATCCGTGTTTGACCTGGCCGACCCACGCCTGGCGGGCAAGCTGGGCATCACCCACAGCAGCAACGAAAGCTACATTGCCGGGGTGACGGTCTACATGCAAAAAGCCGGGGAAGAAAAGACCCGGGCCTGGCTGGCGGGGATGAAGCGCAATGTGGACAACAGTGTGTTCAACAAACACAGCAAGATTGTCATGGCGGTAGCGGACGGGAAAAAGGCTATCGGCCTGGTGAATCACTACTACATTTATCGCCACCTGGATAAACATCCCGATGCCCCGATTCGTATCCTGTTCCCGGATCAAGGCAAGGATGACATGGGTGTGGCCTGGAATGTGGCCGGTGTCGCAATCAGTCAACACAGCAAAAATGCCGCGGCCGCGGAGAAGTTTATTGATTTTGTGACTTCAGAAGCCGGACAGGAGTTGTTTGCCAGCGCCAACCGGGAATACCCGACCCGTCCCGGTGTCGCGGCAGCAACGGAAGTGCCTGCGGCGGGCAGTTACAAGGTTGCCAATGTGCCGATGGCGGATCTGGGCAAGTATCGCAACAAGACCCTGGATTTGATTGATGCGGTGGGTATGCCGTAAGCCAGTTTGGCTCGCGCCTCGCCACGGTTTGTTGGACACTTAACGCATGAGCGTACTGGTATTACCGCATTCCTGGTATCGACTGCACTCGTTTGTGACCTGGCGTGGCGTTTTGGCCCTGCTGGTGGTCATGGCGGCGGTCATTCCCCTGGTGTTTGTCATCATCAGCAGCCTGGGACTGGATCTCGACGGCTGGCGGGGATTATGGAGCAGTCGCCTGCCCGGCCTGTTGTGGAATACGCTGTCACTGGCCTTGCTGGTGGCAATCGGCTGTCTGGTACTCGGCGTGTCCGCGGCCTGGTGGGTGGCACGCCGACAATTCCCCGGTCGGCGGTTGGCGGTGTGGCTGATGGTCATGCCGTTGACCATCCCCACCTATGTGTTCGCGCACATTTATACCGAGTTACTTGAGGATCGCGGCTGGTTAGGTCAGTTGTGGCTCAATGTGTTCGGCACCATCCCACCGTCCTTGTTTAACATCGCGGGCGTCACTTTCGTGCTGACGCTGGCCGGGTTTTCTTATGTGTTTCTGCTGGTGCAGGATGCCTTGTCCCGTTCCCAACAGGATCTCGAAGAAGCCGCGCGTATTCAGGGTGCCAGGCCCTCGCAGGTGTTCTGGCGCATCAATCTGCCGTTATTACGACCCGCCATTGCCGCCGGTCTGGCGGTGGTGGTTCTGCATGTGCTGTCCGACTTCGGCGCCGTCAGCATGCTGCGTTTCCAGACCTTCACGCTCAGCATTTACCTGCAGATGAACAGCCGGTTTGATTTCAATGCCGCGGCGGGTTTGAGTCTGGTGCTGGTCAGTCTGAGTCTGACCTTTCTGGTGCTGGAGCGTTTTTTCCGTAATCGGCAACGGTATTACGGCAGCGGCAAGGCCAAGCGCATCAGTGCGCAACGTGCCACCGCCTTTGAAACGGCGATGATCTGGTTGTGGCTGGGCCTGATCACCCTGTTTGCCGTGATTTTGCCGGTGACCTGGATGATGGTCTGGAGCTGGCATGCCTGGGCGCATGACCTGATTACCAGTGAGTTCTGGGGCTATGTCGGTAATTCGATGTTCGTGAGTGTGGCCGCCGCTACCTTGACGATCATCGCAGCACTGCCGGTAGCGCTGTATCATGCCCGCGAGCGCAGCCTGTTGAGCCAGTCCTTCCTGCATGCCTCCAGCGTGGGATTTGTGCTGCCCGGACCGGTCATTGCCCTTGGGATGCTGGCGTTCGTCCTGGCCTATCTGCCCATGTTATACGGCGGCATGCTGGTGTTGATCCTGGCGATGGTGGTGCGGTTTCTGCCGCTGGCGATCCATGCGCAGGAATCCGCCGCCCAGCAACTGACGCCGTCGATCGAGCAGGCGGCCCGTAATCTCGGCGCCCGCACCTGGGAACGCTTGTGGCGGATCACCCTGCCGATGATCCGTGGCGGGATCATCAGTGCCTGGGTGCTGGTGTTCATCGATACCCTCAAGGAGTTGCCGGCCACCCTGATTCTGCGTCCCACCGGGTTTGATACCCTGCCGGTGCGGATCTGGATCGAGGCGAGTGAGGAGATGCTGGAGCTGGCGGCACCGGCGGCATTGATGCTGGTGCTCGGCACCCTGCCAATCCTGTGGTTCCTGATTCGGCCCAGCCGCTCCGGCCCCTAACTAATTGCTGTCAAGCCTTGTATTGGTCAACCCGGCACCGCTAAGATAGCCCCCATCAACCGCAGGCCCCGTGGGAGAGCGCTGTCCTTCGAGACAGCCGCCGAAGGCGCAACCCGCCCGGAATCGCTCAGGCAAAAGGACCGCAGGGAACAGGTTGTCTCTGGAGAGAGGCCGGCAATGCCGGCCCGCCGAAGGGGCTCAAGCTCTCAGGTTACCGGACAGAGGGGCGAAACAAACACCTCCGACAAAGGGTCGTGTCTGTTTCGCCCTTTTGTTTTGCACCACAGGAGCCCCGGCCAAGCCATGCAGAAAATCATTCCGGTCTTTGACCATTCCCATCTGCCCAATGCCAGTCGCATGCCGGCCTGGATACGCCAACCGCTGGGTGAAGATGCGCGCTACAGCCAGACCGCGCGTGCCGTGCACGGTCAGACCCTGCATACGGTGTGCGAGGAAGCCCGTTGTCCCAACCGGGGGGAATGCTGGAGTGCGGGCACCGCCACTTTCATGTTGCTGGGCGATACCTGTACCCGGGCGTGCGGTTTCTGCGCGGTCAAAACCGGTAAACCCCACTGGCAGGATGAGGCAGAACCGCAACGGATCGCCGGCGCGGTCCAACAGATGGGCCTGGATTATGTGGTGCTGACCTCGGTGAATCGTGATGATCTGCCTGACGGGGGGGCGATGATCTATGCCCGGACGATTCGTGCCTTGCGTGATCAGCAGTCCGATATCGGCCTGGAGCTTCTGACACCGGATTTTTATCGTTGTCAGTCCCAGGCGCTTGATGTCATTTGTGCCGCAGTGGACGATGTCCGTTCGGCAACCCGGTCCCCGCAACTGGTATGGGGACATAATGTGGAAACCGTTCCGTCGCTGTATCAAAAGGTACGCAAGGGTTCCGATTATCAACGCTCGCTGGACATGCTGAAGCTGGCGGCGGCCCAGCCCGGGATCGAAGCCAAGTCAGCGCTGATGCTCGGTCTGGGAGAAACGCGTGACGAAGTTGACCAGGTCTTGCGGGATTTGCGCGCGGTCGGCGTGCAGCGACTCGCGCTGGGGCAGTATCTGCGGCCCAGTCGCTATCATTTGCCGGTATTACGTTATCTGGAACCGGCCGAGTTTGACGACTATGCTGAGTTAGCACACAAGCTGGGCTTTGAGTGGGTCAAGGCGGGACCACTGGTTCGCTCGTCATATCATGCGCATGAGTAACCTCATCATGCGGTCAGCCAGGGCACGACAACAAGAAAGGACAATCAATGGGTAAACGAACTCCCCTCTATGACATGCATGTGGCGCAGAAAGCCAAGATGGTGGATTTTGGCGGCTGGGACATGCCGATCAATTATGGCTCCCAGATCGAGGAGCATCACCAGGTGCGCAATGATGCCGGCATGTTCGATGTGTCCCACATGACCGTGATCGACTTCAAGGGTGAAGATACCCGGAATTTTCTGCGTTACCTGCTCGCCAACGACGTGGCGCGCCTCAAGGACAAGGGCAAGGCATTGTATTCCTGCATGCTCAATGAAAAGGGCGGGGTGATCGATGACTTGATCGTGTATTACCTGGAGGATGATTTCTATCGCATGGTGGTCAATGCCGCCACCACTGAAAAGGATCTGGCCTGGATCGAAACGCAGGCAAAAAAATTCAACCTCAGCTTAACAGTGCGTGACGATCTTGCGATGATCGCGGTCCAGGGCCCCGATGCCCGCGCCAGGGCACAGCAGGCGCTGGGTGAGCTTGCGCCCCAGGTCCAGGATCTGGGTGTGTTTTTCATGCGGCAAGTGGATGGCATGGCGGTGGCGCGCACCGGTTATACCGGCGAGGACGGCTATGAAATCATGGTGCCGGCGGAACAGGCCAGTACCTTGTGGTCAAAATTACTCGAAGCCGGCGTGAAGCCGTGTGGCCTCGGGGCACGGGATACCCTGCGACTCGAAGCCGGAATGAATCTGTATGGCGCCGATATGGACGAATCCGTCACCCCGCTTGAATCGGCACTGACCTGGACGGTGGCGTGGGAACCGGCTGACAGGGATTTTATTGGTCGTCAGGCCCTGGAAGCGCAACGGCAAGATGGCGTGAAACGCAAACTGGTGGGACTGGTGCTGCAGGACAAGGGTGTGTTGCGTAACCACCAGAAAGTGGTGGTGGATGGTCTGGAGGCCGGTGAAATCACCAGCGGCAGTTATGCCCCGACCCTGGAAAAATCCATTGCCTTTGCCCGGGTGCCCGTGGATATCGGTGCCCAGTGCAAGGTTGAGGTGCGTAATAAATTACTGAATGCCACGGTGGTTAAACCGCCGTTTGCGCGTAATGGCAAATCGTGCCTGTAAACGAATTCACAAATACTACGGGAGAATCTGCATTTTCTCTCTTGATTAACGAACAACATTAATAATGCAACGAGGATTGAATCATGAGTAACGTGCCTCAGGAACTGCGATATACCAAAAGCCATGAATGGGTCAAACGGGAAGATGATGGAAGCCTGACAGTCGGGATTACCGATCATGCCCAGCATTTGTTGGGGGATCTGGTTTTCGTTGAAGTCCCGGATGAGGGCAGCGACTTTGCCGATGGTGAAGATTGCGCGGTGGTCGAGTCGGTTAAAGCCGCCTCCGATGTGTATATGCCGGTGGCGGGAGAAGTGATTGCCGGTAATGAAGCCCTTGCGGATACACCGGAAGTCATCAATCAGGATCCCTACGGCGATGGCTGGATATTTAAACTCAAACCGGCCGATGAAGGCGCGTATGATGGCTTGATGGATGCCGATGCCTACATTGAACTGGTGGCCGAGGAAGAAGACTGAAGCTAAACGCGCCGTTGACAGTAAGGTAATGCAGATCGACCAGGCGGTGGATCTGCATTTCCCGGCATCGACGTTCCAGCATTGTTTTATTGACCAGATAGTTAAGGTAACAACTGACCATGCCGTTTATTCCCCATACCGAAGACGAAGTACGCGAAATGCTCACCGCAATAGGCGTCGAGAGTATCGACCAACTGTTTGACGAGATCCCGGCCGAATTGCGCTCCAGCGGCCTCAAGAGTGTGCCCCAGGGAATTAATGAAATGGATATTTCACGTTTAATGCAGGAGCGTGCGGAGCAGGACAAGAGCACCCTGTGTTTTGCCGGGGCCGGCGCCTATGAACATCATATCCCCGCTGCGGTGTGGGAAATCACCACCCGGGGTGAGTTTTACTCCGCCTACACCCCCTATCAGGCGGAAGCCAGCCAGGGCACCTTGCAGTTGTTGTATGAATACCAGACCATGATGACCAGCCTGACCGGCATGGACATCTCCAACGCATCGTTGTATGACGGCGCTTCGGCACTGGCGGAAGCGGTATTGATGGCGGTGCGCGCCAATCGCAAGTCCAAAACCAAACGTGTCCTGATACCCCGTACGGTGCATCCGGCCTATCGCAAGGTGGCGCATACCATCGTGCACAACCAGGGTATCCAGCTGGAAGAGCTGGATTACGATCCCGCAGGCGGTTACCTCGATCCGGCCAGTCTGCCGGCCGAGCCGGGTGATGTAACCGCGCTGGTGATCCCCCAACCCAACTTCTTCGGGGTGCTGGAAGAGGTCAATACCCTGACCGACTGGGCACACCAGCACAACATGCTGGTGATCGCGGTAGTCAATCCCACTTCACTGGCGATCCTGACCCCGCCGGGACAGTGGGGCGAGCGGGGTGCGGATATCGTGTGTGGCGAAGGTCAGCCGTTGGGCGCGCCCTTGTCCTCCGGTGGACCGTATTTCGGGTTTATGTGTTGCCGCCAGGACTATGTGCGTCAGATGCCAGGGCGCATCATCGGTCGGACCACCGATCTGGACGGTAAACCGGGCTATACCCTCACCTTGCAGGCGCGGGAACAACACATTCGACGTTCCAAGGCGACGTCCAACATCTGTACCAATCAGGGGCTGCTGGTCACCGCGGCCACGATCTACATGGCGTTGGTAGGCCCCCGGGGGCTGGAACGGGTTGCGGCAAGCAGTCATGCCAATAGCCGCAAACTGGCGGAAAAACTGACGGCAATCGACGGCATCGAGAAAGTCTTTGAGCGGCCATATTTCCATGAAAATCTGTATCGTTTCGATTTACCGGTTACCGATATCCAGCGGGCCCTGGCGGCGCAGGGGATCGTCGGTGGCGTCGATATCGCTGATGATTATCCGGAACTGGGCAATTGTCTGTTGATTTGTGCAACCGAAACCAAGAGCGAAGCCGATCTGGAGACGTTCGTGGAAGCATTGCAACGCATCAGTGTGCGGCTGCAGGCGGCCCGCTGTCCGGTCGAACCCAAGATGCAATAACCCGGCGCGAGTGAACAATATCGTTCGGGGTAATCTGCACACCTGAACAAAAGGAGGCGTGTCATGGCAAGAATTACCCGGCTTGGAGAAGAGTACAATACCAACGGTGAGCTGCCCGCTGTCGGGAGTGCCGCACCGGAGCTCAACCTGGTTGATGGTGAGCTGAATGATGTATCGCTGGCGACTTACCAGGGCAAGAGAAAGCTGCTGTATATTGTGCCCAGTCTCGACACCCCTACCTGCGCCAAGTCGACGATTAAATTCAATCAGGCTGCCAAAGGACGTGATGACATGGTGGTTCTGATCGCCTCGGCGGATCTCCCCTTTGCCCAAAGCCGCTTTTGTACCGGGGAGAAACTGGACAATGTGATCACCCTTTCCATGATGCGCAGCAGGAAATTCGCCAAGGACTACGGCGTGTTGATTCAGGACGGACCCCGTGCAGGTATTACCGCCCGTGCGATTGTGGTGCTGGATGAAAATGACAAGGTTATTTACACGGAACTGGTTCCGGAATTAACCGATGAACCGGATTATGAAAGCGCGCTGGCGATGTTGTAAAGATATCGACGCGCATTGCATCACAGTTGCTATCGCAACTGTCTGGTTGAACGACTCGTAATAACTTGTGGATAGAAACAATGCTGATTTTTGAACATTCCAAACCAGGGCGTGTGAATGCCCCCCAGGCGCCTCTCACGGAACAGGCGTACGATGACATTCCGGTAGAATTTCGCCGCCAGACACGTGCCGGATTACCGGAAGTGTCGGAGTTACAGGCGGTGCGTCACTATACTCGCTTGTCGCAGCAGAACTTTTCCATTGATACCCATTTCTATCCGCTGGGTTCATGTACGATGAAATACAATCCACGCGGTTGTAATTCCCTCGCCATGTTACCGGGATTTGCAAACCGGCATCCTTACAGTCCGGCAAACATGAGCCAGGGCTTCCTTGCCTGCATGTACGAGTTACAGGAGATGCTCAAGGACGTCACCGGTATGGCGGCAGTGTCACTGGCGCCCATGGCCGGGGCGCAGGGTGAGTTTGCCGGGGTGGCGATGATTCGTGCCTATCACGAGGCCAACAATGACACCGCCCGCACCGAAATCCTGGTGCCGGATGCGGCCCATGGCACCAACCCGGCTACCGCCACCATGTGCAACTACAAGGTAAAAGAAATCCCCACCGACGAGGAAGGCGATGTGGATCTGCAAGCGCTAAAAGCGGCGGTTGGGCCCCAGACTGCCGGGATCATGCTGACCAATCCCTCCACCCTCGGGGTGTTTGAACGCCGCATCAAAGAGATTGCCGATATCGTGCATCAGGCGGGCGGATTGCTGTACTACGATGGCGCCAATCTCAACGCCATTCTTGGCAAGGTCAAGCCGGGCGATATGGGTTTTGATGTGATCCATATGAATCTGCACAAAACCTTTTCCACCCCGCACGGTGGCGGTGGGCCGGGTGCCGGACCGGTTGGCGTGAGTAAACGGCTGGAGCCTTTTTTGCCGATACCGATGGTGACCAGGGTGGATGATGAATATCACCTGGTGACGGACAAGAGCCGATCGCAGAGTATTGGTCCCCTGTCCGCGTTTATGGGCAATGCCGGGGTTTTGTTGCGGGCCTATATTTATGCCCGGTTGTTAGGCCGCGAAGGCATGAACCGGGTGGCGGAATATGCCACCCTCAATGCAAATTACCTGATGGCGCAACTGGCCAGGGCCGGGTTTGAACTGGCCTATCCGGGGCGGCGCGCGACGCATGAATTTATCGTCACCTTGAGAAAACAGGCGAAGGATCTTGGGGTAAATACCATGGACTTCGCCAAGCGCCTGCTGGATTACGGGTTTCATGCGCCGACGACCTATTTTCCGTTACTGGTCCCGGAATGTTTATTGATCGAGCCGACCGAGACCGAAGCCAAACAGGAACTGGATGCCTTTGTCGAGGTGATGCAACAAATTCAGCAGGAAGCCAAAACCGAACCGGAAAAAGTCAAAGGGGCGCCCTACACCCTGCCAGTGCGGCGTCTGGATGACGTCAAGGCCGCCAAGGAGCTGGATCTGGTCTGGCAGCAATAATGAGGCAACCTCTGATCAAGTCACTCCGGCGAAAGCCGGAGTGACGAAATGTGACTTAATCAAAGTTCCTTGGATTGTTTATTCCAGCACAGGTAATGATGTCGGCATGACCTCTGCGGACAGGGTTTAGTAGTACCACTAGAAGAACCAACAAGAGCGGACAGTACATGGGGAAAACCGGAGTAACAGGTTTACGGCGAATCATCAACGCCTTTGGCTATTCCATGCAAGGCCTGCGAGCCGCGTTCAAACATGAGTCGGCATTCCGACAGGAAACCACCCTGTTGATTATTCTGCTGCCCCTCGCCATTATATTGGGACAAGATATTGTTGATTATTCAATTCTGATTGGCAGTTTATTCCTGGTCATCATTGTTGAATTACTGAATTCGGCAGTGGAGGCCGTCGTCGATCGGGTGGGGGATGAGCATAACAAACTCGCCGGACGTGCCAAGGACATGGGTTCCGCGGCAGTATTTATTGCATTGGTCAATGTCATGGTGATCTGGTCAATGTACAGTTATCAATTTTTTATGCATTAATAACCGGGTATCTTACATGTCTGCACTGATCTGTGGCTCTTTTGCCTTTGACACCATTATGGTGTTCCATGACAAATTCAAGAATCATATCCTGTCTGACCAGGTTCATATTCTGAATGTTTCCTTCCTGGTTCCCGACATGCGGCGTGAATTCGGCGGCTGTGCCGGTAATATTGCGTTTAACCTCAAGTTACTGGGCGAAGAACCCTTGCCAATGGGCACTGTAGGCAAAGACTTCGGTCCGTATGCCGACTGGATGGATCGCTTCGGCATCAGTCGCCGTTATGTCAAGCAAATGGATACCTACACGGCACAGGCATTTATTACCACGGACGTGGATGATAACCAGATTACCGCGTTTCACCCCGGGGCGATGAACCTGTCACATGAAAACAGCGTGCTCCAGGCAGACGGCATCAAACTCGGAATCGTGGCACCAGACGGACGTGATGGCATGCTGCAACATGCCGAACAGTTTGTTGAAGCCAATATCCCCTTTATCTTTGACCCCGGTCAGGGCTTGCCCATGTTCGATGGCAAGGAACTGCTCGACTTTGTGGATAAGGCAACCTGGGTCGCATTGAATGATTACGAGGCGCAGTTAATGGAGGAACGTACCGGCAAGACGCCGCACGAGCTGGCCGAAATGGTTGATGCCCTGATCATTACCCGGGGTGCGAAAGGGTCTCAGATTTACACCAGCAAGCATCGCCACGAGATTCCGTTGGCCAAGGCCACGACGATTAAGGACCCGACCGGGTGTGGGGATGCCTATCGCGCCGGCCTGCTGTATGGTTTGATCAATGACCTTGACTGGGAAACAACCGGTCGTATTGCTTCACTTATGGGGGCGATCAAAATTGAAAGCCATGGCACCCAAAACCATGCGTTTACCCTGGATGAATTTCATGAGCGCTTTCATACGAATTTCGGCTACCATTTATGATTACACAGTGCCCGCAGTCGCGGGCCTTTTTGTCTATACTTGCATCGACGGCGGGTCCGAATTGTAAACAATTGTTACGATACAAGCAGGTGGCTGTTGTTGTGCATTAGCCATAGGTAGGATCATGCGCAGCGTTACCTCATCCCCCCCCACATGCATTGCTACATCAGTTGTCTGGTATACACTATTTTGAGCTGTATGATTTGTTGACGTAGTACCTATTCTTTATTCATTACTCATTCAGCGGGGTGAAAATTATGGACTGGGAAGCGATCAATATTCAGGAAATCATCAGTAGCTACATCATTCCCTGGGGAATCAATATTATCCTCGCGCTGGCCGTTTTCGTTATCGGTCGCTGGCTGGCCAATATGATTGTGCGCGGGGTGAAGCGGCTAATGCAACGAGCCAATATGGATGAGGTGCTGATCGGGTTCCTGTCGAGCATACTGAATGCGGTACTGTTGGTTGTGGTAATTATCGCGGCGCTCGAACAACTGGGAGTCAATACCACCTCGGTGCTGGCTGTCTTTGCTGCTGCCGGTCTGGCAGTGGGACTGGCTTTAAAGGACTCGCTGTCAAATTTTTCCGCCGGTGTCATGCTGATTATTTTCAAACCTTTCAAGGTGGGTGATTTTGTCGAGGCCGCGGGGATCGCCGGGGTGGTAGAGGAAATCCGAATATTCACTACCCAGTTGCGCACCGGAGACAATCGCGAAATCATTGTGCCCAATTCGCAGATCTATAGCGGCATCATCACCAATTTCAGTGCCCGCGAGCAGCGACGTATCGATCTGGTAATTGGAATTGGTTACGAAGATGACATTGGGGCGGCAAAACAGATTCTGGAAGCGATAATTCAGTCTGATGAGCGAATCCTGAAAGAACCTGCACCGGTAATTCTGGTCTCCGAACTGGGTGAAAGCAGTGTCGATCTGGCCGTGCGCCCCTGGGTCAGTAGCGCGGATTACTGGAACGTGCGTTCGGATTTGCTCGAAACCATCAAACGTGAATTTGATACCAGGGGGATCTCCATCCCGTATCCGCAACGCGATGTGCATGTTCACCAGACAGCGGCTTAATCCCGGTTTTTAAAGATATCCAGATGAGTAGTGTTTCAGGAGTAAGAGGTCAGTAATGCGAAAGGTACAGTGGTTAGCAGTCATTCTTTCAATAATGGTGTCACAGGTCTTTGCGGCTGAATCGGCCGACACGACGGCAGAGGAGAAAGCGTCGAAATGGAACGGTGATGCCGAACTGGGGTTTGTGAAAACGACGGGTAACACCGAAACGGAAAGCTTTGTTCTCAAGGCCAAGGTGATTAATCAACGCAATAAATGGAAGCATACCGCGAAAGGAGAGGCGCTACGCAATGCGGAGGGAGATGGTGTGGTTACCGCGGAAAAATATTTCCTGAGCGGCAAATCCCAGTATGAATTTAAAAGCCGTTCCTATGTCTATGGACTGATCACCTACGATGATGATCGCTTTAGCGGGTTTGACTATGAACTGCTCGGGGTACTGGGTTACGGGCGGACGGTAATGGAGCGCGAAAACCTCAAACTGGACCTGGAAGTGGGTGCCGGTGGGCGCCAGAGTGAACCGGAGGTCGGCGAAACCGAAAATGAAGCGGTGTTCCGTGCGGCGGGTGATTTCGAATGGAAGATCAGCAAGAGCGCAACCTTTACCCAGGAATTCTCATCGGATATTGGCGAGGACAAATACATCAACCGCTCCCTCACCGCACTGACCACCAAGATTAACAGTTATCTCTCCTCAAAAATTGCCTACCAGGTTAAATACACATCGGAAGTCCCCTTCGGAATCGAGAAGACCGATACCGAGTTGACCTTTACCCTGCTATTCAAGTATTGAGCGTATTCGTCACCCCGGCGAATGCCGGGGTCCAGGTTGTTAGGCCGTGACTGGATTCCTGCATGCACTGGAAATTGCTTCTATCGGCTTTGTCTCCTGAGTCGCTCTACCTCCTGCGTCCATGCAGTCGTGCATTTCCAGTATTTCCCGCCGGTCGCTCCCGGCGTCCTGCCTCCCGCGACACTTGTGCCTCCATGCACATCGTCCCTGGCGGTCACGCAGGAATAATGACGTCATGATCCAGGTCAATAGATGCATTTTTTGTATTGTTACTATCAGTCTAAACTGATTCAAGCCCGGTGATTCTGACCCGATAACGGGGCTATGATGTGCAACGATTTGAGTGTTACCGTGTCCAATCGCATGAAGTGAGTAAGATGTCCGACATTTTGTTTGATAACGGGGAGCACAAGGTTCTGCTGTTTACCGATATGGTGACCGGTGGTGATGGCATTCAGTGCAACCAGTTATTAATTTACCACGATCATCATGCGGCCCTGTTTGATCCGGGTGGCCAGCCAACCTTTCAACCCCTGCAGTTAGCCATTAGTGAAGTCTGCCCGCTGAAGGAACTGGATT
>JBECLA010000006.1:0-10269 GCA_040235565.1 Thiohalomonadales bacterium | reverse complement strand
CCGCGCAAAAGTCGAGGTCGGGTACCGGAAAATTCCGTCGAGATCATGGCATCGGAAAACGATGCCCGGCAGCATGCTGATCCCGCCGGGAAAAAGTTTCCTGCCAGGGTAGTTGGGCCTTCCCGATCCTCGGAAGGCCTGCGCATGTATTATGTGGTGGAATGGCTGGAATAAACCGAATTGAGCATCGTTGGAGGCGTTAAGATACTGTCATGAGTCATGACAGAAATTTTGACGACCTGGCGCGCCGTTTTACCGACAATATCTATGGCAGTCCCAAGGGCCAGATACGCCTGGTTATCCTGAAAGAAGATCTCGACACACTGCTTGGCCGGTTACCTGCCGATACCCCTTTGCGTGTTCTGGATGCCGGTTGCGGGCCGGGTTACCTGAGTCTGTATCTGGCGCAACTGGGACATGAGGTGGTGTTATGTGATCACTCCGCGGAAATGATCCAGGCAGCCAAACAGGTATTCACCGAGCAGGCACCGGATGCGGAGGTCACTTTCATCGAGTCCGCGGTGCAGGATTTACAGCAGCATGTCGCGGGACAATTTGATCTGGTGTTGTTCCATGCCGTACTGGAGTGGGTCAGTGAACCGCTCGCTACCCTGGAAGGATTGTCTGGATTACTTCGGCCCGGCGGCTTTTTTTCCCTGTTGTTTTACAATCGCAACAGCCTGGTGATGCGCAATCTGTTGCGTGGCAATTTTCGCAAACTCGCTGCCGGGCAATATACCGGTCATCCCAACAGCCTCACGCCCACGAATCCACTCGTGCCGGAGGATGTATTTGCCTGGCTCGACAGGCTTGGCCTGACCGTCCTGTCGCGCAGCGGGGTACGGATCATTTATGATTATTTGCCTCGTGACATCCGCGAGCAGCGTTCCCTCGACGATATCATCGAAATGGAGCGTCGCTTTTGTCGCCAGGAACCCTTTATCGGGCTGGGGCGATACATGCATGTCCTGGCGCAAGCTAAAACCTGATCCGACACTCACTCCGGTTTGAGTTCAAGTTCCATCATGATTCATTCGCCTGTAACAGGCTTTGCCAGGCGGGATGCTTCTTGATCAGCCGTAGTGCCTGGTTCAATAAACTCTTGCCCGGTTCGGTCCGGTGCCAGGTGGAAGCACCGGATGGATGCGGCAGGGGGATGACATCTGCAAGGTGAGCATGAAATTGGAGTCGGTGGGTTTTGCCAATGACGGCATCCAGTTTTTTTACCGGCATGATCCGGGCGATGGCCAGCTTGCCCACGGGCAGGATGAGCTGGGGGCGAAGCAGCTGCACTTCACTGGCGAGCCAGTCAGAACAGTTACTGATTTCCTCCTGGCTCGGTACCCGATCGCCACCAGCGGGATTCTTGCCGGGGAAACAACGACACACTGCGGCCATATACACCTGATGCCGAAAGCGCTCTTCTTCGAGGCCAATCCGTTCAAACCAGCCGAACAGGGTCTTGCCCGCTGTCCAGGCGAAGGGCCGGTGCACTTCGATCTCCCGGATACCCGGGGCCTGGCCGATCAATAACACGGAAGAGACCACTGCCTCCCCGGTGACGGGTGGGCCATGCATAGCAGGGCAGCGGTGGCATTGTCGCAGGTGTGCCTGATGGCGGGCCAGGAGAGATCGAGAGACTTTCATCGTACCATGACTTGTGGTCGTAACGGGTTGGCCTTATATAATACAGTCTGTGTTGTATGAGAATTGCAAAAGGGTGACAGTATGCCAAGCTATGATTATTTTTGCGAAACCAATGGCCAGGTCCTGGAAGTCAAGCACTCCATGAATGATAGCGTCGCAACCTGGGGCGAACTGTGTGAGCGGGCAGGGATTGCCTGTGGTGATACACCGCCGGAGACGCCGGTAAGCAAGCTTGCCACAGGCGGACAGGTGGTAAAAAGTTCCAGTCTGGGCAGTGGTAGCGCGCCTGCCTGTAACACAGGTGGCTGTTGTGGTGGCGGGATGTGCGGCCTGAACTGATTGATCAATTTCAGGCTTCGATGCCAGTGCGACAGAAACAGCGGTCTGGACACCGCTGCTTGTGTTTATACCCAGCGTAATCAATCCCTGTATGCCGAAAACAAGGAAAAAATCTCTAGCAGCCGGTCAGAATAAGTGGTCTGGCCGCGTGACGAGGGAAAGTCATGCGTTGGAACTGGAAGAGGGGGTGTTTACCTGGAAAGATCCGCGACGTATTGCCCGCTCATTAAAACGATCTGCTGATACCAGTACGCAACGCAAGGCCAGGCCTTTTCAGTCAGCGATGTCGATGCTGAATTTTTATATTAATCGTGCCGGTAAAAATCTCGACTCTGATCAGCGTGAGGTACTGGAGCAGGCGAAACAGGAACTGCGCCGCTTGTACAAACGTCTCTGACCAGGCAAGTAACAGCACACCCTGGAAGCATGAATTGTTGCAACAGCATGACATGTTGTATCGCCGGATTGGCGATGGCGGCTGTATTCCATGACAGGGTGATCAGTGTCATAAAGTCGCAATAACGGATGTCTAGATTTGACCCCTATCCAATTCGTGATTGATGAATAACCAGGGGGCATGATGTCACGTTACAGGATCGTCTCGATTGAAAAAAGCGTAACCCCGCAGGGTGCGCAGGACGATAACTGGTTTTGCTATGTGATTGCCAGCGAGAACAATACCATTATCGGTTATCGGGTCGGCAGTCGACATGAAGTGAAACAGATTGCCGAGGATTGTGTCCGGCAAATGAATGACAAGTACAGCGGCAAAGCCCGCTATGGGTTTGCCCGGCCGGCCTTCCCCAATGAATTGCCCTTTTCGTGATTAAGCTTGAACTGCGGATAACCGCCGTGGTCACTGCTGCGGCGGGAAATTAACGCCCTGGTGCGAGAGCAGAAGACGGGTGCCCCATGGGCACCCGTCATCAGTTTTAGTGCTGATGACCACCCGGTCCATGGACATGGCCATGGTCAAGTTCTTCTGAGGTAGCTTCCCGCACATCAACAACCTTGACACCAAAATTCAGGTTTTTTCCAGCCAGCGGGTGATTACCGTCAACGGTAATATCATCTCCCTCGACATCGGTCACTGTGACGACGATCATTTCACCTTCAGGGGACTGGGCGTGAAACTGCATCCCGACCTGAATTTCCTGCTCGGAATCAAACATGTCCCGTGGTACGGCCTGCACCATGCTGTCATTGCGCTCCCCATAACCTTCGGCCGGGCTGACGGTAACGTTGACTTCATCACCGCTTGATTTTCCGGTCAGGGCATTTTCCAGGCCGGGGATGATATTGTTGGCACCATGAAGATAGGCAAACTGGCCATCATTGGAACTGTCGAGAACTGTACCATTGTCATCTTTGAGGGTGTAGTCAATGGTGACCACTGTGTTTTCAGCAATTTGCATTAAGTTGTCCTTGGTTGGGAAAATAAGTGCGATCCCGGTCGCGGCGGGGCGAATGAGGGAGCACATGAGATTTAATTACCATAAGGATACCAGTTTCCGGAACGAAAATGCGAATCTTGCTTCTCTCCGCCTATGACGCCGTCAGCCATCGCCAGTGGCGAGAGGGGCTGGTTACGGCGCTGCCTGAACATGACTGGACCGTGTTAACGCTGCCACCGCATTATTTTCGTTGGCGGATCCGGGGCAACAGCCTGGTCTGGGGCGTCGGCGCACGGGCTCGCCTGAGTCGTGATTACGACTGTCTGGTTGCGACCTCCATGGTGGATCTGGCTGGGCTACGCGGGTTGGTTCCGGCATTGGCGCACCTCCCGGCGTTAGTGTATTTTCATGAAAACCAGTTTGCTTATCCCCTCAGAGAGTCGGCGCATGCCGGTATCGAACCCCAGGTCATTAATCTCTACAGTGCCCTGGCTGCCCAGCAGTTGGTTTTTAACAGTGACTATAATCGGCAGTCCTTTCTCGCCGGGGTCAGAGCATTATTACGCAAAATGCCCGATGCAGTGCCCGCTGGCATCCCGGAGCAGCTTGGGGTCAAATCCTCCGTATTACCGGTGCCGCTGGCAAATGACTGGTTTGAGCCGCAAGGGACAGCTAAACCGGACGAGCTGACCATTGTCTGGAATCATCGTTGGGAATACGACAAGGCGCCGGATATTTTTTTTCAGGCCTTGCGTCTGTTGGTGGAGAGAAAGGTACCGTTTCGGGTGCATATACTGGGACAGGCATTTCGGACCGTGCCGGCATTATTCGAGGAAATGCGGGATACTTTAAAAAATCAACTGGGTCAATGGGGTCGAGTCGAGGATTGCGGGGCGTATCGCCAGTTGCTGCGGCAGTCCCATGTGGTGGTTTCAACGGCGAAACACGATTTTCAGGGTCTGGCAGTGCTGGAAGCAGTGGCCGCGGGGTGTATCCCGGTGATACCGGATCGGCTGGCCTACCCGGAATGGTTTGCCACCAACTACTGTTACACCACTGGTTCCGGCACCGATGAGCAGGAAGCCCGGCAACTCGCGGATAAACTGGCCGCACTGGCAATGCAACTCGAGCACAACCGTTTACCTCCCGTGCCGGGGGTTTCATTTCTAAGCTGGTCAGCGTTACAGCAAAAGTATCGCGATATCATCAGCCGGTTGCCGGAGCTACCGATTGGGTACTAGGTATGGATCGAATTGCATTACTTATCACCGGCCTGATTGTACTGGGTGTCATTGCCTTTACCCTGGTGCGGCTGTTTTTCGCCTGACTCGAGTCACGATTACATGAATAGATCGTAATCAGGTTGTTCAGTCCTGTTGCAACATGGTATAGAGCTCGTCTTTGAGTTTGACGCGTCTTATTTTTAAATTTTCCAGGTATTCATCCGAGGTGTTTTCTATCTGCATCTCGATGCGATAGATTTCCTTGTCGATATCCTCGTATTTCTCAAACAGCTTGGCAAATTCAGGGCTGCTGGTTTTCAGTTCGTGGATCTTGTCTTTGTATTCCGGGAACTCACGGGGCAAACTGTGATGCTCACCTAGCATTGATTTCTCCTTAATATGTTCATTGGACAATCATGTCAGAACACGATAATGACAGACATAGCATATAATAATAGTCAATCCTGTGCCTGGATTGGCCGATGATATGCAGCAAGCTTTAACAAAAAGTGATAGTGACGGGATACAAATTTTCGGGGGAAAGCAGTCTACGGCTCACCGGGAAAGTGATTCAGATGTTATGCCGTCACGCCCTGGTGAAAATGAATGGCGTGGACCGCTGTCTGCAAATTTACAGGATGAAGCTCCGCCTCAGCCCCAGGATGCTTCCACCGAGCGGCATTTTTCGATGTACTTCGATAAGGCTGCCTCGGCTTCATTGCGGCTATGGAAGGGGCCCTGATCAATTGCTTCGCGGGTGGCAAAATACCAGTTCGCACCAACATTAAAGAATCGGCCGGTTCGAAATGGTATAGAACCGGCTTCACCCAGGCGATGTTTTTCCACGACTGGCGCTCCTTTTCTGCGCTTATTATTATAAGTGTATAGAATGCCAGTATTTGGGTGTCAAAGTGAAGCCCCATGCGGTCTGACACACGGTCGTATTTATATGACGAAAGGCCTAGTTTGCTACCACCAAGGTTGCAAATGTCGGATTTTTCGCCCGTTCAACGACATATTCGAGACACCGCGCGCTCATGTGCTCAGCAATTCTGGTTTTCGGATTGGCGCTTTCCAGGATGTTAGATGGAAATAAAATCAAAACAGAAGTACGGGATGCAGTTTGATTTTACCTGCTTATATTAAGAGCAATACAAAGGAAAAAATTGTATTGCACTGCCGACAGATCGGATGATTGTCATGAATCTGGCGCCGGCAACAAAACCAACCGAGATACGCGTATCCGGTGAAATGGCGCATTATTCAGAGTTTAACGCATACTGCAAGTGGTAGGAAAAAGTATTATAGTCATTAGACCAAGAAAAATATTATCGTTACTTTTTCCCCGGGAGGATGGCAATGAATCTGGAAAAAGTCATTTTTGCTTTTTTTATTGTGCTGGCGTTGACGTTGAACTTCGGGTTTTTTATCGGCGATATCGATGATCCGGTACATCATAATGTCTATGAACTGTATGCCGCGATCGTTGTTAGTATCATCGCAACTATCCTGAAATTCGGGGATCGTACCCATCTGGGTGCGGTCTTGCTCGCAACCAGCCTGGTGGCTGACCTGCAACTTATCATTGCCGCTGTCGTCTGGGCGATGGTGGAACAGATTTCCGAGACGGGCATGACACCCCATACCATGGCAGCGATTGTGTCATTGTCGGGCGGGGCAGTTCTGGCCAATGTCACCTCAGTGGTATTGTTAGTGACCGAGACGGTAATGGTAAGACGTTAATCCCTGTCTGATCATTATGAATAACATTGTCTTTGTTCTGTTACGGCGTTTGCATTCGCCGTTGATCGCGCTGGTTATCGTATATGCGATATCCATACTCGGTTTTGTTCTTATTCCCGGTATGGACGAGCAGGGTCAACCCTATCGCATGGATTTCTTCCATGCGTTTTATTTTGTCAGTTTCATGGGGACCACCATCGGGTTTGGTGAAATCCCTTATCCTTTTACCGATGCCCAACGCATGTGGGCGCTTATCTCCATTTATGCCACGGTAATCGCCTGGTTATACGCCATCGGATACATGTTAACCGCGTTACAGGATCCCGCCTTTCGTGAATTACTGACCTGCAATGCGTTTCGTCGCAGTATCAAGCGCATTCGTGATCCCTTTTATCTGATTTGCGGGTATGGCGATACGGGGAGTATGTTGATCAAGGCGCTGACTGAAGCAGACAAGCTGGCCGTGGTGGTGGAAATCGATCAGGAACGCATCAATGCGCTTGAACTGGAAGATTTGAAACACTTTGTGCCGGGCTTATGTGCCGATGCTTCCGATCCCGATAACCTGATAACCGCCGGCCTGAAGTCGCCACTTTGTGTTGGTGTGGTGGCGCTTACCAACGATGATATGGTCAATCTCAAGATCGCCATCACCAGCAAGTTACTCAATCCATCACAGTTAACCATTGCCAGGGCGGAAACCCACGATGCCGAAGCAAATATCGCATCATTCGGCACAGATCATATTATTAATCCCTTTGATACTTTTGCGGGTCGCCTGGCGATGGCACTGCACTCGCCCGGGACTTATTTATTGCATGAATGGATGGCAAGCGTACCCCATGAAGCATTAACCGAGCCCTTGTTTCCACCAACAGGGAAGTGGGTACTCTGTGGTTATGGCCGTTTTGGCAAAGCTGTACATGAGCGTCTCCGGAAGGAAAGTGTCGATGTCACGATCATTGAAGCGAAACCGGAAATAACCGAGGCCCCGAGTAATGTCATTATTGGTCGTGGCACCGAAGCGGATACCTTGTTGCAGGCGGGGATCAAAGAAGCCGTGGGAGTGGTAGCGGGAACTGATGAGGATGGTAATAACCTCTCAATATTGATGACGGCACGGGCACTTAATCCCGATTTGTTTATGGTGGCACGGCAGAATTTTCGTCATAATGATCCCATCTTTCAGGCTGCCAGGCTGGATCTGATCATGCAACGCGGCAGTATTATCGGGCATAAAATTTTTGCATTGATTCAAAGCCCCATGCTGGATTCATTTTTACGGCTCGCAAGACAACAGCATAATGAATGGGCCAATGAGCTGGTAAGCCGGATTAGCGGGGTTACCGGAACGGAGGCTCCGGTTACCTGGGAAGTGGACATTACAGAAGAAGTGGCACCAGCCATGTTTGCGGCGGCTCGTAGTAAAGATCGTGTCCAGCTTTGGCAGCTTTATCGAGATCCGCGTAATCGCGAGGAAGTCATTCCCTGTATTGCCTTGATGTGCAGACGGGGCGAGAGAAGCTTTTTATTACCTGATGATGATACGAAAATATTTCCCGGGGACCGGATTCTGTTTTGTGGCCAGGCGCGCGCCCAACACATGATGGAATGGCTGGCCGGCAATAGCAACGTTTTCAATTACATTCAAACCGGCGAAGAGCATCCCAGTGGTTATTTATGGCGCCTCATGACGCGCAGGACAAGCAGATAACAACCTGAACCCCGCATCCAGTGGGGTTTCTTGACGCCACATCAGGGCTGGACTATACCCTCAGAAGTACTCAGATTTAGATCATTACCTGATTTGAGTCTGTTCTGTGAGGAGTCAGTCATGCATACAATACAAGTCTATATTGATGAAACCCTGGACGCGAAAAAGCTGGACGAGTTGCGGAAGACGTTGTTATCACTGCCGTATGTAGAAAATGTCGCGATGAATACCAAGACGCCGCACGATGTTTTGATTGAATACGAAGAACATCATGTCATGCCGATGCAAATTGTTGAAGCGATGAACCGTAAGGGGGTTCATACCGATATCATATCGGGATAAGCTGAATGAGGGGATATCTGCACCATCAGCAGTAATCGACTGCCGATGGTGCGATTGACCATAAGCGGGTGTTTTTTATATTTCAATTTAATCCGAAGCATGATTCTGATAGTTGAAAGTGTTAACTGTCGGCCCCGTTGCCCGCACCGTGAGCACCTTCTTCCTCTAATGGCACAAAGGCAACACCCAGGATAACTTTTACATGGGTATTATTCTCTATGTCTTTTTCTACCAGCATGAGTTCCTGGTGCATATAGGGTAAGCCAATCGGAATGACCAGACGGCCACCGGGTTTGAGCTGTTCAACAAGTGTCTGGGGAATGTGGGAGGCGGCAGCAGTAACAATGATGCCGTCATAGGGTGCATATTCCGGCCAGCCGTTATACCCACTACCGATTCGTGTCTTGATATTGGTGTAGTGTAAGCGCTGCAGACGTTCGGCGGCTGATTCGCCCAGTTCCTTGATTAACTCAATGGTATAAACCCTTTCTACCAGTTGTGCGATGATCGCGGTTTGATAACCTGACCCGGTTCCGATTTCGAGGATTTTATCTTTTGGCCGGGGGTGTAAAAGATCTGTCATTAACGCCACGATGTAAGGTTGGGAAATGGTTTGACCATGACCGATCGGCAAGGCGCCATTATCGAAAGCATAAGCTTGTAACTCATCGGGGACAAACTCATCACGGGGAGTATTCTTCATTGCAGCCATCACTTCCGGAGCCAGTGCGTCCTTGCCGATATAGCGGCGTGTAAAAGCCACTTCACTTTCGATATCAGCAAGCATGCGTTTAATGCCCGGTTTCATGATGGATTCCGAGGGGGTAGCAGTTCAGGTGCCTTCCTGCCAGGAGGTCAGGTACTGTTGTTGTTCAGCAGTGAGGGTGTCGATATGAATACCCATTGCGTCCAGTTTAAGGCGGGCCACTTCCTGATCAATCGTAGTCGGGACTTTATGCACCTGCGGCTCCAGCTTTTCTGTTCGCGAAGCCAGGTACACGGCACACAAGACCTGGTTGGCAAAACTCATATCCATTACTGCGGAGGGATGGCCTTCCGCAGCGGCAAGATTGACCAGCCGCCCTTCAGCCAGTAATCGCAATTTGCGCCCATCTTGTAATGTATATTCATCGACAGACGGTCTGGGCCGGTGTTGTCTGGCACTCATGGTTTCGAGTGCCGGAATGTTGATTTCAACATTAAAATGACCGGAATTCGCCAGCACGCAGCCGTCTTTCATCACTTCCAGGTGCGCTTGATCGATGACGTGTTTGTCACCCGTTGCGGTAATCATAAAATCAGATTCACGGGCCGCATCGAGCAATGGCACAACGCGATAGCCATCCATGGCTGCTTCCAGCGCACGCAAGGGTTCCACCTCTACCACTATGACATTCGCACCGTGTCCCTTGGCGCGCATGGCAATGCCTCGTCCACACCAGCCATAACCGATGACGGTCAGCGTTTTGCCGGCAAGCAGGATATTAGTGGCACGTATCACGCCATCCAGCGTGCTCTGACCAGTGCCATAGCGGTTGTCAAACAGATGTTTGGTCATGGCGTCATTCACCGCGATGACTGGCAATCGCAAGGCACCGTCCCGGGCCATGGCCCGTAGCCGGATCACGCCGGTTGTGGTCTCCTCGGTCCCGCCAATCATCTGAGGAAGTAATTCTGTGCGGTTTTTGTGAATCTCGCTCACCAGGTCAGCACCATCATCCATGGTGATCCTCGGTCGGTGGTCCAGTGTGGAATTAATGTGTTGATAATAGGTTGCCGTGTTTTCACCCCGGATGGCGTGCACCGGGATGGCATAGTGCTTCACCAGTGCCGCTGCGACATCATCCTGCGTGCTGAGAGGATTACT
>JBECLA010000001.1:0-20574 GCA_040235565.1 Thiohalomonadales bacterium | reverse complement strand
TGGATATGTGGCAGCACCGTTCCACCCGAAACTACCAGCTGGACGATATCATGTTGCTCAAGGTCGGACGGCATTTACGCCCCCGCCCGCATTTCAAGATGATCATTTCCCGTGAGGAAGGGGAAGGTAAGTTTCTCGAAGGCTATCGCAAACAATTTCTTCATTTGCGCCCGCTCAGTCACAAGGGTCCGCTGGTCTTGATCGATGGTGAGGTGAATGCCGATGATGTGAAGCTGGCCGCGCAAGTGGCCGCCCGGTATAGTCAGGGGCGCGATGCCCAGACGGTGGAATTTGAAGTCATATCACCTGACGAGAATCGCCAAACCCTGACGGTGACACCTCTGGCACAAGACGAGATCGCTCCTGAATGGCACATATAAATAAGGAGCTTGATGCCCGCCGCCTGCTCTGTCCGCTGCCGGTTATCCGTGCCCAGGACGCCATTACCACCATGCAGGCGGGTGAACGGCTGCGTGTGGTAGCGACGGACCCGGGCGTTAAAAATGATATTCCAGCCTGGTGCCGGATTAACGGTCACAAAGTTGTCGCCATGGAAGAACAGGATGATGAAATCGTGATTACTATCGAGGTAGAGGGCCTTGGGACAGCTCCAGTCACCGACAATTGAGTCACCCACAGACAAGACCAATCTGCGTGCGCGGGAGACAATAAAAGTCACCCTCATTGGTTCGGTGATCGATCTGTTACTGGGCGCGTTCAAGATCCTGTTTGGATTTTTGTCGCAGTCGCAGGCGCTGATTGCTGACGGGATTCATTCCTTGTCGGACCTGGCCACCGACGTGATAGTGCTTTACGCCGCCAAGCATGCGCATACCGAGGCGGATGAGGAACATCCTTACGGCCATGGCCGGTTTGAAACCGTGGCGACAGTCGGGCTCGGCATTGCACTCCTGGCTGTGGCTGTCGGGATTGGGATAGATGCCACCCTGCGCCTGTTCGATCCGGAAAAACTCCTGATCCCCGGCGTGGGGGCCTTGATTGTGGCCGCCATATCGATTGTTTCCAAGGAAGCGATCTATCACTACACCATGCATGTGGCGCGGAAATACAAGTCGAATATGCTGCGCGCCAATGCCTGGCACAGTCGTTCCGACGCCATTTCTTCCGTGGTGGTGCTGGTGGGCGTGGCCGGCAGCATGGCGGGCCTGGAATATCTCGATGCGATCGCGGCGATTGGTGTGGCGTTGATGATTGTAAAGATCGGCTGGGATCTGGCCTGGCACAGCATTCGCGAGCTGGTGGATACCGCTCTCGAGGCAGAGCGCGTTGAGGCGATTCGCCAGACGATCCTCGATGTCGATGGGGTGGTTTCGCTCCATGTTTTGCGTACCCGGCGCATGGCTGGCGAGGCGCTGGTGGATGTGCATATTCAGGTGGCCCCCCATATCAGCGTGTCCGAAGGTCACTATGTGAGCGAAACCGTCCGTGCCCGGGTGATAAAAGAAATTGAAGAAGTGGCGGATGTCATGGTACACATAGACCCCGAAAACGATGAGGTCTCCCCGCCCAATACCCGTTTGCCACTACGCCACAAACTGTTGGCGCGCCTCGAACAGCAATGGCAGGACGTGGCGGCCGCCAGCCGTATCCAGGATGTCACCCTGCATTATCTGGACGGCCACATTCAGGTTGAACTGAAGTTGCCGCTCACGCTCTTGGGTGAGGAGCCGCAAGCGAGACGCGACAGCTTGCAGGCGGAATTTGATGAGGTGGCAGCTCGGCTGGAAGATGTCTCGTCGATCAGGCTGAATTTTATTTGAGGCACCAAAAAAAGGCATACAATCACATGGCGCACTATAATAGTGCGCGCGCGCCTTTCATGTTAAGGGGAACATCAGGATAATCTTTTAGAATCATGTGGTTGGCATATGGCATGGTTCATGCACCTGCAGGGCACACGCTTTTCAAAAGCTCACAACTTTTCATATTTGGAGAAGAGTAATGTCTGACAATGTAATGAAAATGATCAAGGACAACGGCGTCAAGTTCATTGATTTCCGTTTTACCGACACCCGGGGTAAGGAGCAACACGTATCGGTGCCGACCCATACGGTCGATGCCGATCTGTTTACCGAAGGCAAGATGTTCGACGGTTCTTCCATTTCCGGCTGGAAAGGCATTAATGAATCCGACATGATTCTGATGCCGGAAGCCGAAACCGCCGTGATGGATCCTTTCACGGACGAGCCCACCCTGATCCTGACCTGCGACATCCTGGAGCCGACCACCGGCCAGGGTTACGAGCGTGATCCGCGCTCTCTGGCAAAACGTGCCGAAGCGTACCTTGCATCAACGGGCATTGCTGATACCGCCTACTTTGGTCCTGAACCGGAATTTTTCGTGCTGGATGACGTGCGCTGGGGCGCGGATATGAGTGGTGCTTTCTATAAAGTCGATTCGGAAGAGGCCGAATGGAACTCCGAACGCGTTTATGAAGACGGCAACATCGGTCACCGCCCTGGTATGAAAGGGGGGTATTTCCCGGTGCCACCGGTTGATTCCCTGAATGACATGCGTGGTGCCATGTGCCTGGCCATGGAAGAAATGGGCGTGATTACCGAGGTGCATCACCACGAAGTGGCCACCGCCGGTCAGTGTGAAATCGGCACCCTGTTCAATACCCTGGTGAAACGTGCCGACTGGAACCAGATCCTGAAATACTGTGTCCACAATGTGGCCCATATCTATGGCAAGACCGCGACCTTTATGCCCAAACCGCTGGTCGGTGACAACGGCAGTGGTATGCATGTGCACCAGTCGCTGGCCAAAGACGGACAGAACCTGTTCTCCGGCGACGGCTACGGCGGCCTGTCTGAAACCGCGCTGTATTACATCGGCGGTATCATCAAGCACGCCCGTGCGCTGAACGCATTCACCAACGCCTCAACCAACTCCTACAAGCGCCTGGTGCCAGGCTTTGAGGCCCCGGTCATGCTGGCTTACTCGGCCCGTAACCGTTCCGCTTCCATCCGGATTCCGTATGTCTCCAACCCGAAGGGTCGGCGTATCGAGGTGCGTTTCCCGGATCCGACCGCCAATCCGTACCTGGCCTTCTCAGCCATGCTGATGGCCGGTATTGACGGGATTCAGAACAAGATCCACCCGGGCGACGCGATGGACAAGGATCTCTATGACCTGCCGGCGGAAGAAGCCAAGGCCATTCCGACCGTCTGTCACAGTCTCGACATGGCGCTGGACGCCGTCGATCAGGATCGTGCCTTCCTGACCGCAGGCGGTGTCTTTACTGATGACGTAATAGACGCCTACATTGCGCTGAAGATGGAAGAAGTCACCCGGATGCGGATGACCACCCACCCGGTCGAGTTCGATATGTACTATTCACTCTAAAATCTGTACGACAACGGCTGAGTATTAAGAACGCCCCCTTACGGGGGCGTTTTTTATATCCTGTCAGCGCTAAGTGATTGAAGCATGGAGAAGATTCCGCTATGCTGATTTTTATGCGTTATTTTCTTCTGCTACTAAGTCTGGCGTTCTGTTTCGGGGCACTGGCCCAGGACAAGGTCTACAAGCGCGTCAATCCGGACGGTTCGGTGGAATACAGCGATCAGCCGATTCAGGGTGGAGAAGTCATGAATGTGCCCAAAGGGTCGACCTTCACCATGCCGGAGACCCCGGTGACAACAGCAGCGCCCGCCAGTCCGGCAGAACAACCCGCTATCAACTATGACAGCCTCGAAATCACCCAGCCGGCGAACGATAAAGCCATTCGTAGCAACGAAGGCAAGCTCACAGCCCTCGCCCGGGTGACACCTCAGCTGGCACCGGATCACCGGTTTCGCTGGAAAATGGATGGTGATGTGGTGCAGGACGTCAATTCCCCCGAATTGCGCATCAATAACGTCAACCGCGGTAGCCATACCTTGCAGGCCGAGATCGTTGATCCTGACGGCAAGGTGCTCATTGCCTCTGATAGCGTCACCTTTCACATGATGCGCGTTCACACCCCTTAAGCGTCACCCTGAAGCCCCGAATCTGAGCGGCGTTTTTAGATCGCTTGCAGTAACTTAAGTGATCATGCACCATATTGGTGCATGGTTGCGCTACTTTCGGTTAGCCAGTCTGCGGGCACGAGTCAAAATTTGCCGCTGAACGTGCACAGGTATTGTTTTGGTGCATACTTTTTAGTCGTAACCTGTTGATTTCTTGTAACGGGGCCGCGAAAAATGAAAACAGCACCCAATTGCGACGATTTCCCATATTTGGCTTGGATTTTGCTCTGGCTTCTGCATGGTTTCGG
The DNA here is from genome assembly GCA_040235565.1 of Thiohalomonadales bacterium. Classification (GTDB taxonomy): domain Bacteria; phylum Pseudomonadota; class Gammaproteobacteria; order UBA6429; family Thiohalophilaceae; genus JAHEIJ01. The sequence goes on along the minus strand of JBECLA010000001.1, from coordinate 16,292 downwards.
TTATGGTCAATAAAGTCGATTTGCACTCCCGGATTCTGGAGGGAATGAATTCAGCCGTGTTGCTGTTCGATAACTCATATCGCCTGCGCTATATCAATCCGGCCGGCGAAAACCTGTTTCGGGTCAGCGCGCGGCACTTGATTGATGAGTCTTACCAGGCCTTGATTCAGGACAGCGCTGATCTCAGGGAACAGCTTGACGAGGCGCTACAAACCGGCCGCCCTTTCACCCGCCATGAGGTGAATCTGGGCCTGGGTAACGATATCAATGTCCTGGTGGATTTTACCGCTGTCCCCCTGCTTGACCCGGGTTATCCTCGCGAAATTCTGGTGGAATTGCACACGGTGGATCGCCTGCTGCGTATTTCGCGAGAAGAAATACAGTATGCCCAGCAAGAGGCAACGCAAAAGATTTTTCGCGGTCTGGCCCATGAAATCAAAAATCCGCTGGGTGGCTTGCGTGGGGCGGCGCAGTTACTTGAACGGCAACTGGATAGCGAGGATCTGAAAGAGTATACCCGCGTCATTATTCATGAGGCGGATCGATTGCAGAAACTGGTCAATCAGATTCTGGGCCCGAATAACATGCCGAACAAAACCAGTACGAATATTCATCATGTGCTGGAACATATTCGCAGTCTTTTGCTGGCAGAAGGTAAGAGTAACATCCGTATCGTGCGTGATTATGATCCCAGTATCCCTGAGATAGAGGCGGATGCTGATCAGTTGATCCAGGCCTTGTTGAACATTACCCGCAATGCCTACGAAATTCTGGATGAAGACGGCGTCATTACCCTGCGTACCCGGATTGAACGAAAATATACCATTGGCAAGGAACGTTACGATCTGGTGGCGCGTATAGAAATCATTGATAACGGTCCGGGGATCTCCGAGGAGATGCGGGACAAGATCTTTTTTCCGATGGTGAGCGGTCGTGCAGAAGGGACCGGGCTGGGACTCTCAATTGCCCAGTCCCTCATCCAGCAGCATGACGGTCTGGTTGAAGTGGACTCCGTGCCGGGGCGCACGGTGTTTGCAGTGTTATTACCAATTTTGAGGACAGATGAACATGAGTAAGGATACGGTCTGGGTTGTGGATGATGATCGTTCCATCCGTTGGGTGCTGGAGAAAGCCTTCAAGCAGGCGGATATGGATGTCAAGAGTTATGAGCAAGCCGATAGTGTGTTAAAGGCACTTAACAAAAGTCAGCCTGACGCCATCATCAGCGATATCCGAATGCCGGGTATGGATGGCCTGGAATTGTTGAGCCGCATTCATAGCCGTTATCCGGAACTGCCGGTAATCATCATTACCGCTCATACGGATCTGGATGCGGCCGTATCGGCCTATCAGGGTGGGGCATTCGAGTATTTGCCCAAGCCGTTTGATGTTGATGAAGCGGTTGAACTGACGCGGCGGGCAGTGAAACATTATCGCGAGCTCAGTGACGAACAACACCCCAGCTTCGAAGAAGAAACCGAAATCATTGGTGAAGCACCGTCCATGCAGGAGGTGTTTCGGGCTATCGGCCGCTTGTCGCGATCCAATATTACCGTGTTAATCAATGGCGAATCCGGAACCGGCAAGGAACTGGTTGCGCATGCTTTGCATCGCCACAGTCCGCGCGCGGACAACCCCTTTATTGCCCTGAACATGGCCGCCATTCCGCGCGACTTGCTGGAGTCCGAACTGTTCGGGCACGAGAAAGGCGCATTTACCGGAGCGCAGGCGGCACGCAAAGGACGGTTTGAACAGGCTGATGGTGGCACATTGTTTCTGGATGAGATCGGTGATATGCCAGCCGAACTGCAAACGCGACTCCTCCGTGTCCTGGCAGACGGCGAGTTTTACCGCGTCGGCGGGCATAGCCCTGTCAAGGTGGATGTGCGCATCATTGCCGCCACGCACCAGAATCTCGAAAACCGGGTAAAAAATGGTGAATTTCGAGAAGATCTGTTCCACCGCCTGAACGTTATTCGCGTCAATCTGCCGGCATTACGTGAACGTCGCGAAGACGTCCCCTTGTTGGCGAATCATTTCTTGCGCCTCGCGGCGGATGAACTGAATGTGGACGTAAAAACACTCGACCAGCAATCCACCGAATACCTGAGCAAGCTCGACTGGCCGGGAAACGTACGACAACTGGAAAATACCTGTCGCTGGTTAACCGTGATGTCACCTGGTCAGGTGATTCATCTCGATGATTTGCCACCAGAATTGCTGACCACGGAACAGCGGGAAAAACCGGGTGGCGACTGGCAGGAAGCGCTGCGTTATTGGGCGGATCATCAACTGTCACAAGGTGAAGCAGAAATACTGGACAGAGCGGTACCGATGTTTGAAAAAGTGATGATTGAAACCGCGCTACAAAAAGCGGGAGGACGGCGTCAGGATGCCGCCAAGTTGCTGGGCTGGGGCAGAAACACCTTGACCCGCAAAATCAAGGAACTCGGCATGGACGAACTGGTATAAGCGGTTCAATAAGGATTGATAATACTACTACGTCCTCGAGCCGAAAGCCTTGATGCATAATCCAGACGTGATTTCACCAACTCACTTGTAAGTCGGGTCGCCAAATCGTCATTACCCATTTGATTTGCCATTGCCAGATTCATTTCAAGGAGCTCGAGATAAGCCGGGCTCAATTGGCGATAACTATAACCAAGCCCTTGCCATAAAAGCTGTTGCGCCTGTTCCGGCTGGTCAGCGGCAATGAGATAACGGGCCAGAGCCAGCCGGGCGGGTAGAAAACGGGGATTGCGCTTTAACGCAGTGTGATATGCCTGAATGATCTCGGCCTGGGCGTCGGGGGAATCCTGTTCCAGCACCTGACCACGAATATAAGGGGTCTGGGGTCGCAAGGGATTGAGCTGTTCGGCCCGGTCCAGCAATGTTTGCGCTTCCGCCAACAACCCCTGAGACAGTTCTGGTCGATCAGCCAGCAGCAGGGCACTTTTGCGGAGCAGATCCGCATCGGCGTAATACGCGCTGTCAACCCGGGGCGCCAGTGTCTGCGCCAAGTAAAAAGCACGATGCGCCGCTTCAAGCTGATTGCGAGCCATAAGTTGATAGGCCTTGTGTTGATAGTGGTGTGCTACTCCAATGCCAAGGAAGTAGCTTGCCAGAGTAATCGTAACGACAGCCAGCAGGAGGTAATACAGACCGGGTCGAAACAATCTGGCGGGATGATGGACAACACCCGGCTTTCCCGCTAGCCGATCTGCAAGCTGATTAAAGCGTCCCAGCAATAACCCGGCGAGCAGCATTACCGGCATCACATACAGGTTGTAAGTCACAGCGCTGTGAATTGCGAGCGTCAACAGGGCGGCAAACAGGGAAACAAATTCCGGCCGGTGGAACTGTTGCGCAACGGCAGTACGCAATACCGTGAGCAAGCGAAACAACGTCGCCAGCAGGATGAGCACAAGCAGGAGGATTCCGGGAATGCCGGTTTCCAGCGCGATTTGCAAATAGTCGTTGTGGACATAAAAGCCGGCACTGTGATCGTTCGGATGCAGGCTGGGAGGTATGGCCAGAAAATACGTCCCCAGACCGATGCCGGTCCAGCGATGCTGCAGAAACAGGTCCCAGGCGGGCTGCCAGATCACAAACCGCGAATGACCGGCACCGTGCGTATCCTGTAAGGTCAGCAGTCGATCCACCGTACCGGTACCGGTGAGACTTGGTGCGTACTCGAACAACAGTTGTGCGGTCAGGAATGCTGACATCATGATCACACTGGCGAGCAGTAACCGTTTTTTCCCCAGTTGACGTCGCACAAGCAGCAGGAGAACAATCAGGCTAATGCTGAAGGCCAGCAAGGCACCTCGACTGTTAATCAGGCTTAGTACCAGGATGAACAAAAAAACGCTGATAAGTTGTGGATAAGGATGTGGTTTGTTGTCGCTTGTGAAAAGGGAGGCAAGCAGCGGCAAGAGCAAAAGGTTAATCAGGGCCGCAAGTGAATTCTTGTTAAAAAATGTCGCACTCGGGGCGGTGTGCAGAACATACATCTGGTAGAGCGCATAGAGGCAAAGACCGGCGACGATAATGACAAGCGCAGGAAAGAGTCGTCGCCAGAGTTGGTTTTTGTCGGTGGCGAAACTGTAAAGGAGAAATACCAGGGGGAAAATACCCACCCACCAGAAATTCACCATGCTCAAGTAAAACACCGGACTGAACGGGATAGTGATTGCCAGCCAGAGCCAGAACATCAAAATGCTGATCGGCAGCAACAAGTTTCCGTGGCGACAGCCGTGCGTATAAACACTTATCCCTATGCTGAATTGCCAACCAAGCAGTAAAACAAAGCAGAGGGCAAAAAAACGAATATCGAGGCCATTGAAAAACACACTGCTGGCAAAAGCGCCAATGAGCAGCGCCAGATTCAGATATTCGAGTCGCAGTAACTTCACAACATTGTTATGGGTTGACCTGTGACAGTACTGTTGTAGCTGAACGGCTAGTCATTGAGAATCAGGGTGCCAGTGAGCTGTTCAACATGACTCATTTCATGGCGCTCCAGATAGTCAACGATGCCGGCATTGATTTTTGGACAGACCAGTGGATCATAGAACAGGGCTGTACCAATCCCCACCGCTGAAGCGCCAGCGATAATAAATTCGAGCGCATCCTCTGCGGTGGTGATACCGCCCTGGCCGATGATCGGGATGCCGTGGCCCCGGGCGACCTGGTAAACCTGGTGGACCTTTAACAAGGCGATGGGTTTGATGGCCGGGCCTGACAGACCGCCCTGATTGTTACCGATATAAGGTGTGCGTGCCTCCACATCGATGGCCATACCCATCAGTGTGTTGATCACGGCAAAGCCGTCCGTGCCGGCTTCAATGCAACGCCGAGCGTTCTCCGCGATATCAGTCTGGTTGGGTGACAGTTTGGTGATCAGGGGCTTATTGGTGACCTGTCGACAGGCTTCGACCACCCGCGCGGACATATCCGGATCATTACCGAAGGCCACGCCACCTTCTTTGACATTGGGGCAGGAAATATTGATCTCCATCGCATCGATGGGTGAATCATCAAAAATTTGCGCGACTTTCCGGTATTCTTCCACGGTGGAACCTGACAAATTGGCAATGAAACGGGTTTCCTCAAAATCAAGCTGCGGCAGGATTTCATTGACCACTTTATGCGAGCCGGGATTTTGCAGACCGATGGCATTCAACATGCCCATGGGAGTCTCATAGACACGGTGCGGTTTGTTACCCAGACGCGGCTCAAGGGTTGTGCCCTTGAGACAAACTGCACCGACATCGCGGTTGGAAAAACCGTTGACCCGGGTATATTCCTCACCAAAGCCAACGCAACCCGATAGCAATACCAGCGGGGTAGTGAAAGGCATGCCGCAAAATTCGGTTTTTAGCATGGCTGCTTGTTCAGGATTCATGCGCGAAAGATACAGGTTGAGACCAGTTAGACACAAGCGCAAGTTGCCAGGCAATTGATATCGGCCATACTCTTGGCATAGTCAGCCAGTCAAAAAAATCGGGCATCATGTTTCATATTCTACTCTACGAACCGGAAATCCCTCCCAACACGGGTAACATCATCCGCCTCTGCGCCAATACCGGTGTCCACCTGCATTTAATCGAGCCCCTGGGGTTTGAACTGGATGATGCCCGTTTGAAGCGGGCCGGGCTGGACTATCACGAGTACGCCGAGGTGAGCCGCTATGCATCTCTGGAAGCATGTCTGCAACAACTGCAACCTGCCCGCCTGTTTGGTTTTTCCACCCACGGCAGGCGCAATGTGTTTGATGTCAGTTTTGGGGCAGGCGATGCCTTTCTGTTCGGCCCGGAAACCCGGGGCCTGCCTGCCCCGCTCCGCCAGCAGCTGGGTGAAGCGCATGTCTTGCGCCTGCCGATGTTGCCGGTGAATCGCAGTCTGAACCTGGCGAATGCGGTGGCGGTGGTGGTGTATGAAGCCTGGCGACAGCAAGGTTTTGCCGGCGCGCAGTAAAGGCGGCCAATCAGTCGAGTTCGGGGCGAATGGCCCGTTCCATCAGGGCGTGTACCGCATCACGCGGAGTATGGCCTTGATGCAGAATCAGGTAAACCTGTTCGGTAATGGGCATATCCACCTCGTGTTCCTGCGCCAGCAGATGCACTTCGCGACTGGTATTGACACCCTCCACCACCTGGCCAATGGCGGCTACCGTTTGCTGTTGTTCTTTCCCCTGCCCCAGTCCCAGGCCCAGACGTCGATTTCGCGATTGATCGTCAGTACAGGTGAGGACCAGATCACCGAGGCCGGTCAGCCCCATGAAGGTTTCGCTCTGGGCGCCAAGCACAACACCCAGACGCAGAATTTCCGCTACGCCCCGCGCAATCAAGGCGGCCCGGGCATTGGCACCGAAGCCCAGACCGTCAGCCATGCCGGCGGCAATGGCGAGAACATTCTTCACCGCGCCGCCGATCTCAACGCCAATCATGTCGTGGCTGGTGTAGGCGCGAAAATAATCATTATGCAGGGCTTGCGCCAGCTGCAGGCCAAACGCCTGATTTTCCGACGCGACGGTAACCGCCCCGGGAAGTTTGCGGGCCACTTCTTTGGCAAAGGTGGGGCCTGAAATGACGGCCGTCGGGACGTCGGTCCCGAGTTCTTCTCGTGCGAGTTGATGCAACAGTTTCCGCGTATCCGGCTCCAGCCCCTTGGTGCCCCAGGCCACTTTGTGTTGCGGTCGCAGCAAGGGTTTGAGCTTGTACAGAGTTTCACGAAACGCATGGCTCGGCACCACCAGCAAGACAATGTCAGCCGAGGTGACCGCCTCGGCCAGCTCGGCACTGATGGCAAGATCGGATGGAAAGGTCAGCCCGGGGAGATAGCGTGCGTTGCATCGATCCTGTTGCAAGGCCTCGGCATGGGACGCGGTGTGAGCCCATAAAGTGGTGGGATGACCGTTATCAGCCAGCAACATGGCCAGCGCCGTACCCCAGGAGCCAGCGCCGAGAACGGCAAATGTCGGAGAGGCGAGGCTCATGGGCGGAGTGGTTAATGGGTCGAGGCTTCGCTCTTGTCGGTTTGCTGCTGTTGTTGCGCCAGGTGCTGGGCATACAGCGCGTCAAAATTGACCGGTGCCAGCAACAAGGGCGGGAAGCCGCCTTTGGTTACCAGATCGGAAATCGCTTCGCGGGCATAGGGAAACAGGATATTGGGGCAGAAGCTGCCCAGCATATGGCCCATTTCATTGTCAGCAAAGCCGTTGACGGTAAAGATACCGCCTTGCTGGACCTCGATCAGAAATGCGGTCTGGTCACTGTTCTTGACGGTGGCAGTGAGCGTCAGCACCACATTGTAAACCCCTTCACTCAGGGTTTGCGAATTGGTATTCATATCGAGGTTAACCTCGGGTTGCCATTCCTTGGTGAACATAGCGGGGGAGTTGGGCGACTCGAAAGAGACATCCTTGAGATAAAGTTTCTGGATTGCGAATTGTTGCTGGCTACCCTGTGGTTGGGTCGTTTCGGATTGCTTATCTGCCATGAGTCAGGCCCCGGTTGAATACATGTTTAGAAACAAAGCGGCGATCTTACCAGATTTGAGCACAACGGTTACGGGTTGATTGCCGCGGTCTAGCTGAATTGTTGAGCCCAGGCGAGCAGATTTTGCAGATCCATGGCGCCGGCCATGCGGCCGAGTTCCTGCCCCTGTTTAAACACGGCCAGTGTTGGAATGCTGCGAATATGGTATTGGGCCGCCAGCTGCTGTTCCTGTTCGGTATTCAACTTTGCCAGCCGCATCGTCGGCTCGAGACGGGAGGCGGCCTGGGTAAAAACGGGCGCCATCATTTTACAGGGCCCGCACCAGGGAGCCCAGAAATCCACCAGCACCGGGATATCATTTTTATTGATGGTGCGCTGGAAGTTTGACGCCGTCAGCGTAATCGGTTCGCCGACAAACAAGGCGTGACCGCATTTACCGCATTTGCCGCCCGCCTGCAGTTTGTCGCCAGGCACGCGATTGATGCTGTTGCAATGGGGGCAAACAATGTGCAGTGGCCCACTCATGATTCAGGCATGAATACCGAGTTTATGATCGAGCTTGCCCTGTGATTCCAGTGCAAACAGATCATCACAGCCGCCGACATGGTAATCATCAATAAAAATCTGCGGCACACTGGTGCGTTGACTGCGTTGCTCCATCAATGTGCGTTGTTCTTTTTGTTCATCGACCGGAATGTAGGTGTAGGTAATATCTTTGCTGTCCAGCAACATCCGGGCCCGCACACAATAAGGACAAAACCGGGTACCATATATAACTACTTCGGGCATAACATCACACCTCTATCAAGCCAGGTTTATTTTCGTGTCAGGGGCAGACTGGCATTTTGCCAGGCCATCACACCACCCTTGAGGTTATAAACCGTTTCAAAGCCTTGTTTTTTCAACAGCGCACAGGCATGTGCCGAGCGGTGGCCGGAACGACAGCCAACGATGATCGGTTTGGTTTTGTATTTTTCAAGTTCCGTGATGCGGTTGGGCAAATTACCCTGGGGGATATGAATGGAATTCAGAATGTGACCGTTGTGATATTCATTGTTTTCACGTACGTCGAGTATCACGGCATTTTCGTGATTAATCAGACTGACACTTTCGATGGGGCCAATTACTTCATAGCCACGGAGTTTGCTGCCAAACAGGTTGAAAAACAGCATGACCAGGATCACCACCAGCGCAATGATCAGCATCCAGTTATGGCTTACAAAACTAATGAACAAATCCACGGTATCTCCTGTGATTGATCGGGAGTAACGATTGGGGCGGTATTATATAGACAGCACGGAAAATGTGCAGGGGTTCAGGCTCAGGGATGTTCAAACATAACACTACCCCCTGCTGGACAGCCAGCAGGAGGGGCTGTGTCTGTAATTACAAGCCGGTGGAGCAGAAGACTTCGCGCATCATATCAATGAGGCGCAGGGTCCGTGCGTCACCCACCCGGTAATACACCCGATTCGCGTCCTTGCGTGAGTCAAGGATCCCCTTGTCACGCAAAATCGCCAGATGCTGGGAAATATTACTCTGAGATGTTCCCACCTGATCAACAATATCCTGTACGCTAATTTCCTTGTCCCCCAGCGTACAGAGGATTTTCAGGCGCAAAGGATGCGACATGGCTTTGAGTGAACGTGAAGCGCGGTCGATATCCTCATCACGGGTGATTAATTCGGCATGCTCGGTGAAGTTCATGTATGTACCTGATCCCGTACGTGTAATAATAGTATGAACAGTAAGGGAATATAGCACATCCGGTTTTTGTTCATACTGCCTTTTATTAATAAAACATTATACAATAATCTTCCATTTGAGAAGTCCCGCGGGTATTTTTCCCATCAAATCGGCCGCAAAAATGCCCCCGTCTGGCAGATATGGAATCGCTAAAGCAGATATAATTAGACTAATTCTAATCTTGTAACACGAAATAACAGGCCATACTTTATATAAACACTATGTCTGGACACGCTCGACCAATGGTGCTCGTCATTCTCGACGGCTGGGGATACTCTGAGTCAACAGAGCACAATGCCATTGCCGCCGCCAACAAGCCCAGCTGGGATCGGCTGTGGAGCAATTATCCCCACACGTTGATCCGCGGCTCCGGGGCGGAAGTGGGTTTGCCTGCTGATCAGATGGGCAATTCGGAAGTCGGTCATCTGAACCTGGGTGCCGGGCGAGTGGTGTATCAGGAATACACCCGGGTTAGCCGTTCAATCAAAACCGGTTCGTTTTTCACCAACCAGACTCTGGTCGATGCCGTGGATCTGGCCAGGGATACCGGCAAGGCCGTGCATATTCTGGGTCTCCTCTCACCCGGCGGGGTCCACAGCCATGAGGATCATATTCACGCCATGGCGGAGCTGGCGGTCAAACGGGGGGCTGAACGCGTATATATGCATGCGTTTCTGGACGGGCGGGACACTGCGCCCAAAAGCGCCGCGGAATCCATTCAGAAAATGGAAGCCAAGTTTGCGGAGTTGGGCGGCGGTCGTTTTGCCTCAATTGTCGGACGCTATTTTGCGATGGATCGGGATCATCGCTGGCCACGCATTCAAAGCGCCTATGACTTGATCACCCAGAGCAAAGCAGAGTATGTGGCCGAGACCGCTCTGGCCGGATTGGAAATGGCCTATCAACGTGGTGAGACGGATGAATTTGTCCAGGCTACGGCAATTGTCCCGGCGGGTAGCCAGCCGATAGTGGTTGAAGACGGGGATGTGGTGATCTTTATGAACTACCGCTCGGATCGGGCGCGCCAGATCACCCGGCCCTTTATTGAGGCGGACTTCGACGCGTTTCATCGTGAGGTGATCCCCAAACTGGGGCAGTTTGTCAGCCTGACTGAATATAAGTCAGATTACGATATCCCCGTGGCCTATCCACCGGAACGCCTCAAGAACGTGTTCGGCGAGTATGTCTCCCGCCTGGGCTTGCGGCAGTTGCGGATTGCCGAGACGGAAAAGTATGCCCATGTCACTTTCTTTTTTAATGGTGGTCGTGAAGAACCGTTTGAATTCGAAGATCGTGTTCTGGTCAATTCGCCCAATGTGTCGACCTATAACGAACAGCCGGAAATGAGTGCCCCGGAAGTGACAGACCGGCTGGTGGCGGCGATCGAAAGCGGTAAATACGATGTGGTCATCTGTAACTATGCCAATCCCGATATGGTGGGTCATAGCGGTAATTTTGCTGCCACCGTCAAGGCCATTGAGTACCTCGACACCTGCATCGGTCACGTGGTGGAGGCAGTGCAGAATGCGGGTGGCGAAATCCTCATCACGGCCGATCACGGTAATGCGGAAATGATGCGCAATGACGCCACCGATCAGCCCCATACCGCGCACACCACCAACCCGGTACCGTTACTGTATGTTGGACGGGACCTGAAACTGAAACACAATGGCGGGGCCTTGTCGGATATTATCCCGACCATGCTGGAGCTCATGGGCCTGGAACAACCTGCCGAGATGACCGGACACTCGCTGATCGAGCATGCCGATGCTGATGCCCTGACACCCGAGGCTAAACAGGCCTGACTTCTGACAAGCGCCGGGCGACTTACCGGGATAGGCAGCCCACCCCCCCCCGAGGGGGTTAATTTCACTGGCAAACCGGTTACTATCCTTGCCATGCCTCGAACAATGTTTCTACTCAGGTCAGTACTGGCAGTGTTCCTGCTTGGTTGCCTTCCGTTGTCTCCCCTCCTCGCCCAGTTGAGTGATGCGGAGCGCGCTGCCAAGGCTGAAGAGTTGCAACGTTTGCGCAGCCGGATTGAGACCATCATTGCCGAGCGAAATAAAGTCCGGGATCGTTTCAGCGAGGTACAAGGCGCCTTGCGTGATACCGAACGGCAAATCGGTCGGCATGTCAGCGAGCTCAAACAGCTTGATGCACAGTTGCGGCGGCAAACGCGTCATCTCAGGAAATTGTCGCAACAGCAACAACAACTTCAGCGAACGGTAGACAAGCAACGTGAGCTCCTGGGGGAACAGGTGCGCACGGCCTATATGATAGGCCAGCAGGAATATCTCAAGTTGTTGCTGAATCAGCAGGACCCCGCGGCGGTGGGCCGCACCATGGCGTATTACCGTTATTTTAACGAGGCGCGGCAGAAGCGAATCGAGGAAGCCGTGCAGAATATTAACCAGTTGGCTGTGGTGACGCGGCGGGTTGAACAGGAAAAACAGGCCCTGCAGGACATACGGGATCAGCACAAGGCCAAAAAGCGGGCACTGGAGAAGAGTAATCAACGGCGAGCGCAGCTGGTGGCCCGGTTGCGGCAGGAAATCAATTCCAAAGAGAAACAAATCACCCAGCTCCGCCAGGACGAGCAACAACTCAAGGCGGTACTGGAAGCCATTCAGGATACGCTGGCGGATATCTTGCCGGCGGATCAGTTACGCAGCTTTGCGGCCAACAAGGGGCAGCTGTTCTGGCCGGCCCAGGGCAAGGTGGATAATCTTTACGGCAAGTCACGCCACAAGGGCAGCCTGAAGTGGAACGGGGTCTTGATTCATGCGCGCGAAGGTAACACCGTTCACGCCGTTTCCCGGGGCCGGGTGGCATATGCCGACTGGCTGCGAGGTTACGGTTTGCTTATTATTCTGGATCATGGTGATGGCTATATGAGCCTGTACGGCCACAACCAAAGCCTGTTAAAAGAAGTCGGTGACTGGGTGGAGGCCAATGACGCCATTGCCAGTGTGGGCAACAGCGGAGGCCAGCAAACCGCCGGCCTGTATTTTGAGATCCGCCACAATGGCAAGCCCGCCAACCCGGCCAAATGGTGTGCCCGGAAGCGTCGCCAGGGTTGATTTTTTCTGGTTCACCCAAAAAGATTACTGTAATATCAAATATCTATCATTATTAGTTCACAACCGACCGTAGCCTCAGGAGACTGATTTTCATGAACGCTTTCACCCGCAACACCCTGATATTGCTGCTGGGCCTGCTGCTCGGTGTCTCCCTGGCGATTGCCCGTGGGGTTCTCGCGGACAAGCCGGAGCAAAGCGTTACCACCGGCTTACCGCTGGAAACCGTTCGCACCCTGAGCGAGGTGTTTGACAAGATTAAACACAATTACGTGGAAGACGTTGAGGACAAGGCGCTGCTGGATAATGCTATTCGGGGCATGCTGTCCGGCCTGGATCCCCATTCCACCTATCTGGATGCCAAGGCGTTCGAGGAACTGCGGGTCGGGACCACCGGCGAGTTCGGCGGCCTGGGAATTGTGGTCGGCATGGAAGACGGCTTTGTAAAAGTTATCTCCCCCATCGACGATACACCCGCCCAGCGTGCCGGGGTAAAAGCCGGGGATCTGATTATTCGCCTGGACGAAAAACCGGTGAAAGGCATGAGCCTGGATGATGCCGTCAAAATCATGCGCGGCAAACCGGGGACCGAGATTAATTTAACCATTGTGCGCGAGGGTGAGGATCAGCCGCTGAAATTCACCATCACCCGGGATCGGATCCGGGTGAAAAGTGTCAAGGCGCGGTTGCTCGAGCCCGGTTACGGCTATGTCAGGGTGTCGCAGTTCCAGGAACGTACCGGCAAGGACCTGCACAAGGCCATCACTGAGCTGAAGAAGGAAAACAAGGATAACCTCAGGGGACTGGTACTGGATCTGCGCAATAATCCCGGCGGTCTGCTGGATGCCGCCGTGCTGGTGTCCGACACCTTTCTGGATCGTGGCACCATCGTTTCGGTAAAGGGGCGCACGGAAGATAACAAGTTGAGTCAGGCGGCCACACCGGGTGACATTGTCAAGGGTGCGCCCATCGTTGTGCTGGTGAATGAAGGCTCCGCCTCCGCCTCGGAAATCGTTGCCGGTGCCCTGCAGGACAACAAGCGGGCCGTCATCATGGGCCAGAAAACTTTCGGCAAAGGCTCGGTGCAAACCGTGATTCCTCTGGGTAACAACAGTGCTTTGAAGCTTACCACCGCGCGTTATTACACCCCGTCTGGCCGCTCCATTCAGGCGGAAGGGATTGCGCCGGATATTACCCTGGAGCATCTGCAGGTGGCGGCCAGGGAAGACAACGGCTTCAAGCCCCTGAAGGAGGCGGATCTCACAGGTCATCTGGAAAACGGCAATGCGAAGCAGAAGTCCGGAGATACACTGCCTCCAAAAGGCGATCTGCTGGCGTTGGCCAGTGAGGATTATCCGGTATATGAGGCGCTAACCTTGTTAAAAGGACTGGCCCTGCTGGCTCCGAAATAAAACCGTACGCATGCCGGCCCCGCTAAAACTGGTGTACATCGTTTTAGCGGGCTTGTGCTTGCTGCCGGCAGCAACGGCTGCCGCCGCAACACCGGACAGCAAGCCGGTCATCAGTATCATCATTGATGATCTTGGTTATCAGTACAAAACCGGCCTGCGCGCGCTCCGGCTCAATGGCGATCTGACCTACGCATTTTTGCCCCGGGCACCTTTCTCCAAGTCACTGGCGCTGCGCGCCCATCGTCAGCAAAAAGAAATCATGCTGCACTTGCCGATGGAGTCGGATAACGAGAACCGACTTGGCCCCGGTGCCTTGACCCAGTGCATGACAGAGATAGAATTCAAAAACCGGGTGCGAGCCAGCCTGGCAGCGGTGCCGCATGTCCGTGGTTTCAACAACCATATGGGCAGTTACCTGACCAAAAATCCACGGTTGATGGGGTGGTTGATGCAGGCCATGATGTTTCGGGATGACCTTTATTTTGTCGATAGTCGAACGACGACAGAAACGGTGGCACAAGCGGAAGCAGAGCGACGTCATATCGACGCAACCCGGCGGGATATTTTTCTCGATTATGAGCGCGACAGTCGCATTGTTGCGGCGCAATTAAGCGAGCTGATCAAACATGCGCAACGGTATGGCAGCGCACTGGCGATCGGTCATCCCTACCCGGAAACAATGACCGCGCTTGAAACCTGGTTACCAGGTCTGCAGCAACAAGGCATTGAGTTGGTACCGGTATCCAGACTGATTCAGATACGTCAACAAAGGAGGATGACGCCATGGCAACTGTCCTCGTACCCCTCGCCCAGGGTTGTGAAGAGCTCGAAGCCGTAACTATCATCGATTTGCTACGTCGCGCCGGTGTGACGGTGATTACCGCCGGACTGGACCCCGAACCGGTCAGGGCAAGTCGGGGCACGGTGTTAATTCCCGATACCACCCTGGATGATGTGACGGCAGAGCAATTTGACATGATCGTTTTGCCTGGCGGTTTACCTGGCGCCGATCATCTCAACAACGATCCCCGGATTCATACGTTGCTAAAGCAGATGACCGAGGCCGACAAGTACACGGCCGCAATCTGTGCGGCCCCCAAAGTATTGGCCAGTGCCGGACTATTAAAGGGCAAGCACGCCACCAGTTATCCCGGTAGCATTGATGCTACCGAAATGCAGGATATGGTGTACGAGGAAAAACCGGTGGTGATTGACGGCAAGCTGATCACATCGCGGGGCCCAGGCACGGCGATGGACTTTGCCCTCAATTTGATCGAACAATTACTGGGCAAAGCCAAGCGGGATGAAGTGGAAGCACCCTTGCAACGACCGGCTGCCTGATGCGCATCATTGAAGTTGTAACCGAGTGCGGTCATACCGATACCGTTATCGGCATTGCTGAACAACATGAGCTGGATGCCTGGGTCGTTCCTACGCAGGACGAGCAACGCTGTATTTCCCGCTTATTGGTCCGACGCGACAAACAACAAGCGGTACTGGATGCCTTGCAGGGCGCATTGGGCAAGCTCGATTTTTTTCGCATCATGCTGATCCCGCTGGAAGGTGCCCTGCCCCGTCCCAGCAAGGAAGAACTGGAAGAAGTCAAACGCCGGGCCCTTACGCTGAGCCGGGAAGAGCTGTACCAGGAAATCAGCAGCGCCAGCGAAATCAATAGTAACTTTTTATACATGGTGTTGCTGTCGACGATCGTGGCGGCCATTGGTTTGCTGGAAGACAACCTGGCCGTGATTATCGGTGCCATGGTCATTGCGCCCTTGCTGGGACCGAATATTGCCCTGTCCTTTGCCGCCGCCCTGGGGGATCGTGATCTGGCCTGGTCAGCGCTCAAGACCAATCTGGCCGGCCTGGGGCTGGCCTTGCTGATCGCCATAGTGATCGGCTTTTTCTGGCCCTATTCCCTCGATACCACGGAATTGAGCAGTCGCACGGATGTAGGACTGGATGGCATTGCCCTGGCGCTCGCCTCGGGTGCCGCGGCGGTCTTGTCGCTCTCCGCGGGATGGAGTGTGTCATTAGTTGGCGTCATGGTGGCCGTGGCGTTACTGCCACCGGCGGCAACCCTGGGTTTGATGCTGGGTGCGGGGCAGCTTCAGAATGCGCTGGGTGCCGCCTTGCTACTGGCGGTAAATGTGGTGTGTGTCAACCTGTCCGGCAAGCTGGTGTTTTTGCTGAAGGGGATTAAACCCCGTACCTGGCTGGAAAAGCGCAAGGCACGCCAGTCCATGAAGACCTATGTGTTCTTCTGGATCGTGGTGTTAATCGTTTTGATCATCGTGATGCAGGTGCGCCAGACGTATCTTTAAATCAGCAATGCTAAAGCGAAAACAGAGCAATAAAGGAAGAAGTAAAAAGCGGGCAAATAAACCAGGGGAAAGTATATGAGGCGCGCAAAATTCCTGGCAGCTTTCACGATTTGTTCCTCTACCGCCTTGTTACCAGCAGGCATCCTGGCCAGCGAACAGGAATCCTGGCAGATTGGTGCGAGTATCTATGGCTGGTTTCCCGATATCTCCGGGCAAACGGCCTTTACA
>JBECLA010000139.1:0-41649 GCA_040235565.1 Thiohalomonadales bacterium | reverse complement strand
ACAAGCACGGCTTCAGTCAGAGGGCACCCTACTGGGTTTTAAGCAGCGAGTGCGTAGTTGTCGTCGTTGGCAACTATATGGTTTGCAGCTGGATTAACGAGGTCATCTGCGCCTCGGCATGCACCTCCGGTTTCGTAACCCGCGTCGAAGCCAGGTCGCCCCCATTGGTACGTCTTAAGACCGACATTCTAGCTTAAAGTTCATGGTCATTGATAGGGACTGGAACGAGCTGAAACAAGTGGCGAGGAACTAGGGACGAGGGACTAGGGACGAGGGACGAATTCTCACTTCTCACTCCTTTCCCCCCTCACAGTCTTTTCCTCAGTCCACAGTCCTCAGTCCTTTAGTTCTTAGTCTTTTCCCTCAGTCCTCATCGCTCAGTCCTTTTCTTTGCTCCTCACTCCTTACTCCTCACATTTCTTTCCTCGTCACTCGTCCCTAGTGCCTCGTCCCTTTCATTAGTCGTTGTTTTTCCCGGCTCCAGTCGCGTTCCCGCTCACTGGCCCGTTTGTCGTGGGCCTGTTTGCCCTTGGCCAGGGCGATTTCCAGCTTGGCGCGACCCTTTTTCCAGTACATAGCAGTCGGGATCAGGGCGAAGCCTTTGCGTTCCACTGCGCCGATGAGTTTATTTAGCTCCTCACGGTGCAGCAGCAGTTTGCGCGTACGTTGCGGATCGGGCTGGATATGGGTCGAGGCCGTGGGCAGGGGGGTGATCAACGCGCCCAGTAACCAGGCTTCCCCGTCCTTGATGATGACGTAACTGTCGCGCAGTTGTATCCGTCCGGCGCGCAGGCTTTTGACTTCCCAGCCTTCCAGCACCAGGCCGGCTTCATAGCGTTCGCCCAGGATGAAGTCATGGCGGGATTTTTTATTCAGCGCAATCGTTGCGCTCTCGGAGGTTTTTTTGGTCTTGGTTTTGGCCATGGCGGCGATTATACCGGGCCTGTCAAGCGGCGGATACGGGCTAAATTATTGAATTCCGGGCATCAGGAGTTGAGATGTACCGGTATTTTCCTGACAATTGGTTGTCAGGAATGGGTGTTCGGTACCAAATAGTTTTACAACGAAAATCACGATAACAATAAAGCAGGCGAGGGCGGGCATGCGCGAATCCATCCATGGGCAATGGTCTTCACGTTGGGCATTTGTATTGGCGGCGACCGGATCCGCGGTAGGGCTGGGGAATATCTGGAAGTTTCCCTATATCACCGGGGAAAACGGCGGCGGAGCCTTTGTCCTGGTGTATCTGGCGTGTATCGCGGTCATTGGTGTCCCGATCATGATGGCCGAAATCATGCTGGGGCGACGTGGACGGCAAAGTCCCATCAATACCATGCACACGCTGGCTATCGAAGCGGGACATAACCCGCACTGGAAATGGCTGGGTTGGCTCGGGGTCGTTGCCGGGTTTCTGATTCTTTCCTACTACAGCGTGATTGCCGGATGGTCGCTGGCTTATGTGTTTCGCACCGCTTCCGGCGCCTTTACCAATGCCACCCCGGATGGCGTGGGGAGCATTTTCGCTAACTTTCTCGCCGATACAGAAAGCCTGATGTTCTGGCATACCGTGTTCATGGTGATGACCATGCTGGTGGTGGCACGCGGGGTGGCCGGGGGACTGGAAAAGGCGGTCAAGTTTCTGATGCCGGCGTTGTTCATTATCATGATTGTCCTGCTCGGCTATGCGATGAATACCACGGCCTTTGATGACGGCATCCGGTTCTTGTTCGAACCGGACTTTGATGCCTTGCTGTATTACACCGATGATTTCGGCGTGGAGCGGGTGAGCTGGAATCCGGTATTAATTGCCATGGGGCACGCGTTTTTTACCCTCAGTCTGGGGATGGGGGCGATCATGGTGTACGGATCTTATTTACCCCAGGATGCCTCCATTGCCCGCACCACATTTATGATTGCCGGGGCGGATACGGCAGTGGCGCTGGTGGCCGGGATGGTGATCTTCCCCATCGTCTTCGCCAACGGGCTGGAACCGGGTTCAGGCCCCGGCCTGATCTTCCAGACCCTGCCGCTGGCCTTCGGCCATATGCCGGGTGGGATCTTTTTCGGCACGCTGTTTTTTATTCTGCTGACCTTCGCCGCGTGGACCTCGAGTATTTCCCTGATCGAACCGGCCGTGGCCTGGCTGGTGGAAAACCGCAACATGGAGCGTATGCAAGCCTCGGTGATCATGGGCATTGCCTGCTGGCTGTTCGGTTTACTCACGGTGTTCTCGTTTAACATCTGGTCGGAGATCACGCCGTTAACGATGTTTGAACCCTTCCGTGATAAGACCCTGTTTGATTTGCTTGACTACCTGACAGCCAATATCATGTTGCCACTGGGCGGGCTGTTGATTGCTATTTTTGCTGTCTGGATCATGCATGAAGATGCCAGTGTTGATGAACTTGGGATGGGAAACGGCCCTGCCTATAAACTCTGGCATTTTCTCGTACGCTATATTACCCCGATTGGTGTGATTATCGTTTTCCTGCGTGCCATCGAAGTGATCTAACCTATTTTTTGAGATTTCTGTTGAGCAGATGACGACGATACACAAAAGCGCGTTGGTGCCGTACAGTGCCGAGCAAATGTATATCCTGGTTGACGACGTGCTTGCCTATCCGGAGTTTCTGCCATGGTGCAATGATTCAAGGGAAATCATGCGAGCGGAACACGAAGTCAAAGCCAGCCTGGATATCGCGCACAGCGGTATCCATAAAACGTTTACAACCCATAATCTTCTGGAAAAAAACCGCCAGATCACGGTACAACTGGTGGAAGGACCTTTCAAACATCTCAATGGCATGTGGCGGTTTCAGCCATTGGGAGATGCCGGTTCGCGGGTCGAGCTGGATCTCGAGTTTGAATTTTCCAGTAAACTGCTGAGCGTCACATTTGGGCCGGTATTCAACAAAATTGCTTCCACGCTGATGGATGCGTTTATTCAACGAGCGCAAAAAGTCTATGGTTGAGGAAAACATGATTCAGGTTGAGGTGGCCTACGCCAAGCCGGAGGAACAGGTCATTATTCCGCTCGAAGTGGAGGCCGGCACGACACTGGAGCAGGCGATCAAGCTGTCCGGGATTCTGGAACAGTATCCGGAAATCGATCTGGCGCAAAACAAGACCGGGATCTTTGGCAAGATCGCCAAAGCCGATACCGAGTTAAGAGAAAAGGATCGGGTAGAGATTTATCGCCCGTTGATTGCTGATCCCAAGGAATCGCGACGTAAACGGGCGGAGAAGAAGGAAAAACAGGATCAGGATAACTGAAGTTACGGCGCGGCGCTTTTTTCCGTTGCGGTATGGAAACCACTCTTGTCGATCTTGACCAGTTCATCCCCCTCAAAAGTCAAACTCAGGTGGCGGCGCGATATCTTGCCGCCACCCGGCTGAAAGGTGTAGGCATAGTCCCAGCGATTCGGGTGAAACGGATCCTGGACCAGCGGAGTACCGAGCAGAAACACAACCTGCTGCCTGGTCATCCCAACCCGCAGCGTGTCGACTGTCTCGGCTTCCAGGGTATTGCCCTGCCGGACATCAATGCGGTATGCCGAACAACCATGGGTGCCGAGAGTCAGGCCGGCGAAAACAAGTGTTGTAATGAGAATTTTTCGCATTTCGAACTGTAATATCAGGTATAATTTTCCGCACGGAGTGTACCTTAAAGCAGCATGGTGCAGATAGAGCGAAGTGTGAGAACGATGGAAAGCGAGGATTTAAAAAAAGCCGGCCTCAAGGCCACATTACCCAGACTCAAGATCCTCAAGTTTCTGGAAGAAAGTGATGTGCGCCATATGAGCGCTGAAGATGTCTACAAAGCCATGCTGGAAAGTGGCGATGAAGTCGGCCTGGCAACCATCTACCGGGTTTTGACCCAGTTTGAGGCGGCGGGACTGGTCACCCGGCACCATTTCGAGGAAGGCCATTCCGTCTTCGAACTGGCACAAGGGGAACACCACGATCATATCCTCTGTGTGAAATGCGGCCGGGTGGATGAATTTATGGATCCCGTGATTGAAGAACGTCAGCTCCGCATCGCCCAGGATAAGGGTTATGACATCACGGATCATGCCCTCTATATTTATGGCGTGTGTCCTGACTGCCAGAAGAAGTCTTAGTAAACCCTCATTCACTCATTTTTCTTCATGCCGGCAGAAGCTACTGTTCTTGCTGGTTTAGGCGTTGAGCGAAATGCCTAACCGACCCGGGCGCGTTCGATCATTTCGCGGGCATGGGAGAGCGTTTGCTCGGTGATTTCGATGCCCCCGAGCATGCGGGCCAACTCGTCCACGCGTTGTTCGGCGGACAGTTCCTGGATTTCACTGATCGTGGTGTCAGTCTCTGATCGCTTGCTGACCTGCAGGTGATGATGTCCCAGTGCGGCGACCTGCGGCAGATGGGTTACGCAAACCACCTGGCGATGGGCAGCCAGGGCGCGGAGCTGATGGCCGACAATTTCGGCGACACGGCCCCCGATGCCAACATCCACTTCATCAAAAATCAGGGTGGGGATGCGGGTCTGGGCCGCGGTGATGACCTGGATCGCCAGGCTGATGCGCGATAATTCGCCGCCGGAGGCCACTTTGGTCAGCGGTTTGAGCGGCTGGCCGGGATTGGCACTGACCACGAACTCGGCCCGCTCCATGCCCTGTGGCGCAGGCGTGTCGTCTTCGCGGGGCTGCAAGTGAATGGCAAACCGGCCGCCTTCCATCCCCAGACTCTGCATGCTGTCGCTGACCGCCTGGCTGAGTGTTTTGGCGGCTTTTTGCCGGCTGTGACTGAGCTTTTGGGCCAGGGTACGGTACTGCGTGAGGGCCGCGGCTGCTTCCTGGCGAATCTCGTCAGAGCGGACATCGGCCTGTTCCAGATCGGCCAGTTCCTGCTGCAAACGGGGCAACAGGGCGGGCAGTTCTTCCGCGGTAACATGGTGTTTGCGGCTTAAATCCTGGATGGTCGCCAGGCGTTGGTCGATCCAGTCCAGTCGCGCCGGATCCAGTTCCAGGCCGTCCAGATAGTGGCGCAATTCGCTGCTGGCTTCCCGTACCTGGATGGTCGCACTGTCAAGCAATTCGGCAACCCCGTTCAGGCCGGCATCCGTCTGTGCCTGGTGCTGAATATCATTGCAGCTCTGACCGAGTAAGGCACCCAGGGCCCCGTCTTCATTTTCTTCCAGCAAGTGCAGGACGCGATTGCCGGTTTCCAGCAGTTGATTGGCATTGGCGAGGCGCCGGTGTTCGGCCTCCAGCTCGGGTAATTCGTCCTGACCCATATCCAGGGCTTCCAGTTCCTTGACCTGGTAGCGGAGCAGTGCCAGCCGGGCATCCCGATCTGAACTGGCCTGTTGCAGCGCCGTGAGCTCGGTTTCGAGATCGCGCCAGTGTTGATAGGCCGTATCCAGTTTGCCGAGCAGTTTGCCATGGCCGGCATAATCATCGAGCAGTTGTCGTTGCGCCTCCCGCCGCAACAGGGACTGGTGCTCGTGTTGGCCGTGGAGATCGACCAGCATTTCCCCGAGTTCCCGCAGGCTCTGAATGGGCGTGGGTTTACCGTTCACGAACGCCTTGGACGGGCCGCTGGCACTGATGGTGCGGCGAATAATACATTCCTCGGCGCTATCCAGCTCTCGCTCCCTGAGCCATGCCTCCGCCTCCGGGGTGTCCCGGGTGCTGAAAGTGACACTGATTTCCGCCTTGTCGGCACCGTGCCGGATGACGCCGGTATCCGCCCGGTCACCCAGGGCCAGGTTCAGGGCATCCAGCAGGATCGACTTGCCGGCCCCGGTTTCCCCGGTCAGGACGGTCAGACCGGCTTCCAGTTCCAGATCCAGGCTTTCAACGATGGCGAAGTTCCAGATATGGATGTGTGTCAACATAGGCGGTACTAGGAATGGCCTCCCCAGTGCAGCTTCTCCCGCAGGATATGGTAATGGTCATGCTTGCAGGGATGGATCAGCCGGACAGACTTGTCTTTCTTACGGATCACGATTCTATCACCGGATACCACCCCCAGATTGATCTGCCCGTCACAGGTGACCTGGGCGTGGGAGTGAGGATTCTCCCGGACGTAAATCTCAATCTCGCTGTCGCCGTCGATGACGATAGGGCGGTAACTCATGGTATGGGGACAAATTGGCACAATGATCATGGCCTGCATGTCCGGCTCCAGGATTGGCCCACCGGCTGACAGGGCGTAGGCGGTGGATCCCGTTGGGGTGGACACAATCAGGCCATCCGAGCGCATGGTATTGACGAATTTCCCATTAATGTAGGTTTCCGTCTCAATCATGCGCGCCACTTCCCATTTGTGAATTACCACATCATTCAGTGCGTCGCTGATGCTGTTGGCGCCGCCTTCATGATGTTCAATGGTGGTGGTCAGCATGACCCGGTGTTCTTCCTCGAACTTGCCATCGAGAATCTCATGCATGCGATGGGCAAATTCATCCGGTGAGACATCCACCAGAAAGCCCAGTCGCCCCAGGTTGACCCCCAGCAGAGGCACCGTGCTATCAACCATGTTACGGGCCGCGCTGAGGAGCGTCCCGTCCCCGCCAATGGTAACGGCCAAATCGCACCGGGCCGCGATTTCAGTTTGATTGGCCACGGGGTAGGAATGTTTGGCAATGGATTTGGCCGTCTGGTCTTCCAGTAAGACCTCACAGCCTCGCGCCTGCAGAATGTGCCCCAACTCCAGCACGGTGTCGGCGATACCGGGATCCCCGTACTTGCCGATCAGTCCTATGCGGTTGAAAGCGTTCGCCATGAAATTTTCCTTTTAAGACAGAAACTTGCTCATTATGAGATCAGAACGGCAATGCGCGGGTTTCTTGACAGCCGGGGCGCTGAATTGTAACGTTCTCGGTGATTAGCACTCTAATATTTTGAGTGCTAATCATGTTTCATGTCTGTTTGGTTATTATTATTACCCGGTTAATGTTGTGTCGAATGCTCCCATTATAAATGATCGTGCTCGGACTCTGCTAAAAACATTGGTCGAGCGGTATATCCAGGATGGTCATCCTGTGGGATCCCGCACTCTGGCGCGTGATTCGGGAATGAATCTCAGCCCCGCCACGGTACGTAATGTGATGGCGGATCTGGAGGACCTCGGCCTGGTGGTCTCGCCCCACACCTCGGCCGGCCGGATTCCGACGGCGCAAGGCTATCGGGTGTTCGTGGACCGATTGTTGACCATTAAACCGTTGCGCAGCAATGTGGTGGATCAATACAAGCTCAAGATTGATTCCACCGAACGGCAGAAAGTCATCGGTTCGGCTTCCGCCCTGTTGTCGGAGGTGACCAATCTCGCCGGGTTGGTGATGTTGCCGAGGCGCGGTTCGGTGATGTTCCAGCATATCGAGTTTCTGCCGCTGACCGCCAACCGGATCCTGGTTATCCTGGTCATCAACAACCAGGAAGTCCAGAACCGTATTATTCATACTGACAGGTCGTTTTCCGCCGATGAACTGCATCGGGTGGCCAATTATCTGAATGCGGAATTCGCCGGCAGGGAGCTCAGTACCATTCGCCGTCATATCGTCGACAGTCTGGAACAGACGCGTGATGACATGCGCAGTCTGATGCAGACAGCCGCGGAAATGGCAGACCAGATCGTCAATACCAGTCAATCGGACGATTACGTCATCGCGGGTGAAACCAACCTGATGCATTACGCAGAAATGGCTGATCTCGACAAACTGCGCCAGTTGTACGAGGCCTTCAATACCAAACGGGACATCCTGCACCTGCTGGATCATTCCATTCATGCTGAAGGCGTACAGATCTTCATCGGGGAAGAATCCGGCTACTCGGCCTTTGATGAGTGTTCACTGGTCACCGCTCCCTACAAGGTGGAAGACCAGGTGGTCGGTGTGCTGGGCGTGATTGGCCCCACCCGGATGGCCTACGATCGTGTCATTCCGGTGGTGGATGTCACGGCAAAAATCCTCAGTTCCCTCTTGAGCTCTGAGTGATCACCCCTATATCAACACCCATCACAAGTCTTTAAACCTGTTTCGCAGAAAATCAACGAGTTCTGAAGTGGAGTAACTATGAGCAAGAACGACGTTCCGCAGGAAAATCCGGACGAAAAACAAGCATCAACCCAGCAAACCATCGAGCCAGATAGTGAGACCGAGGCGGCTGCCTCGGATGAGCATGTGCAGCAGCAGTTGGCGGAAGCCGAGGCCAAGGCCAAGGAACATTGGGATCAATTGCTACGGGTGAAGGCCGAGCAGGAGAATCTGCGTCGGCGGCATGAACGGGAAGTTGAGAATGCCCATAAATATGCGCTGGAACGGTTTGCCCAGGAGTTGTTGCCGGTGATCGATAGTCTGGAAATGGGGGCCGACGCGGCCGCGGCCGAAGGTGCGACCCTGGAGAAACTTCGGGAAGGGACGGAACTGACCCTGAAAATGCTGCTTGCCACGATTGAGAAATTCGGCATCCAGGCGGTGCACCCGGAGGGAGAACCCTTTAACCCGGAATACCACCAGGCGATGTCGATGCTGGAGTCGCCAGAGCATGCCGCCAATACCGTCATGAACGTGATGCAGAAGGGTTACACCTTAAATGATCGCCTGATCCGACCGGCCATGGTGGTGGTGTCGAAGGGCGGGGGGGAGAATGCCGAAGCCAAAGACGCAAATGTCGATGAGCAGGCTTGAAGTGGCTAAAACCGCCCCTATTTACAAGGTAATCGTGAATTTATTTAAAGAATTTAACAGTTTAACGGAGAGAAAAGGTAATGGGTAAGATTATCGGGATCGACCTGGGTACCACCAATTCCTGCGTGGCAGTGATGGAGAATGGGGCTACCAAGGTCATTGAGAACAGCGAAGGTGATCGCACCACGCCCTCGATTGTGGCGTTCACCAAAGACGGTGAAGTCCTGGTGGGGCAGCCAGCCAAACGACAGGCCGTGACCAATCCGGACAAGACCCTGTACGCCATCAAGCGCTTGATCGGACGCCGGTTTGAAGATAAGGAAGTCCAGAAAGACATCAAGATGGTGCCCTACAAGATTGTCAAAGCCGACAACGGTGACGCCTGGGTGGAAGTCGACGGCAAGAAAATGGCGCCGCCGGAAATCTCCGCACGTGTCCTGCAGAAGATGAAAAAGACCGCGGAAGATTATCTGGGTGAAGAAGTCACCGAAGCGGTGATCACCGTGCCCGCTTATTTCAATGATTCCCAGCGCCAGGCTACCAAGGACGCCGGCAAGATCGCCGGGCTGGAAGTCAAGCGCATCATTAACGAGCCGACAGCCGCGGCGCTGGCCTTTGGCATGGACAAGAAGCAAGGAGATCGCAAGGTTGCGGTCTACGACCTCGGTGGCGGGACCTTTGATATATCCATTATTGAAATTGCTGACATTGACGGTGAGCACCAGATCGAAGTGCTGTCGACCAATGGTGACACCTTCCTCGGCGGTGAAGACTTTGACATGCGGATGATCGACTACCTGGTCGAAGAGTTCAAGAAAGACCAGGGTATTGATCTGCGCAACGATCCACTCGCCTTGCAACGCCTGAAGGAAGCGGCCGAGAAAGCCAAGATCGAACTGTCTTCCAGTCAGCAGACGGAAGTCAATCTGCCGTACGTGACGGCGGATGCCAGCGGTCCCAAGCACCTGAACATCAAGGTGACGCGTGCCAAGCTCGAATCGCTGGTGGATGATTTGATTGCCCGCTCCATCGAGCCGTGCAAGGTGGCGATGAAAGATGCCGGCCTGTCTGCCTCGGAAATTGATGACGTGATTCTGGTGGGTGGTCAGAGCCGCATGCCCAAGGTGCAGGAAGCCGTGAAGGGATTCTTTGGTAAGGAACCGCGCAAGGATGTGAACCCGGATGAAGCCGTGGCCATGGGTGCCTCGATTCAGGGTGGGGTTCTGGGTGGTGACGTCAAGGACGTGCTGCTACTCGACGTAACGCCGTTGTCGCTGGGTATCGAGACCCTCGGCGGTGTCATGACCAAGTTGATCGAAAAGAACACTACCATACCGACCAAGGCCCAGCAGGTATTCTCCACCGCGGATGATAACCAGACAGCAGTTACCGTGCATGTATTGCAGGGTGAACGCGAGCGGGCCGATGCCAACAAGTCCCTGGGTCGTTTTGACCTGCAGGATATTCCGCCGGCGCCGCGTGGCATGCCGCAAATCGAGGTAGCCTTCGATATCGATGCCAACGGTATTCTGAACGTGTCGGCCAAGGACAAGGCGACCGGCAAGGAACAGTCCATTGTCATCAAGGCATCCAGTGGTTTGTCTGATGAAGAAGTCGAGAAGATGGTGCGCGATGCCGAAGCCCATGCCGATGAAGACAAGAAGTTCCAGGCACTGGTCGGTGCCCGCAACCAGGCGGATACCATGATTCACGCGACCCGCAAGTCAATGGATGAACTGGGTGATAAACTGGAAGCGGATGAAAAATCCAGCATCGAATCGGCCATCAAGGATCTGGAAGAAGCCGTGAAGGGCGATGATCTGGACGAAATCGAAGCCAAGACCAAGGCCCTGACGGATGCCTCCGCCAAGATGGCTGAGCGGCTTTATGCCGAGCAGGCCCAACAGGCTGAAGCGACAGGTGCCGAAGGTGCGGAAGCCGCCAGCGGGCAACGCACGGGTACCGATGATGATGTCGTTGATGCCGAGTTTGAAGAGGTCAACGACAATAAAAAATAATTACGCGTAACCGGTTATTTAGTTACACGTAATAGTCAGGTGGCTGCACGGTAACGTGCAGCCGCTTTTTGCCGTTTATAAGAGGGAGCGTAAAGAGTCGTCCCGGCTCATTACTTGGCCCTCGCAATTAGCTACTGAAATTGGGTATGTCAAAACGCGATTATTACGAAGTTCTGGATGTTTCCCGTAATGCCAGTGAGGCTGAAATCAAGAAAGCCTTCAAACGACTGGCAATGAAGTATCATCCGGATCGCAATCCGGACAGCAAGGAAGCGGAAGAAAATTTCAAGGAAGCCAAGGAAGCCTATGATGTACTGAGTGATGCGCAAAAGCGTGCGGCTTATGATCAGTTTGGGCATGCGGGCGTGGATCCGTCAGCGGCAGCAGGTGGAGCCGGGGCCGGTTTTGGTGGTGCCAGTTTCAGTGACATCTTTGGCGATGTGTTCGGTGATATCTTTGGTGGCGGTGGCCATGCCGGCGGGCAACGGGTATATCGTGGCGCCGATCTGCGCTACAACCTGGAACTCAGCCTGGAAGAGGCGGTGCGTGGTACCAGTGTTAATGTTCGTGTGCCAACCCATGTGCAATGCGAGGAATGCGGCGGCAGTGGCGCCAAGAAAGGGACCAGCCCGGTCACCTGCTCGACCTGTGGCGGACATGGTCAGGTCCGCATGCAGCAAGGCTTCTTCTCCCTGCAACAGACCTGTCCCCGTTGTCATGGTAGCGGCAGCATTATCGAAACGCCCTGTGGCAAGTGTCATGGACATGGACGGGTCGAGAAACAGAAAACCTTATCGGTAAAAGTTCCCGCCGGTGTGGATACCGGGGATCGCATTCGCTTGAGTGGTGAAGGCGAAGCGGGTGAGCACGGCGGCCCCCCCGGGGATCTTTACGTTCACGTGCATGTGCGGCCGCATGACATTTTCCAGCGTGACGGCAATGATTTGTTCTGTGAGGTTCCCATCAGTGTGGTGACAGCCAGTCTCGGCGGGGAACTGGAAGTGCCGACCCTCGAAGGTCGGGTCAAGCTCAAGATACCCCCCGAAAGCCAGAGTGGTAAACTGTTTCGCTTGCGGGGCAAGGGTGTGAAATCGGTACGGGGTAGCCAGGTGGGTGACCTGTTATGTCGCATCAGTGTCGAAACACCGGTGAATTTGACGAAACGACAAAAAGAACTCTTGAAAGAGTTCGAAGACTCGATGAAGGAAGACAGTGTCAATCACAGTCCCCGCGCCTCGTCCTGGCTGGATGGGGTCAAGAAATTCTTTGAGGACATGAAGTCCTAAATAATTCTGGTTTGCGGCATTCAAGATTTGAAAAAGGATACCGATATATAACAAAAGTGCTAAAACCCAGAGGACGAACTGGATGGGGCTTCTCGATGACTTGAAAAATCAGGCTGAAACCCTTCGTGCCCAAGAGCAGCAGGGAGAAGTATCCTCGGGGGACAAGAGCCAATTCTACGAGAAAGAGATTTATCCTCGGATGAAGGAAATTTATGATTTTCTCAATGAGATGATTGAGAATCTAAATTTCATTAAGCCGGAAACTATTGTCAATTATCCAATCTACCCGGGCGGGGAGAAACAGTCATTTCGCCAGGGAAAATACCAACTTGATATCGATAGTCCTCAACTACTCAAGGATATTAAACTTACCTGCAAGGCCGAATTGGATAAACCAGTCAAGTTGCGGGTCAAGGGCGAGGATAATATTAAAAAGCTATTCGATATTCTTGCCACCTATAAACTTCAAGCCAGGCGCAAGGACTTCAATGACAAGAGTTACAAGTTGATACACTCTGACATTAGCATTGAAGGTCCACTGAATATTTCTATTCAGTTTATCGGTAGTGATGACTCTGCCTATATTCAGTTGCTGCTTACAAATTTTGAAGGTCCAGGGGAAATAAAACGTAACATCGATTTAAAAAACATCAATCAGGATTTTCTCGATAAACTGGGTCGCTACATATTACGCGAGGACAATAAATTATTCGCGCTGGATATCTCGGAAAAAGACAAGCAGGCAATCCGGGAAATGGTTGAGCGGGAACGCGTCAAACGCCAGCAGGAAATTGCCGAGATGGAACGTCGTGCTGCTGAAGAAGAAAAAGAAAGAGAACAAAACAGCAGCGGCCTGCGCAAGTTGTTCAAAAAGATTAAAGACTAATTGTTTGAATCTCTATCCCGAACCCCCTACCATTCACTCTTGGTTTGATTGCGGATCAAATTGTGGAGTGCTGAATGATTAACGTCGGAATCACGGGTGCCTCGGGTCGAATGGGGCGGGCCCTGCTTGAGGCGGTTACAAACGCAGACGGCATGACCGTCACTGCGGCCATTGAACGCCCGGGCAGCTCTGTTATTGCCGCTGATGCAGGCGAAGTTGCCGGCATTGGAAAACTGAATGTTCCGATTGTTGATGATCTGCGTGCGGTCATCACCAATATTGATGTGCTCATCGATTTTACCCATCCCACCGTGACCTTGGCGAACCTGGAAACCTGCCAGCAGGCAGGCAAGGGTATCGTGATCGGGACTACCGGTTTCGCCGATGCGGAAAAGCAGCAGATAGCCAGGGCCGCCCGGGATATCGGGATCGTGTTCGCACCGAATATGAGTGTAGGGGTCAACCTGTGTTTTAAATTACTCGATCTGGCGGCACACATCATGGGTGACGAGGTGGATATCGAAATCATCGAGGCGCATCATCGCCACAAAGTCGATGCCCCGTCAGGTACCGCATTACGCATGGGGGAAGTCGTCGCCAATGCGCTGGGTCGGGATTTGAAGGACTGTGCGGTTTATGGCCGCGAAGGGCAGACCGGTGAGCGGGATCGGCAGACAATCGGTTTCGAGACGATTCGAGCCGGTGACATCGTTGGCGAACACACCGTGATGTTTGCCGATATTGGTGAACGCGTGGAGATCACCCATAAGGCATCCAGCCGGATGACCTTTGCCAAAGGGGCAGCGCGTGCTGCTGCCTGGATCACTGAGAAAAAACAGGGATTGTTTGATATGCAGGATGTGCTTGGGCTAAGAGAATAACCGAGGTTTACATTCATTGATCGCGATCATCAAATGACCATGATATCTGCCAGGCGGTGGCGAAGCCGGCGCCAATTCGGTACAATTCGCTTGGTCTGAAGCGATTCCGGCCAGTACTCTGAATTTCGAGCGGGAGTAGTCCTTCACGGGCTGTCTCCCGCTTTGTACATGCGTCCAACGGAGGTTTACTTGAGGCAACCGGCCCTGCTAGCGCTGCAAGACGGAAGCGTCTTTTTTGGAGAATCCATTGGAATAGCCGGTCAGACAGTGGGGGAGGTGGTTTTCAATACCGCCATCACCGGTTATCAGGAGATCCTTACAGATCCCTCCTATGCGCGACAAATTGTCACGCTTACCTATCCTCATATTGGCAACGTCGGAACCAATGACGATGACGAGGAATCATCCCATGTACATGCCGCCGGTCTGGTGGTACGGGACGTCCCACCCATTGCCAGCAACTGGCGTATGCAACAAAGCCTGCCCGAGTATTTGACCCGCAATAAAGTTGTCGCCATTGCCGACATTGATACCCGTCGCCTGACCCGCATTTTGCGTGAGAAAGGTGCACAGAACGGGTGCATCATGGCCGGCGAAAAACTGGACGAGCAGGCCGCCCTTGCCGCCGCGCAAGCGTTCGCGGGTCTCAAGGGGATGGACCTGGCGAAAGAAGTGACTACCGGTCAACCTTATGAATGGGCGCAGGGCAGCTGGAGCCTGGAAGGCGGCATGCCCGAGGCGCCGCACCCGATTGAGGAAAAGCTGCCTTACCATGTGGTGGCCTTCGATTACGGGGTCAAGCGGAACATTCTGCGTATGCTGGTGGATCGCGGTTGTCGATTGACGGTGGTGCCTGCCCAAACGCCGGCGAGTGAAGTCTTGAAGCTCGATCCGGACGGGATATTTTTATCCAACGGTCCGGGTGATCCGGAACCCTGTGAATACGCCATTGCAGCGATTCAAGAGTTGGCGGAAACGGGGCTGCCTATGTTCGGCATCTGCCTCGGGCATCAATTGCTGGCACTCGCCAGTGGCGCCAAAACCGTAAAAATGAAATTCGGCCATCATGGTGCCAATCACCCGGTGCAGGACATTAATACTCAGCGGGTCATGATTACCAGCCAGAATCATGGCTTTGCCGTGGATGAGGACAGTCTGCCAGCCAGTCTCGAGGCGACACATCGTTCCCTGTTTGATGGTTCCTTGCAGGGGGTAGCCAGGAATGATATTCCGGCCTTCAGTTTTCAGGGACATCCGGAAGCCAGTCCCGGGCCGCATGATGTCGCCCCATTGTTCGATAAGTTCATCGAACTTATCAAACAGGAACAGGCTACGAGTAACGAATAACGGGGTTTAATTATCAACAAATGGGTGACCCGTTAGCGTGGTGTTCCTCGCGTCTCGTCACTCGAAACTGATTCTAGTATGCCAAAAAGAACAGACATCGAAAGTATATTAATCATCGGTGCCGGTCCGATTGTGATCGGTCAGGCCTGTGAATTTGATTATTCGGGGGCCCAGGCCTGTAAGGCGCTGAAAGAAGAGGGTTATCGCGTCATCCTGGTGAACTCGAATCCGGCGACCATCATGACCGATCCCGAGATGGCCGATGCGACCTATATTGAACCGATTAACTGGCAGGCGCTGGCGAAGATCATTGAAAAAGAGCGTCCGGATGCCTTATTGCCAACCATGGGCGGGCAAACCGCGCTGAACTGTGCACTGGATCTGGATCGTGAGGGCGTATTGGCAAAATTTGATGTGGACATGATCGGTGCCACAAAGGATGCGATCGACAAGGCTGAAGATCGGGATCGCTTCCGCCAGGCGATGAAAAAGATCGGCCTGGCGATGCCCCGTTCGGCTGTCGCACACAGCATGGAAGAGGCGCTGCAGGTACAGGCACAAATCGGTTTTCCGGCGATCATTCGTCCTTCGTTTACCATGGGCGGCAGCGGTGGTGGTATCGCCTATAACAAGGAAGAGTTCGTCGAGATCTGCGAACGCGGGCTGGATTTGTCCCCGACCAATGAGTTGTTGATTGAAGAATCGGCCCTGGGCTGGAAAGAATACGAAATGGAAGTGGTGCGTGATCATCAGGATAACTGCATCATTATCTGTTCCATTGAAAATCTGGATCCCATGGGTATTCATACCGGTGATTCAATCACGGTTGCACCGGCCCAGACCCTGACGGACAAGGAATACCAGATCATGCGCGATGCTTCTCTGGCGGTGTTGCGTGAAATCGGTGTGGATACCGGTGGTTCGAATGTGCAGTTTGCGATCAATCCCGCCGATGGCCGCATGATCATCATCGAAATGAATCCGCGTGTGTCACGTTCCTCGGCACTGGCCTCCAAGGCGACCGGCTTTCCGATTGCCAAGGTGGCAGCCAAGCTGGCGGTGGGTTACACCCTGGATGAACTGAAAAATGACATTACCGGTGGCGCAACCCCGGCCTCGTTTGAACCGAGTATCGACTATGTCGTGACCAAGGTACCGCGGTTTACCTTTGAGAAATTTCCCAAGGCTGATTCCAGCCTCACCACTCAGATGAAGTCGGTGGGAGAGGTGATGGCGATTGGTCGAACCCAACAGGAATCGCTCCACAAGGCGCTGCGCGGTCTTGAGATCGGGGTGGATGGGTTTGATGAAATGCTCGACCTCAATGCCGCAAACGCTATGGAAGTCCTGCGCCATGAGTTGAAAACACCCGGCCCCAACCGTTTGTGGTATGTGGGCGATGCTTTTCGTACCGGTCTGAGTGTGGAAGAAATCCATGACCTGACCAGTATCGATCCATGGTTCCTGGTGTTGATCGAAGAGTTGATCAAGCTGGAAGCGGAAGTGCAGGCGCAGGGATTAACGGCTATGGACGCGACACGGTTACGTTATTTGAAACGCAAGGGCTTTTCCGATCGGCGTTTGGCCAGACTGCTCAATATGAGTGAAAAAGATTTTCGAGCCCATCGGCATCAAGCCGGTGTACGGCCGGTCTACAAACGGGTTGATACCTGTGCGGCTGAGTTCGCCACCAGCACGGCCTATATGTATTCCACTTACGAGGAAGAGTGCGAAGCACAACCAACCCGGCGTGAAAAGATCATGGTACTCGGTGGCGGGCCCAACCGGATTGGCCAGGGCATCGAATTCGATTATTGCTGTGTGCATGCCGCCCTGGCCATGCGGGAAGACGGCTATGAAACCATCATGGTCAATTGCAATCCGGAAACGGTGTCGACCGATTACGATACTTCGGATCGTTTGTATTTTGAGCCGCTGACGCTGGAAGATGTACTGGAGCTGATCGAGCTGGAAAATCCCAAGGGTGTAATCGTGCAATACGGGGGGCAGACACCGTTGAAGCTGGCGCGTGATCTCGAAGCGGCCGGTGCGCCAATCATCGGCACCTCGCCCGACTCAATCGACCTGGCTGAAGATCGTGAACGCTTTCAGAATTTACTCAACCAGCTGGAATTGAAGCAACCGCCCAATCGCACCGCACGGGCTGAAGAAGAAGCGATTCGTCTCGCGGATGAAATCGGTTATCCGCTGGTGGTGCGTCCTTCCTATGTGCTGGGTGGGCGTGCCATGGAAATTGTCTATAACGAGGACGAGCTGCGGCGATACATGACCGATGCGGTGAAAGTGTCCAATGAATCACCGGTGTTGCTGGATCGCTTTCTGGATGACGCAATTGAAGTTGATGTGGATGCGATATGTGATGGCAGCAAGGTCATCATCGGTGGCATTATGCAACATATTGAGCAGGCCGGCGTGCATTCGGGTGATTCTGCCTGCTCCTTGCCGCCGTATAATCTGCCAGTTTCCCTGCAGGACGAAATGCGCGAGCAGGTGGCCAAAATGGCCATGGGGCTGAATGTGATTGGTTTGATGAATACCCAGTTCGCGATCCAGGGCGAGACCGTCTATGTGCTGGAAGTTAATCCACGCGCCTCCCGGACCGTGCCGTTCGTATCCAAGGCCACCGGCATTCCGTTAGCCAAGGTGGCGGCACGTTGCATGGTAGGCAAACGTCTGGGCGATCAGGGTATCAAGGATGAGGTCATTCCCGATTATTTTTCGGTTAAGGAAGCCGTGTTCCCGTTTATCAAGTTCCCGGGCGTTGACACCATTCTGGGACCGGAAATGAAGTCGACGGGCGAAGTGATGGGGGTGGGGCGTAATTTTGGTGAAGCTTTTGCCAAATCCCAGCTTGGTGCCGGCGTGGAATTACCCACCGGCGGCAAGGCGTTTCTGAGTGTGCGTGACATCGATAAACAGGCTATTGCTTCACTGGCCCAACGGCTGGTGGATCTGGGATTTGAGATCGTGGCGACCCATGGTACTGCCAAAGTACTCGAGGCTGCCGGTATTCCACATCAAGCGGTCAACAAGGTCACTGAAGGACGCCCCCATATTGTGGATATGATTAAAAATGATGAAATCAGTCTGATTGTAAATACTACGGAAGGTCGGCAGGCGATCGCGGACTCCTATACCATTCGACGCAATGCCCTGCAGCACAAGGTGGCCTATACCACGACCCTGGCGGGTGGTGATGCCCTGGCAATTGCCCTGCAACAAACCGATATCACCGAGGTGAATCGTCTACAGGATTTACATCAGGAGATTGGTGCATGAGCAGAGTCCCGATGACAAAAACCGGTGCAGAAAAATTACGGGCCGAACTCAAGGAACTGAAAAGTATACAGCGTCCGAAAGTTATTGAAGCGATTGCTGAGGCACGCGCACACGGTGACCTGAAAGAGAACGCCGAATATCATGCCGCCCGCGAACAGCAGAGTTTTATCGAAGGCCGCATCAAGGAAATCGATGGTGCCTTGTCCCATGCCGAAATCATCGATGTCGCAGCGCTGGGTGCCACAGCGGGCGACAAGGTCGTGTTCGGTGCTACGGTGGAACTGTATGATGTCGAAGCGGACAAGGACGTGACTTACCAGATCGTGGGTGAACTGGAAGCCGATATAAAAAATAATCTCATCTCCGTGACTTCTCCCATTGCGCGGGCACTGATTGGTAAGACTGAAGGTGACAGCGTGGATGTGCGGGCCCCGGGCGGTATCCGGGAATATGAAATCGTGGCCGTACGGTACGAATAACCACAGTCACCGACCTGAAATGCCCCGGGCCTGGCACTGCTTTTCAAGCATCTTGCAATGTTTCAGATTAGCGAACGAATTCTTTTGACCTTCTGGATCGGGGGGATGTGGACCGTGGGCTATATTGTGGCACCCACCCTGTTTGCCCAGTTGGCCGATCGGGGGCTGGCCGGTGCGTTAGCCGGACAATTGTTCAGCATCATGAGCTATCTCGGCTTATTGGCCGGGGGCATATTAATCAGCGGACAGTTTTACCATGCCAAAGCCAGCTGGCGGCAAAACTGGCGAATGTGGATTCTGATCGTGATGCTGTTGATCATCCTGATCGGCGAATTTTATCTGCAGCCCTTGATGGCGGATCTAAAACAAGCCGGTCTGACACCAGGCAGTGAGAATGCCAGGCATTTCGCCCAGCTGCATGGAGTGGCATCGACATTGTTTGTGATTAACAGTCTGTTGGGACTGGTTTTGGTGGTATTTGGTTTGCGTTCCTCCACAGCCGCGCCGCTGTAAAGGTTTATTCAGTTATCCGGCAAGATAAGCTTTGGTTTTTCCGCCTGACGATAGAAGGCGGCAATGTGGCCGATGCTCAATACCCAGTCCGCAGCCGTTTGGTCGCTGATTTTTTCGATAATGGTCTGCCGCTCGGTTTTATCCGTGGCATTGATTTTTACCTTGATCAATTCATGGTGAGCCAGAGAATTGTCGATTTCCGTCACCACGTTTTCTGTCAGTCCGGCATTGCCGACAATCACGACCGGTTTTAAATGATGGGCCAGCTTACGCAGATGGCGGCGTTGGGAATCAGAGATGGGCATCGAACAAGCTACTTCACGCGTGATTGGAATAAAGCGCTATTGTAGTGTGATTGCCAGGTCTTGTAACTTGTAATTGTCAGAATTTCCAACACAAATTTGAAGTAATGGTGAAGAAAAAACATCGCAGTAAGTCCAGTGGGCGCTGGTTACAGGAACATTTTGATGACGAATATGTCAAACAGGCCCAGAAAGACGGGTATCGTTCCCGTGCTGTTTACAAGTTGCTGGAAATTGATGCGAAAGACCACTTACTCAAACCGGGGATGACCGTGGTTGACCTGGGTGCCGCGCCAGGTGGCTGGGCGGAAGTGGCGGTCCAGCGGGTGGGGGCAACAGGCCGCGTGATTGCCCTGGATATCCTGCCCATGGACAGTCTGCCGGGAGTGACCTTCATTCAGGGCGATTTTCGCGAGGAGGCACCGTATCAGGCCTTACTGGAAGTACTGGGTGATACCCCGGTTGACCTTGTAATGTCCGATATGGCACCCAATATAAGTGGAATGAAGGCGGTGGATCAGCCTCGCGCCATGTATCTGGCGGAATTGGCACTGGACCTGGCCCGAAAAGTCCTCAAACCTGGTGGGGATTTATTGGTGAAGGCCTTTAACGGTGAGGGGATCGACGCCTATAAAAAGGAGTTGCGACAGGACTTTGACAAACTCATTGTGCGCAAGCCTCGTGCCTCCCGGCCCCGTTCGGCGGAGATATATCTGCTGGCACGGGGCTATAATGTGTAGTAATTTAGAAACAGTGACTTATTAGTACAGGGATAAAGCCCGCAAGTTGAGGTATTAAATTGAACGACCTGGCCAAGAACATTCTACTCTGGGTAATTGTCGCCATCATTCTGATGTCGGTCTTCAATAACCTGAGTAACACCAATCAGGACAGCCGTATGTCCTACTCGGATTTCATGCAGAACGTCCAGCAAAACCAGGTGAGCGATGTTGTGATCTCCGGGCGGAACATCACTGGTAAATTACAAACGGGAACCCGTTTCAGTACCTACAGTCCTGAAACCGACAACTCAGCCATGATTGGCGACCTGATGAAGCATGGGGTCAAAATCAATGCCAAGCCGGTTGAGCAATCCATCTGGACCCAGATCTTCATCTCCTGGTTCCCGTTCCTGTTGATCATCGGACTGTGGATTTTCTTCATGCGCCAGATGCAGGGTGGCGGCGGTGGCCGGGGTGCCCTGTCGTTTGGTAAAAGCCGCGCCCGCATGCTGGGTGAAGATCAGGTCAAGGTAACCTTCAATGATGTTGCCGGGGTGGATGAAGCCAAGGAAGAAGTCTCCGAGTTGGTGGAATTTCTGCGTGACCCGGGCAAGTTCCAGAAACTGGGTGGCAAGATTCCCCGCGGCGTCTTGATGACCGGTTCACCCGGTACCGGTAAAACCCTGTTGGCCCGCGCCATTGCCGGTGAAGCCAAGGTGCCTTTCTTTACCATTTCCGGTTCTGATTTCGTCGAAATGTTCGTCGGCGTGGGTGCTTCGCGGGTGCGCGACATGTTCGAGCAGGCCAAGAAGCATGCCCCCTGTATCATCTTTATCGATGAAATTGACGCAGTGGGCCGTCATCGCGGAGCCGGCCTGGGTGGTGGGCATGATGAACGTGAGCAAACCCTGAACCAGTTACTGGTGGAAATGGATGGCTTCGAAGGCAACGAAGGGGTGATCGTGATTGCCGCTACGAACCGTCCCGATGTACTGGATCCGGCGCTGTTACGCCCCGGTCGATTCGATCGCCAGGTCGTGGTGCCATTGCCCGACATGCGAGGTCGCGAACAGATCCTCAAGGTACACATGCGCAAGGTCCCGATTGCTGACAATGTTGAACCCAAGATCATTGCGCGTGGTACGCCCGGCTTTTCCGGTGCCGATCTGGCGAACCTGGTGAACGAGGCGGCCCTGTTTGCTGCCCGCGCCAATCATCGTCTGGTCGGGATGGATGAATTCGAGAAGGCCAAAGACAAAATCATGATGGGCGCAGAACGCAAGTCCATGGTGATGAGTGAGGATGAGAAAAAACTCACGGCCTATCATGAGGCAGGGCATGCAATTGTTGGCCTCAGTGTGCCATCCCATGATCCGGTCTATAAAGTCACTATTATCCCCCGTGGACGTGCCCTCGGTGTGACCATGTTCCTGCCGGAAGAAGATCGTTACAGTTACAGCAAGGAGCGTCTGGAAAGCCAGATCGCCAGCCTGTTTGGCGGGCGCCTTGCCGAGGAGCTGATCTTTGGTCCGGACTCTGTCACAACGGGTGCCTCGAATGACATTCATCGAGTCACCGACATTGCTCGTAACATGGTGACCAAATGGGGCTTGTCAGAGAAACTGGGCCCCATGACATACAGTGAGGAAGAAGGGGAAGTCTTCCTGGGACACTCGGTGGCGCAACATAAAAATGTGTCTGATGAGACGGCGCACATCATTGATGAGGAAATCCGGAATATTGTGGATCGCAATTACGACCGGGCGAAACAGATCCTGGAAGATAATCTGGAGAAACTACATACCATGGCGCAAGCGCTCATCCGCTATGAAACCATCGATAAGGATCAGATCGATGACATTATGGCGGGCCGTCAGCCTCGGACCCCGGCAGACTGGGATGATACTGAGCCACCGGGTTCCAGTGTTGACCAGGAATCCAAACGGGATAAAAAGGGCGAGGGCAAGATTGGCGGCCCGGCCGGCGAACATTAACCCTGAATATTCAAAATCGAAACAACGCCCCGTGATGACGGGGCGTTTTGTTTTGTCTGCGACAACATAATACGAATTAACGCAAGCTGAGCGATGGCATTCAAGTTCCCACCGACTGCACAATCCGATCCACTCGTCATGGGGATTCTGAATGTCACGCCTGATTCCTTTTCTGATGGTGGCCGGTTCGATAAACCTGCGAAAGCGCTGCCGCGGGTGCGGCAAATGATCGCCGAAGGTGCCGATATCATTGATATCGGTGGCGAGTCCACCCGTCCTGGCGCCAGTGCCGTGTCCATTGAAGAGGAATTGCACCGGGTGCTTCCTTTGATTGAGGCGATTCGCGCAGAGAGTGACATTCCCATCTCAGTGGATACCAGTAAAGCACCGGTGATGCTTCAGGCCGTCGAGGCCGGCGCGAATATGATCAATGATGTGCGGGCATTACGGGACAATGGCGCACTGGAGGCCGTGGCAGGGTTGGCAGTGCCGGTTTGCTTGATGCATATGCAGGGTGAACCACGTAGCATGCAAAACCAGCCGCGATATCAGAATGTCGTGGAAGAGGTGTTGCAGTTTTTACTGCAACGCGCCGAAATCTGCGCAGCGGCGGGCATCAGGCGGGATAGAATCATAATCGATCCCGGCTTTGGCTTTGGTAAATCGCTACAGCACAATCTTGCCTTGTTTCAGGCACTGCAGCGGTTTGTCGCCACCGGGTTGCCCGTGCTGGTGGGGGTATCACGCAAGTCCATGATTGGTCAGGTGCTGAATGTTCCGGTCGAAGAACGCATGCCGGCGAGTGTCGCGCTGGCCGGTCTGGCAAGCTGGCTGGGTGTGGCAATTCT
Source organism: Thiohalomonadales bacterium (assembly GCA_040235565.1). Taxonomy (GTDB): domain Bacteria; phylum Pseudomonadota; class Gammaproteobacteria; order UBA6429; family Thiohalophilaceae; genus JAHEIJ01. The sequence goes on along the minus strand of JBECLA010000139.1, from coordinate 18,405 downwards.
TCGGGTCCATGACGTGCAGCCCACGGTCCATGCCGTTAGAATGTGCCGGGCAATAAAAAATGCAGATTGAACCATGACACGACGCTATTTTGGGACAGACGGGATCCGGGGCAAAGTGGGGCAATATCCTATTACCCCGGATTTTGTGCTCAAATTGGGATGGGCGGTCGGCCGGGTATTGGCCGGAGATGGCCACCGCAAGGTGGTGATTGGCAAGGACACCCGGATTTCCGGCTATATGTTCGAATCATCCCTGGAAGCCGGCCTGGCGGCAGCGGGGGCCGATACTCTCCTACTGGGTCCCATGCCGACACCCGGGATTGCCTATTTAACGCGTACCCTGCATGCCAATGCCGGTATCGTGATCAGTGCGTCGCACAATCCGTTTGATGATAACGGCATCAAGTTCTTTTCCGCCGAAGGCACCAAGTTACCCGATGAAGTGGAGCTGGCGATTGAAGCAGAGCTGGATAAAGACATGCAAAGCCAGGACTCGGCTCACCTGGGCAAGGCGGCGCGGGTCAGTGATGCTGCAGGACGTTACATTGAATTCTGTAAGAGCACCTTCTCGCACAAACTGGATCTGAAAGGGCTGAAGATCGTGGTGGATTGTGCCAATGGCGCCACCTACCACATTGCACCCAAGGTTTTTGATGAACTGGGCGCGGAAGTGATGGCGATTGGCGATGATCCGGATGGCATGAATATCAATGATGGCTGTGGTTCCACCCATCCTGACTGGTTACAGAAAAATGTCAAAATGTTGGGTGCGGATCTCGGTATCGCCTTTGATGGTGACGGCGACAGGGTGATGATGATTGACGCCCAGGGTGGGCTCGTGGATGGCGATCAACTGCTTTACATCATTGCGCAGGAACGCCAGCAATCCGGTAAATTGACCGGCGGGGTCGTTGGGACTCTGATGAGCAATCTGGGTCTGGAGCATGCCTTGAGCCGGAGTCAGATCCCCTTTGCCCGTGCCAGGGTGGGCGATCGTTATGTGATGGAGCAGCTCCAGGCCCGAGAGTGGCTGCTGGGGGGGGAATCGTCCGGCCACATTATCTGCCTCGATCGCACCACCACGGGGGACGGCATCATTTCGGCCCTGCAGGTACTCGCAGCCATGATGAAATCCGGACAGGGTTTGCATGAACTGGTCGCTGCGATGGATAAATACCCCCAGATGCTGGTAAATGTCCGCCTGGACCAACAGGTCGATGTGATGAATATGGCCGCGGTGCAGGAAGCGATACGCGCCGCCGAGCAGCAACTGGCTGACACCGGGCGGGTCTTGCTGCGGGCTTCCGGCACCGAGCCTTTAATTCGGGTGATGGTGGAAGGGCAGGACAACGGTGTCGTCAAACAGGTTGCCAATGAGCTTGCGGATGTGGTCCGTTCAGCGCTAAGTAGCTGAAAATCGGCCATTTCCATCCAAATTTCCACACTGCCGGATTGATTTCTTGGCGCGTGAAAGGTAAGCTTGCGCGCTCTTTTATTAATGGTATGTGAACCCGAATCGAGGATACTCATGCGTCAACCACTGATTGCCGGCAACTGGAAAATGAATGGCTCACGCAGCGATAACAAGGCGTTGCTGGATGGAATCAAGGCGGGAATTGGTGAGGTCAAAGCGGCTGAGGTCGCGGTCTGTGTGCCTTTTGTTTATCTGGCCGATGTCGAGCAGCAATTGAAGGGTACGCCGATCGCCTGGGGGGCACAGAATCTGAGCACTGAGGAAAAAGGCGCGTTCACGGGAGAAATCGCCGCTTCCATGTTGCTCGATTTCAACTGTGAGTACGTGATCGTCGGCCATTCCGAGCGCCGCACTCTCTATGGAGAGAATGATGATATCGTAACCCGCAAATTTGCAGTGGCCCACAATGCCGGCTTGAAGCCCATTCTGTGTGTCGGCGAAACCCTGGAGGAACGGGAGCAGGGGATCACCCAGGATGTGATATCCCGTCAGATCAAGGCAGTGATGAATACTGTGGGTGCCCGGGTATTGGGAGATGGGGTGATCGCCTACGAGCCGGTTTGGGCTATCGGCACAGGTATGACGGCGACCCCGCAACAGGCGCAGGAAGTCCATGCCTTCATTCGCCAGTTGATTGCCGAAAAAGATGCCGAAGTGGCAGAAAAAATCCGGATCCAATACGGTGGGAGCATGAATGCCGGCAACGCGGCTGAATTACTAGCCATGGACGATATCGATGGCGGCCTGATTGGTGGTGCCTCACTCAAGGCAGACGACTTTTTGACAATCTGTCGGGCAGCGGATTAACCCCCCTCTCGACGGGAGATTATTGAATATGCTTTACAACATTATATTAGCGGTATTTGTCTTTGTTTCGGTGGCACTGATTGCCCTGATCCTGATACAGCAGGGGAAAGGTGCCGAGGCCGGAGCGGCCTTTGGTAGCGGCGCTTCTGGCACGGTGTTCGGCGCACGCGGTTCCGCATCATTTCTAACCCGTACGACGGGAATTCTGGCAACGCTGTTCTTTGCCTTGAGCCTGACACTGGCCTATCTGTCCAATCAACAGGTTGAACCCACCAGCGTACTGGAAAAGGTTCAGCAACCGGAAACCCCTGTCACTGAAGAAGTCCCTGCAGCCGACATTCCCGCCGTAGAACAGGAACCTGCTGCACCCGCTTCAGATGTGCCTGCATCTGAATAAACTGTTAATGAAATAATGCCGAAGTGGTGGAATTGGTAGACACGCTATCTTGAGGGGGTAGTGGCGCAAGCCGTGCCGGTTCGAGTCCGGCCTTCGGCACCATCCAATGAAAGAAAACCTTCATATCTTGCCGGTATGGAGGTTTTTTTATGTCGAACCGGCACTCAGCCGTGCCGGCTGATGCAGGCCTTCCCTGGCCTGCACCCTACGGGCGTGCTCCGCACGTCCAAATTTGTTCCTGACAAATTTGTCGAGTCCGGCCTTCGGCACCATACATGTAATTAAAGCCTTCAGATCGTTTAGATATGAGGGCTTATTTATGGCGAACCGGCACTGATTTTATTGAGTCCGGCCGCTTTCGACATCCTGTCTTGAGCCCTGTTCCCGACATGCTTCTACCTCCTCCATCCCTGGAGTCGTCTCGCGGCATTTGTCCCTAAAGGGATTCCCTTCGGTCATACTCCATGTACTTCAGCCTTCGGCAACTCGGTTGTTGCTCCCGGCACAACTCTAACTCCTACATCCTTGTAGTCGTGCTCCATGCGTTGCTCTACCTCCTGCGTCCATGCAGTCGTCGGCACCATCCAATGAAAGAAAACCTGCATATCTTGCCGGTATGGAGGTTTTTTATGTCGCACCGGCACCGATTGTATTGAGTCCGGCCGATCTCGAGGTTCTGCCTGCAACACTGCTCCAGGCGCAGTTCCACTTTTTACATAAAGTTGTTGCCAGACATATCAAGCGAGGACAGATATCAAAACTTGTTGCGGTGTTGTCCCGGATTAATTGGCAACGGGAAGTGTTGAAACATCCCTGCTCATCCAATGAGGTATGGCATCAAAGCCAGAAATTTGGGTTGAGTGAATGTCCTTGTGTTTTTGTCTGGTAATTTCAAAAAAATTTCCCGGCGTTGCTGCTAAAAAAATAGCGTGGGTTACTCTGGTATGGTGCCGGTTTGCTGTTTTGCTGATCAGCGATGATTTGTTTGCAGCGAATTTTTTTATATGCCCACAAAATCAGGTAAGAGTTTGAATTAAAAGAAGAAGCATGGAATTCGCAAACTTGACAGAGTTTAAACCGTTAGCCTAGACTGGCGCCAATATATTAATGTTCTCTCATAAATAAGAATAAAGTACGATGGGCATGGGAAGAATGATGACCTGCGTGTCGACACGAGGCGAGGAATTCATATGTTAGATAACTACCTGCCGATCCTGATCTTTATCATAGTAGGGCTGGCGATCGGCGGTATCATGATTGTCCTCGGCTTTATCCTTGCTCCGCATCGCCCCGACAGTGAAAAGCTTTCTCCTTATGAATGCGGCTTCGAAGCGTTTGAAGATTCGCGGATGAAGTTCGACGTGCGTTATTACCTGGTTGCCATTCTGTTTATTATTTTCGATCTGGAAATTGCATTTCTGTTTCCCTGGGCGGTTGTGCTGGAGACTATCGGTTGGTTTGGTTATATCGCGATGAGCGTGTTCCTGGGTATCCTGGTAATCGGTTTTGTCTATGAGTGGAAAAAAGGAGCCCTCGAATGGGAGTAGAAGGAATATTAAAAGAGGGTTTTGTTACCACATCAGCTGACAAGTTGATTAACTGGGCCCGTACCGGTTCTATGTGGCCCGTGACTTTCGGGCTCGCCTGCTGTGCGGTGGAGATGATGCATGCCGCGGCAGCTCGCTATGATATGGATCGCATGGGGATCATTTTTCGGCCCAGCCCGCGTCAATCTGACGTCATGATTGTTGCCGGCACATTGGTTAACAAAATGGCTCCCGCATTACGCAAAGTATACGATCAGATGGCAGAACCACGCTGGGTCATTTCGATGGGATCCTGTGCCAACGGCGGCGGTTATTATCATTATTCCTACTCAGTGGTTCGCGGCTGCGATCGTGTGGTACCCGTAGATGTTTATGTTCCCGGTTGTCCGCCAACTGCAGAAGCCTTGTTGTATGGAATCCTGCAACTACAGAATAAAATTCGACGCACCAATACCATTGCCCGTTAAAGAGTTCTCACTTGATGTCTGATTATTATTCCAGTCTTGCTGCCCAGGCGCGCGATCAGCTTGCCGGTTTGATCGAATCAGCTGAAGTGTCATTTAACGAACTGAATATTGTTGTCAGCAAGAACAAATTGCTTGATGCCTGCCTGGCCTTGCGTGATAACGATCCCTTTACATGTGAACAACTCGTCGATCTAACGGGTGTGGATTACAGTGATTACGACAATGGTAACTGGCAGGGGCCAAGATTTGCTGTTGTGTATCATCTGTTATCGATCAAGCATAATCATCGAATTCGACTTAAAGTGTTCATTGATGGTGAGCCACCGCTTGTCGACTCGGTTATCGATATCTGGAACTCGGCTAACTGGCATGAACGAGAAGCATTCGATCTGTTCGGAATTATTTTTGAAGGTCATCCTGATCTACGTCGCATTCTGACGGACTATGGTTTTGTTGGTCATCCTTTCCGTAAAGATTTCCCGTTAATCGGAAATGTGGAAATGCGTTATGACCCGGAAAAACAACGGGTTGTCTATCAACCGGTCAGCATAGATCCTCGCGTTAACCAGCCACGAGTAATACGGAATGACAATCGTTATTTAGGCCGCAGCGAGTCAGAAGAGGAACAAAGCGATGCCTGAGATTCGTAACTACACGGTGAATTTCGGGCCGCAACATCCAGCTGCACATGGTGTATTGCGACTGGTCCTGGAAATGGATGGCGAGGTGATTCAACGAGCCGATCCCCATGTTGGTCTGCTGCATCGTGCTACCGAGAAACTGGCTGAATCAAAGCCATACAACCAGTCAATTCCCTACATGGACCGGCTTGACTATGTTTCCATGATGGCCAATGAACATGGTTATGTGCTGGCGCTGGAAAAATTGCTGGGCATCGAACCGCCACTACGTGCCCAATACATCCGGGTAATGTATGATGAAATTACCCGAATTCTCAATCATATGATGTGGCTTGGTACCCATGCGCTGGACATCGGTGCCATGACAGTCTTTCTGTATTGCTTCCGTGAGCGTGAAGATCTCATGGATATGTATGAAGCGGTATCCGGTGCCCGTATGCACGCGGCGTATTATCGTCCGGGTGGTGTTTACCGCGATCTGCCGGACAGGATGCCACAGTACGAAAAAAGCAAATATCGCGATGATCGTGATCTTGAGTTTCTGAACAAAGCACGCAGTGGATCCTTGCTCGATTTCATTGAAGACTTTACCGATCGTTTTCCGACCTACGTCGACGAGTATGAAACCTTGTTGACCGACAATCGGATCTGGAAGCAGAGAACGGTTGGTATCGGTGTGGTGTCACCGGAGCGGGCGATGCAAATCGGATTTACCGGACCGATGCTGCGGGGTTCCGGTATTGAATGGGATCTGCGTAAAAAACAGCCCTATGAAGTTTATGACCAGCTCGACTTTGATATTCCTGTGGGGGTTAACGGCGATACCTATGATCGCTACCTGGTCCGGGTAGAAGAATTGCGTCAGTCGAATCGTATTATCAAGCAATGTATCGAGTGGCTGCGGAACAATCCCGGTCCGGTTATGCTTGATGATCACAAATTGACGCCGCCCAGCCGTGAAGCCATGAAAGGTGACATGGAAGCGTTGATCCACCATTTTAAACTGTTTACTGAAGGCTATACCTTGCCGGCTGGTGAAGTCTATACCGCTATTGAACATCCCAAAGGTGAGTTTGGTATTTATTTGATCTCAGATGGCGCCAATAAGCCTTATCGACTCAAGATTCGTGCGCCAAGTTTCGCACATATGTCAACAATGAACGAATTGGCTACCGGACATATGCTAGCGGATGTGACTGCGCTGGTCGGTAGTATTGATGTTGTATTTGGGGATGTCGATCGATGAAGGCAGGGCAAAGCACAGCACAAAACTCAGCGCAAATGATTTCGGAACAAGCTCGAGCTGCAATCGATCGCTGGATTGCAAAATATCCTGCCGATCAAAAGCGTTCTGCAGTTATGGCAGCATTACGCATTGTGCAGGATCAGAACGATGGCTATCTCACTAATGAGTTGATGGATGCCGTGGCTGAATATCTCGAGATGCCACCAATTGCCGTGTATGAAGTGGCTACCTTCTACTCCATGTATGAACTGGAGCCGATAGGACGACACAAGATTTGTGTCTGTACCAATATTTCCTGCATGTTATGTGGCTCCGACACTGTCGTCGGACATCTCACAGAAAAGCTGGGTATCAAACTCGGTGAAACAACTCCTGATGGCCGATTTACGCTCAAGGAGGTCGAATGTCTGGGTGCGTGTGTGGATGCTCCCATGTTTCAAATCGGTGATACCTACTATGGCAACCTGACTGAAGAAAAGATCAACAAAATACTGGAGAACCTGGATTAGTCAATGAATCCGGTATTGAGGGATGATGACTGAGCTGAGATTACATAACAGGGAGATGAAACATGACAAATGAAGTCTGTTTCCGCACCCTGCATCTGGATACCCCCTGGACACTGGACAGCTATCTCAGTGTGGGTGGCTATGAGGTTCTGAAAAAGATTCTGACTGAGAAAACACCAGCAGAAACCCTGATTGAAGAACTCAAAACCTCGGCTTTGCGTGGTCGGGGCGGTGCCGGATTTCCTACCGGCCTGAAGTGGAGTTTCATGCCACGCAATGCGGAAGGGCAGAAATACATTGTATGTAACTCGGATGAAGGTGAACCCGGTACCTGTAAAGATCGGGATATCCTCCGGTATAACCCACACCAGTTGATCGAAGGTATGATCATTGCCGGTTACTGCATCGGTGCTTCTGCCGGTTATAACTATATTCGGGGTGAATTCTGGGAACCCTATGAACGGTTTGAGGCGGCGCTGGAGGAAGCCCGCAATGCCGGTCTGCTGGGAAAGAATATTCTGAACAGTGGTTTTGATTTTGAACTCCATACTCATCTCGGGGCAGGCGCCTATATATGTGGTGAGGAAACAGCCCTGCTCGAATCAATCGAAGGCAAGAAAGGGCAACCGCGATTCAAACCGCCATTCCCTGCCGGGTTCGGTTTGTACGGCAGACCTACCACCATTAATAACACCGAAACCCTGGCTTCGGTGCCGGTGATTTTAGAAAACGGCGGCAAATGGTTCCTGGAAATGGGGAAACCAAATAATGGGGGTACCAAGCTGTTTTGTGTGTCTGGTCACGTCAACAAACCGGGTAATTTTGAAGTGCCCATGGGGATAGCCTTTGCCGAGTTACTGGAGATGGCAGGTGGAGTTCGAGCCGGCCATCAACTCAAGGCAGTAATTCCCGGTGGCTCGTCAGTGCCGGTGTTGCCGGCAGACATCATCATGGAGACCGACATGGATTACGATTCCCTGGCCAAGGCCGGTAGCATGCTGGGAGCCGGATCGGTCATCGTGATGGATGACTCCACCTGTATGGTGAATGCACTCGCGCGTCTGTCCCATTTTTATGCCGAAGAATCCTGTGGCCAGTGTACCCCGTGCCGGGAAGGCACCGGCTGGCTGGCACGCATGCTTCACCGTATTGAACATGGCCAGGGGCGGATGGAAGATCTGGCTTTACTGGATGATGTCGCGGCGCGTATCAGTGGTCGCACGATTTGTGCGTTGGGCGATGCAGCGGCAATGCCGGTACAAAGTTTCCTGAAGCATTTTCGGGATGAATTCGTATATCACATCGAGCACGGTAAGTGCATGGTTGGGCCTCGAGCCTGAAGGGTTTGGCGAAACAGCATATGGTTAACATCGAAATCAACGGCCAACAACTCCAGGTACCAGAAGGCAGCATGGTGATACAAGCCGCCGATGACGCCGGCATTACTATCCCGCGTTTCTGTTATCACAAGAAACTGTCGGTTGCGGCAAATTGTCGTATGTGCCTGGTGGAAGTGGAAAAGGTCGCCAAACCCTTACCTGCCTGTGCCACACCGGTTACTGAAGGTATGCGGGTATTTACCCGTTCTCCCATGGCACTGGAAGCCCAGAAAAGTGTGATGGAGTTTTTACTCATTAATCATCCGCTGGATTGTCCCATCTGTGATCAGGGTGGGGAATGTGATTTGCAGGACCTGGCCATCGGCTACGGTAAGGATCTATCGCGTTTTACCGAGAAAAAACGGGTCGTACCTGACAAAAATATCGGGCCTCTGATTGCCACCGAGATGACGCGCTGTATTCACTGTACCCGCTGCGTGCGTTTCGGCCAGGAGATCGCCGGGATTATGGAACTGGGTGCCACGGGGCGCGGTGAAAACATGCGTATCGGAACCTATGTGGAACGTGCGGTTAATTCGGAAATGTCCGGCAACGTTATTGATCTGTGTCCGGTAGGCGCGCTGACTTCAAAACCCTATCGCTATACCGGTCGTCCCTGGGAAAATAACCATAAACCCGGTATCGCGCCGCATGATTGCCTGGGTTCCAATATTAATCTGGATGTGCGACGTAATCGGGTGATGCGAGTTGTGCCCAGGGAAAATGAGGCCCTCAACGAAGTCTGGTTGTCTGATCGTGATCGCTTCAGTTATACCGGCATCTATAGTGAGGATCGCGCATTGCGCCCCATGATCAAGCAAGGGAATGCCTGGAAGGAAGTGGTGTGGGAAACCGCACTTGCTTACGCAGTTGAAGGATTAAAGACGGTGCGTGAACAGAAAGGTGCTGACCAGATTGGTGCCTTGATATCACCCAGTGCCACATTGGAAGAACATTACCTGAGCCAGAAGCTGATGCGTGGTATCGGTTCCAATAATATCGATCACCGGCTGCGTCAGCAGGACTTTACCGATCAGGATATTGCGCCTTTGTATCCTGCCTTGGGACAGGGTGTCGATGAGTTGCAAGATCAGGATGCGATCCTGTTAATCGGTTCCTGGTTGCGCAAGGACCAGCCGATTGCAGCCCATCGTGTGCGCAAGGCTGCAATGCGAGGCGCCAGTATCATGGCGGTCAACGCCCTGGACTATGAATTTACTTTTCCCTTGACGGGAAATCTGGTCAGTAGTCCGGCCCGGATGCCAGCCAACCTGGCAGCAATTATCAAAGCGTTGATAAATCTGACTGGCAAAGCGGCACCGACCGGGCTTGCCGAAATGCTCGAGAATATTACGATTGGCGATACGCACCAGCAGATCGCCCAGGACTTGCTCAATGCAGACAAGGCTTCGGTTCTGCTTGGCAATCAGGCCATGCAGCAAGCTGAATTTGGCACACTGCGTGCGCTTGCCAATGCGATTGCCGATATGACAGGGGCGAAGCTCGGTTATTTGAGTGATGGTGCCAATGCCGCCGGTGCTTCTCTGGCAGGTTGTCTGCCGCATCGTGGCGTAGCAGGGGAATCCTCCTCCGGTAATCCCGGTAAACATGCCTATAACATGATCAAGGATGGCATGGGTGCCTATGTGCTGCTCGGGGTTGAACCGGAATACGACTGCGCAAACGGCGGGCAGGCGCTGTCAGCCATGGCTGAAGCTGATTTCGTCATCTGCCTGACCTCTTTCGTTACCGATGCCATGCGTGATTATGCCGATGTCATTCTGCCTGTGGGGGTATTTACGGAAACCGGCGGCACCTTTGTGAATGCAAATGGCCAGTGGCAATCATTTCAGGGGGCGGTACAACCGCTGGAGGAATCGCGTCCTGCCTGGAAGATTTTGCGGGTATTGGGTAATTTGTTCGCGCTCGATGGCTTTGACTACGTGTCTGTGGACGAAGTCCGTAACGAAGTGGAGGCTGCCGTCGGTTCAACAAGTGTGGCCGCCGCCAGCGAGTGGCGCTGCCCGGCATCAATTACAGCAACAGATCAGGGCCTGATGCGCGTGGGTTATTTACCATTGTACTCGATTGATTCCCTGGTGCGGCGCAGTAAACCCTTGCAGGCAACCCGGGACGTGATGACCGCTGCGGTCTATCTGAATAGTACCACCGCTTCCCAACAAGGCTTGGCGGCAAACGAAGTTGTGCGGGTGACGCAGGGAGCGTTCCAGGCCCAACTGCCAGTGGTGATTGATGAAGGGGTTCCCGATCAGTGTGTCTTTATTCCTGCAGGGGTAGAAGGCAATCAGATGCTGGGTGACGCTTACGGCAGCATTGAATTACAACAGGCGTAACGACGAAAAGGTTAATGTAACAGATGTTAGAGTGGATCCAGTCAACGATACCGGTATTCGCACTGTTGCCAGAAACGGTGCAATCGGTAATTGTGATTCTGTTGAAAATTATTGCAATCACTCTGCCTCTAATGCTGTGTGTAGCCTACCTGACCTTTGCGGAACGTAAAATTATCAGTGCCATGCAGGTGCGCATGGGGCCAACCCGGGTGGGACCGCGAGGCTGGTTACAACCGATCGCGGATGCCCTCAAATTGATGTTCAAGGAAATTGTGATTCCTTCCGGGGCCAACAAATACCTGTTTCTCCTGGCGCCGATGCTGTCGATTGGTGCCGCACTTGCTGCCTGGGCGGTGATACCTTTTGATGCCCATCTGGTGCTGGCCGATATCAATGCCGGCCTGTTATATGTTCTGGCGATCACTTCCATGGGGGTCTATGGCGTAATTATTGCCGGGTGGGCTTCCAACTCAAGATACGCTTTGCTGGGCGCCATGCGTTCTGCCGCACAGATAGTGGCCTATGAGATTGCCATGGGATTTGCCCTCGTTGGAGTCCTGATGGCAGGTGGTAGCCTCAACCTGGGCAAGATTGTCGCCGCCCAGTCCGGTAGCTTTATGCACTGGTTCTGGTTGCCACTGTTACCCTTGTTCGTAATTTATTTTATTTCTGCTGTGGCGGAAACCAATCGCGCCCCCTTTGATGTGGCTGAAGGTGAATCGGAGATCGTCGCCGGGTTCCATGTCGAGTATTCGGGCATGGCATTTGCGGTATTCTTCCTGGCCGAATATGCCAATATGATCCTGGTTTCCGGCCTGGCAGTCATTATGTTCCTGGGTGGCTGGTTGACACCATTACAGGGATTACCGGAATCGGTATTTACGATACCGGTACTGGGACCATTACTTGACAGCGGAATCCACTGGTTCCTGATTAAAATGGCGCTGTTCCTTTTCTTGTTCCTGTGGTTCCGCGCGACCTTCCCGCGCTATCGTTATGATCAGATTATGCGCCTTGGCTGGAAGGTTTTTATTCCGATTACCATTGTGTGGTTGCTGGTGTTGGGTATTGCAATCCTGACCGGCCTGCCACCCTGGTTTGCTGCAGGTTAAGGAAAAGAGCCATGCAACGTTTTGCGCAATTTCTTAAAAGCCTGTTCCTGCTGGAGCTCCTGAAAGGCATGCGGCTCACCGGTCGTTACCTGTTTGCGCGCAAGTTTACTGTGCAATATCCGGAAGAAAAGGCACCCATTTCACCACGCTTCAGAGGGTTGCATGCATTGCGGCGTTATCCCAACGGGGAAGAACGCTGTATTGCCTGTAAGTTATGTGAAGTAGTCTGTCCGGCTCTGGCTATCACGATTGAATCCGAGCAACGCGAAGACGGGACCCGACGTACCACGCGTTATGACATCGATCTCACCAAGTGTATTTTTTGTGGGTTCTGCGAAGAATCCTGTCCGGTCGATTCAATTGTGGAAACGCATATTTACGAGTACCACGGTGAAAAACGGGGTGACTTGTACATGACCAAGGAAAAGTTACTGGCGGTGGGCGACAAGTACGAAGATGAAATCGCGGCATATCGCCGTGCCGACGCCCCTTACCGCTAACGAGTAGATCCGGAAATTATGGGAACTGAAAAAATCATCTTTTATATTTTCGCCGTCATTATGGTGTTCGGAGCGAGCATGGTGATTACCGTGCGCAATCCGGTCAGGGCGGTACTCTTTCTGGTGCTGACCTTTTTCGCCAGTGCAGCGATCTGGATTCTGCTGGAAGCCGAGTTTCTTGCTATCGTGCTGGTGCTGGTATATGTCGGCGCCGTGATGGTGTTGTTCCTGTTCGTTGTGATGATGCTGGATATTAATCTGGCAAGGATCAAGGAAGGTTTTATTCATTATCTTCCCCTGGGTATCGCGGTTGCGATCATCATGGCGGCCATGATGGTATTGGCTGTCGGGCCCGAAAATTTTGGTCTTGACAAGATTGCCGCGCCAGCCCGGCACGCGGCCGATTACAGTAATACCCGGGAGTTAGGAGACATTCTCTACACCGTCTATGTTTATCCGTTTGAAATTGCGGCAGTGATCCTGTTGGTGGCCATTGTCGCTGCCATTGCCTTGACACTGCGCCGGCGTCCCAACGTCAAGAGCCAGCGACCAGAGGAACAAATTGCAGTGAAACGTAAAGACCGTGTGCGGATGGTGACTATGGCTGCGGAGAAACGTAAATGATTGCCCTGTCTGATTTTCTGGTGCTTGGCGCCATCATGTTCTGTCTCAGCATTGCGGGCATATTCCTGAACCGTAAAAATGTCATTATTCTATTGATGTCAATCGAGTTGATGTTGTTGGCGGTAAATATGAATTTTGTCGCCTTTTCCCATTTCCTGGGAGATACCGCCGGACAGGTGTTTGTATTCTTTATTCTCACTGTGGCCGCAGCGGAAGCTGCGATTGGTCTGGCTATCCTCGTGGTGCTGTTCCGTAACCGGCGTACCATTAACGTGGATGATCTGGATTCATTAAAAGGTTAACCGATCGTGTTTGACGATATGCAAAATGTTTATCTCTGGGTGGTACTGGCGCCATTACTGGGTTCGATTATTGCCGGCCTGTTTGGCAAACAAATCGGCCGTGCCGGCGCCCACTGGGTAACCATCATCGGGGTGGCGGTGGCATTTTTGCTGTCACTGGTCAGTTACAAGCACATCGTAATTGACGGCGCGGAACCGTTTAATGGTGCTGTTTATACCTGGATGGTCAGTGACGGGGTTCGGTTTGAAATCGGCTTTCTGATCGATGAACTGACCGCCATGATGATGACAGTGGTGAGTTTTGTTTCACTGATGGTGCATATCTACACCATAGGTTATATGCGGGATGATCCGGGCTACCAGCGCTTCTTCAGTTACATCGCCTTGTTCACTTTCTCCATGCTGATGTTGGTGATGTCCAATAACTTCCTGCAGCTGTTCTTCGGCTGGGAAGCAGTGGGCCTGGTTTCCTATTTGTTGATTGGCTTCTGGTTCAAGCGGGAGTCGGCCATCTATGCCAATCTCAAGGCCTTCCTGGTAAACCGCGTTGGAGATTTCGGCTTTCTGTTGGGGATTGCCGGGGTGCTGATGTACTTCGGCAGTCTGGATTATGCCACCGTGTTTGCCGGGGCAGAAAAAGTGAACGGGCAGACTATCGAAATTTTTGGTGGGCATGCCTGGTCGGTAATTACCGTTATTTGTATCTTGCTGTTTATCGGGGCCATGGGCAAATCTGCCCAGGTGCCATTACATGTGTGGCTGCCTGATTCCATGGAAGGTCCGACACCGATTTCCGCCTTGATCCATGCTGCCACCATGGTGACGGCCGGTATCTTCATGGTGGCGCGGATGTCGCCCCTGTTCGAGTATTCTGAAACCGCTTTGTCAGTCATCCTGGTGATCGGTGCAATTACCGCATTCTTCATGGGACTGTTGGGGCTGGTACAAAACGACATCAAGCGGGTGGTGGCCTATTCAACCCTGTCACAACTGGGCTATATGACGGTGGCTTTGGGGGCTTCCGCCTATGCCGCGGGGATTTTTCATCTCATGACCCACGCCTTTTTCAAGGCCTTGTTGTTCCTGGCAGCCGGTTCGGTGATTATCGCCATGCACCACGAACAGGATATGCGCAAGATGGGGGGGTTACGCAAATACATGCCAATCACCTGGATCACGTCCCTCATCGGCTCATTGGCGCTGATAGGCACACCGTTTTTTTCCGGTTTCTACTCCAAGGATTCCATCATCAGTGCGGTCCACCAGTCCACCTTGCCGGGATCGGGCTTCGCCTATCTCGCTGTAGTGTCCGGGGTGTTCATTACTGCGCTGTATAGTTTCCGCATGTATTTCCTGGTCTTCCACGGCAAGGAACGCATGGACGAACATACCCGGGCGCATTTGCATGAAACGCCACCTGTCGTGACCGTGCCGTTGATTATGCTGGCCATCCCGTCAGTGATAATCGGGGCTTTCTTTGTGGATTCGATGGCCTTTGGTGGTTTCTTTGGGAAGTCGATTTTCGTTCTGCCACAACATGCAACCCTGGCAGAAGTTGCCAGCCATTTCCATGCTTCCGCAGTCTGGGCCATGGTGGGACATGCGTTGGTGGAACCCCCGGTCTACCTGGCGGCGCTGGGTGTGGCAACGGCCTGGTATCTGTATATGAAACGTCCGGAATTGCCCGGCCTGATTCAACAGAAGTTCAACTGGTTGTACACCGTGTTGGTGAATAAATACGGCTTTGATCGCTTTAACGAGATTTTCTTCGCCGGTGGGGGACGGGGCTTCGGTAACCTGCTATGGAAGCAAGGCGATGTCAAACTGATTGATGGCTTGATTGTGAATGGTTCGGCCCAGTTGGTAGGGATGGTGTCAGCCATCATGCGGCATATCCAGACGGGTTATCTTTACCATTATGCGTTTGCCATGATTATCGGGCTGTTGTTGTTATTGTTTATTTTTGGTAAGTAAAAATAAGTAAAAAGGTTAAAAACGAATGTTTGCTGAATGGCCGCTACTTAGCCTGGTAATCTGGGCGCCCATCGTGGGGGGATGCCTGGTCCTCGCCACGGGGAGTGATAAATACGCGCCCGTTGCGCGGTTGCTGGCCTTGTTGGTAGCTGTAATTACTTTCCTGCTCAGTATTCCTTTGTGGACGGAGTTTGAGATTGGCACTGCAGCAATGCAATTTGTCGAACACGATCCAACTAACCCGTGGATTGCTGCCTTTAATGTTTACTATCACCTGGGGATTGACGGCATCTCGATGCCCTTGATCATGTTGACCACAATCTCGACCGTGATTGTGGTGATTGCCGGCTGGGAAGTGATCAAAGAACGGGTGGCGCAGTATATGGCGGCTTTCCTGTTCATGGAAGGCTTGATGGTCGGGGTGTTTGCGGCCCTGGATGCCGCGCTGTTCTATGTGTTCTGGGAAGCCATGTTGATTCCGATGTTTATTATTATTGGGATCTGGGGCGGACCCCGCCGTGTCTATGCCACGCTGAAGTTTTTCCTCTACACTTTCTTGGGCTCGGTCTTCATGCTGGTGGCCTTGCTGTATCTGTACTTCCAGACCAACAGTTTCGCCATCCTCGATTATCACCAGTATCCGCTGGGATTGACGGCGCAGGTTCTGATCTTTCTCGCCTTTTTGCTCGCGTTCGCGGTCAAGGTTCCCATGTGGCCGGTCCATACCTGGTTGCCGGATGCCCACGTGGAAGCCCCGACCGGTGGGTCAGTAATCCTGGCCGCCATCATGCTGAAAATGGGGGGCTACGGTTTCCTGCGTTTCTCTCTCCCGATCACACCGGATGCCAGTCGCGAACTTGATTGGCTGATGATCAGTCTCTCCCTGATCGCCGTGGTGTATATCGGTTTTGTTGCCCTGGTGCAGCAGGACATGAAAAAGCTCATTGCCTATTCCTCAATCTCCCATATGGGGTTCGTCACCCTGGGTTTCTTTGTTGCCTATCGAATTTACGCCAATACCGGAGCCTTGAGCGGGGCGACAATGGGACTTGAGGGTGGCATGGTACAAATGATTTCCCATGGCTTTATTTCGGGCGCCTTGTTCCTGTCCGTCGGGGTGCTCTACGACCGGTTGCATAGTCGGCAGATCAAGGACTACGGCGGCGTGGCAAATACCATGCCCATGTTTGCCGCGTTTGCTGTGTTCTTCGCCATGGCGAATTCGGGGTTGCCGGGGACTTCCGGTTTCGTGGGTGAATTTATGGTGATCCTGAGTTCATTCAAGGCCAGTTTCTGGTTTGCCTTCCTGGCGGGGACCACACTCATTCTGGGCGCTGCTTATACCCTATGGATGGTCAAGCGAGTGATTTACGGTGATATCGGTAATGAGAAAGTGGCAGCATTAACAGATATCAATCGACGCGAGTTTATCTTCCTGCTCTTGCTGGCCCTTATGGTATTACTGATTGGTCTCTGGCCGGCGCCATTGCTTGAGGTCATGGAAGCCAGCGCGGATAATCTGTTACAACAGATGATGCATTCCAAACTCTAAACCAGGATAGATTAGCAGCGAGTCATAATGATGAGTTTCGAAATTCCAAATATGACACCGGCGATTCCGGAGATATTTTTACTCAGTATGGCCTGTGTGATTCTGATTGTTGATCTTTTCCTGTCAGATAAAAGCCGCATAGTGACCTATTTGCTGGCGCAACTGACCTTACTGGGTACCTTGTTTCTTACGCTGAATAGCACCAGTAGTGAAACCATACTGACATTCAGTAACACCTTTGTTCGCGATACCATGTCGGATGTCCTTAAAGTGGGCATTTATATCGCGACTTTCATTACCTTTATGTATGCCAAGGATTACTTGCGCGATCGTGGCATCTTTAAAGGTGAGTTCTATGTTTTGGGCCTGTTTGGGGCGTTGGGGATGATGATCCTGGTATCAGCCCATAACTTTTTAACCATATACCTTGGACTCGAACTGCTTTCCCTGTCACTTTATGCCATGGTGGCAATGCAACGCGACTCTATTCTGGCCTCCGAGTCCGCCATGAAGTACTTTGTTCTCGGCGCCATTGCCTCCGGCATGTTGTTGTATGGCATCTCGATCATCTACGGACTGACTGGCTCGTTGGATCTGGCGGAGGTCGCGGCCAACATGACGAGCCAGACACAGGGCGTGTTGCTCGCATTCGGTTTGGTGTTCATGATTGTTGGTATTGCCTTTAAACTGGGTGCCGTACCATTTCATATGTGGTTACCCGATGTTTATCATGGCGCTCCGACGGCAGTGACACTTTATATCGGTAGTGCACCGAAAATAGCCGCGTTTGCCATGTTAATGCGGTTGCTGGTGGATGGTTTGATGGGCTTACATGCCCAGTGGGAAGGAATCTTGATCATCCTGGCGGTGCTTTCAATGGGCATCGGCAACCTGCTGGCAATTGCCCAGGGCAATATCAAGCGCATGCTGGCGTATTCCACCATTTCCCATGTCGGCTTTTTGATTCTGGGTGCGCTGACGGGTACCCAAAGCGGTTTCGCCGCTTCCATGTTTTATACCCTGGTGTATGTGCTGATGTCACTCGGTGGCTTCGGTATGGTGATGCTGCTCAGCCGCAAGGGCTTTGAGGCCGAGAACCTGGACGACTATAAAGGCCTCAATGCCCGCAGTCCCTGGTATGCCTTCATGATGTTGATCCTGATGTTTTCCATGGCGGGTGTTCCGCCCTTCCTGGGCTTCTGGGCCAAGCTGGTAGTACTGGAGGAAGTGATTGCGGCCGATATGCTCTGGTTGGCTATCGTGGGCATCATCTTCTCGGTCATTGGTGCCTTCTACTATCTGCGCATCATCAAACTGATGTACTTTGATAAACCGGAAGACACCGCCCCGCTGGAGAGCAGCCTTGATACCCGCCTGATGTTGAGCCTGAACAGTCTTGCGGTACTGGGACTGGGGCTTTTTCCCGGTGGACTGCTCGCGGTCTGTCAGGCGGCATTCCCAGGATAATCGGTTATCATTCGCGAACAGGTGGCGAAATTAGCTGAATTTCAGCAAACTTG
>JBECLA010000124.1:0-3168 GCA_040235565.1 Thiohalomonadales bacterium | reverse complement strand
ATGCGTTAAAACCTTACCGGAATCGCTGTCAGTCTTCCCTGCCCGTCGGGTAGCTGGCCGTTAAATTAATTGACGTGGATAAGCATGTAGAGCCAATGGCAGAGGATTTGCGGACGCGGGTTCGATTAACAAAATGGTCGCCATGGGGAGTGATCCCCATAGGAAAAGAGGGCTCATACGGTGAACGCTAAGGGGAGTACCCTATGCCAACGCCGTCCGGTGAATGGGAAACCAGTAAGCCGGCTAGAGACTCATAGGCTCCTAATGCGCTGCTATGGAGTACTAGGGTGGGCATTAGCCCACAATACGCCCTCCCCTGTCAGCAATGGCAGGTGAAGGAATAGTCCAGCCCTGAATGAAAATTCAGGATAAGCTGTCCCGCCGCCTCCACCAATACAACCCTGGTCGGTCACCGACCAGGGTTTTTTATTGCTAAAATTATATGGGTTAAAAAAAGAAGCAAGGATGCAACAATGGCTACTTATAAGAAAACGAACAAGCTCTCCATACCTGATGCTGCCTATATTGCCGGTCTCATTGATGGTGAAGGAACAATTGCTTTAACCCGCAGACATAAAAATGAAAATCGTCAACTCGAAATCAGCGTTAGCAATACAGACATGAAGCTTCTCAAGTATCTTCTCGATACAATTGGAACAGGCCGAATTACTCAGAAAAAGGCCTACAGTGATAAACATACCCCAAGCGCAACTTACACGACAAGCAATCGACAAGCATTAAGCCTGCTAGAACAAATTTCCCCTTTTCTTCAAACGTATAAACAGCAAAGGGCTGAGCTCGTTCTTCAGAATTATCTTCGACTTACTCCAAGAAACGGAAAATACTCGTCAGAAACATACGAACAGCGGGATAGATTTACAAAGAAATTTCTGAAAATAAAACCAGGTTGAGAGTCCGAAACACATGCATGTGCGAGCGCCGCGAAGGTCAGGGACAACGTACAGGATGTACAAGTGTCGGGGGAGAACAGGGACGTCCGAAACGACCGGCCGAGAGCGATTCAGATTCCCGCCACCTCCACCAATACAAGTGAATCAAGCCACCCTTGCGATGGCTTTTTTATTGTCAGAGTCGCGCAAAAGAAATTCACATGGCACGTTCAATAAAAATGTGCGTGCCCGGGGCTGATTTGCTTTAACGCGACTGTTGGGGTTGATCTTGCGCTGATGGCGTTGATCGATAAATATAGTTGGGTTGTATATTAACAATCGCTGTATAGGACGCGGTATGCTTTGCGAGTTCCACAGGACCGGGATCCTGTATCAAAGTGACCAAATAACGACCTCTGGATAAGTCCTGAATTGATTTAATGCCATATTGCTGAAACACCTGATTTATGACGTCGGCGCTTGCACCTTCCTGCAAGGTCACGATGTATTGGTCCGGCAACCGATTTTCTGTGGCCGGTTGGGGTGTGAGAATTCGCCGCGATACATTTTCGGGAACCGCATCGTGATCCACTGGCTCGGTACATCCAACCACAGCGATGCTATTTAACAAGATACAACCGAGCAGTATACGCATGAGATTAGTTCTTCGATCACTTATTTGATCACAGCAGTTAAACCGGTCGGGGGATTAATATAAGACAGCGCGCCCATGGCATTGGCGGCATTGGAAGTAGAAGTAATTCCATCCAGCGCTCCCACATATTCCCCACCCTGTTTGATTGCCGCGACGGTATCGGCATAGGTGAAAGTCGGATTGTAGGCACGCACCATGGCCGCAATCCCGGCCACATGCGGGGTAGCCATCGAGGTACCACGCATCATCATATAGGTATTAGTGGCATTCTCCAGGGTGCTGATCAACACGATTGGTATCCCCACACCAGATCGCCTGTCAGCATCCCCGTCTGAAGTAAGGCGAAAGCCAACGCTACATGTCTCGGTAAGGCAATCGGTCAAATCATGGATGAAATAAAAATTATTCGTATCATTTATACCTGTAAACCGGAGTAATTCAACATTGTTCGTATCACCATCAAAGGGATCACCACCTGTTGCATCAAATCCACTCAAGAAAAAATCTGCGTCAGGTTCTGTCTCAATAAAGGGTTGATAAAACAAAGCAGCTCGCGTTCCACTGCCATTCAGATCAAATGTTTTATAAATATTATCATCCGCTACTGCGACATAGGTACCCGGCACCGCATCACACCAGCTAGAAGGATTAACAAGGGTAGTTAGTGTTTCTGGCGAGCCATCAACCAGAAAATCACAAGATACGGTTGTCCAGTGGCCGTTATTGGTCAGCCAGGGTGTTATCCCTTCATTCGGGTCATTGGCATCAATAATTTGCCCTGCGGGTACGGTACTGTAAATATTTACACCCGGTGCGCCCACATCGACACTGGTTACTCCGTAATTGGAAAACGTGGCCAGCGCATAATTCTGATCCAGTGCGGCAACACAGACCAGATTGGCCTGGGTGAAATTACAGGGATAGAAACTGGTAGTGTCGTTATTGGTTCCCACATTACCGGCCGCAACGACGACAACGACATCGTTATCGCGGGCGTAACTGATGGCACCACTCAATGCGGGATCGAATCCTCCTTCAAACCCCAGGCTCATGTTGATGACTTTCGCGCCCCGATCCACTGCGAATTCGATCCCTGCAATAATCGTGGATGACAACCCCAGCCCCACCGTGTCGAGCACCCGCACTGCCATAAGTTGCGCCTGCCAGCAGACCCCGGTAATGCCGTTATTATTATTGCCCACCGCGGCAATGGTACCGGCGACATGCGTGCCGTGTTCCTCTGCCGCCGCCATCGGCATGGGATCATTATCGGGATTTGAGTTATAAATCGATTCACCAACAAAATCATAGCCGTGATTGGGGTAGCCTGCGGCTGAGCCATCCCACATGTTTGTCGCCAGATCCTGATGGCTATAGTCAACACCGCTATCGATCACCGCCACTGTGACGCTACTGCAATCGGTGAGCTGGTCCCAGGCCAGCTCGGCATCGATGTCATTGCCGTTGAGATTATTATTCAGCCCCCACAATTGATCGTAGTTTGTATCTACCGGCACAGCCTGGGCCTGATAGATATAGTTGGGTTGTACATACTCGACATTGGGATCAGCACGGTACACGTCTAACGCGTGCTGCAGCGATTGTCCTTTTGGCAGCTTGATG
>JBECLA010000083.1:0-14516 GCA_040235565.1 Thiohalomonadales bacterium | reverse complement strand
CTGAGTCCAGTGCCTTTCCCTTATCCGCTGCCGAAGTGAACGGGCAGGGGTATGGGGTGTGTCGTGATCTTGCCCATCTCGGCATCGCGCTTTGCCGCAGCATTAGCATTCCTGCCCGCCTGGTCGTCGGTTTTCTTCATGGCCTGGAACCGATGGACATGCATGCCTGGTTCGAGGCGTATGTCGGTGATCGCTGGTATACGTTTGACCCCTCCGAAGCCACACTGCGCGGTGGACGACTCGCCGTCGCTCGCGGGCGCGATGCCGCGGATGTGGCGATTTATCATCAGTTTGGGCCGCCGGCCAGTTTCAGTAGTATGGCTGTTCATGTGACGTTGCTGGAAGGACCACCAGGTTGAGATAATCCTTTTGCAACAATCGTTTTAGTGGCCACCACCAATGATATCGTCAACATGGATGCGTCGCGCTCCGTGTTGACGTAACCCCCGTCGTTTCTATAAGCCAGGGGATTGTAGGCCAAGTGTAATAAAACAGCGTAACGCTCAACTACACGCAGTTCACGTGAAATGCCATGCCAATAACACTTTCCACCAAGTGCGCTATTATGAATAGAGCATGCGAGAAATTCTCACAAAGCAGATATCCTATCTCATATGACAATGGCGGAGGAAGTGCATAATCGGACACCCATCGGTGTCATTACCGAGGTGCATGGTCCTGTCGCTGTCATTGCCTGTGATACCTTGCCACCACTGCGACAGGCACTATCGGCACATTTCAATCACGAGACCTATCTGTTCGAAGTCCATCAACACCTGGATGAGCGCCATGTGCGTACCATTACCCTGCATCGCAGTACCGGCCTGCATCGGGGAATGCCGGTGTATGACACCGGGGCACCGTTACATGTGCCGGTGACGCCGGAATGTCTGGGTCGATTATTGAATATCTTCGGTGAACCGCTGGATGACGGCGATGCCCTGTCGCCACAGGAATTTCGCAATGTTCATCATCGGCCGCTACCCCTCGATGAAGCCGTGGGAGTGGGGGAATTACTTCAGACGGGGATCAAGGTGATTGACTTACTGTGCCCCTTCGTCAAAGGCGGCAAAACCGGTTTATTCGGCGGGGCCGGGGTCGGCAAGACGGTGCTGATCATGGAATTCATGCATGCCGTGGCGAAGATGCATGAAGGGGTGTCAGTCTTTGCCGGGGTAGGCGAACGTATACGGGAAGGGCACGAACTATGGCACGAAGTCCGCAAGGCGGGCGTACTTCCGCAGACGCTGATGGTATTCGGGCAAATGGATGAATCCCCCGGGGTGCGTTTCCGGGTAGGCCTGTCAGCACTGGCATATGCCGAATATTTGCGCGATAGCTTACAAAAAGAAGTGCTATTCGTGATGGACAATATCTTTCGTTTCATTCAGGCGGGCAGTGAAGTTTCCAGTCTGCTGGGCCGCATGCCGGCAACAGTAGGTTATCAGCCCACCCTGACGACAGAAGTGGCGGAAATGCAGGATCGGATCCTGTCGACCAGGTCAGGTGCCATCACCTCGGTGCAAGCGGTGTATGTGCCGGCCGATGACATGACCGATCCGGCGGTCAGTACCATTTTGAGTCACCTTGATACCACGGTGATCCTCTCGCGTGCCCAGGCGGGCAAGGGTATCTACCCTGCTGTGGATCCCTTGCAATCAGGCAGTCGTCTGATGGATCGCCATACCCTCGGTGCACATCACTACAACATCGCGGAAGGCGTACGGGAACACCTGGCACGTTATCAGGAGTTGGAAGATATTATTACCATGCTGGGCGTGGAAGAACTATCGCCCAAGGATCGCAAAATCATCCGACGGGCGCGCAAATTACAACGCTACCTTACCCAACCATTCTGGACCACCGCCTCACATACCGGGATCAAAGGTGTTTCTGTTCCACTGGAGCAGACACTTGCCGATTGTGATGGGTTTTTATCGGGTAAATATGACCAGGTTTCCGAAGAACAGTGTTACATGCGCGGTACCATGGAAGGGGTCAAATTATGAACAGCTTTACCCTTAAACTGCACGATGCGACCCGAAGCAGGGAGATCAAGGAAGTCACCTCGTTTGTCGGGGAAGATAAGTCCGGGAGCTTCGGGATTCTCGCCGGTCACGCGCGATTAATAACATCACTGATTATTGGATTGGCGCGCTTTCGTGTTGGGGATAGTGATTGGCAGTACCTCGCTTTACCTGGCGCCGTGCTTTATTTCCACGACAATATCCTGACACTGAGCACGCGACGGTATTTGCTGGATGATGACTACATGCGTATTAGCGAGGCGCTGCAGCAGCAATTGATTACGGAAGAGGAACAATTGCATTCCATGAAGGAAAGCCTGCACCGCATGGAGGAAGAAGTACTGAAACGCATGTGGGAAATGGGTCGCATGAGCACAGGTTGATTACGATGCCCCAGCCGGACGATTTGCGAAAACAGGTAGAGCGCCAGGCAAGACGCATGAAGAAAGCCGAACATGATCGGCCGACGCTAATCGGGCAGACGGTCTACATCGGGACACTTGGGTTGTTATTTGTCATTCCGGTCATTGGGGGCGCTTATCTCGGGCAATGGCTGGACAGTCTGGCCACAGGCTATTCTATGCGTTGGACACTGAGTTTGATCCTGTTGGGTGTAATTATTGGCGGACTGAATGTGTATCTTTTTATAAAAGAGTAACTGATGGCCGGAGAAAACATCCTCATTAAACCTGTGATTGAACTGGGGCCTGTTGCTATTACCAATACGGTGATAACGACCTGGGTAATCATGGCGGTACTCTGGTTATTTGCCTGGCTGGTGACGCGACGTTTGCAAATCGAACCCGGACCGGTTCAGACAGCGGTGGAAGGGGTTGTTGTGACAATTGAAAATGCCGTGGTAGCGGTCGCGCCTGAGCAAACGCAACGGATCTTGCCGTTCATCGCCAGCCTGTGGGTTTTTCTGGTTATCGCCAATCTAAGTGGTCTGCTTCCCGGGGCGCATTCACCGACCCGGGATCTGTCCGCTACCGCCGGACTGGCCTTTCTGGTGTTTCTTTCCACTCATTGGTTCGGCATACGCTCGCAGGGCGTGAAGAATTATTTGCATCATTACATTAGCCCGAATCCGATCCTGTTGCCATTTCATTTAATCAGTGAGGTTACACGTACCATTGCACTGGCCGTGCGATTGTTTGGCAACATGATGAGCCTGGAAATGGCGGCGCTGTTGATTTTGATCGTTGCCGGTTTCCTGGCTCCTGTACCTATCCTGATGCTGCATATTGTCGAGGCCCTGGTACAGGCTTACATTTTTGGCATGCTGGCACTGATTTATGTCGCTGGCGGTATCCAGTCACAACAACTTCGGCAAAAAGAAAAGGAGTAACCTATGCCCGACTTAACCACATTCACCATGGCATCAACTGTTGCCGCGATTATTGGTATTACGCTCGGCGTGATGTTGCCAGCCATTGCCATGGGTTGGGCCATCAGTCGTGCTCTGGATGCACTGTCGCGACAACCGGAGGCAGAGCGTTCCATCATGCGTACCTTGTTTATTGGTCTGGCAATGATCGAGTCGCTGGCGATCTATGTGCTGGTCATTGTGCTTATCGTGCTATTCCGTAATCCGCTGCTTGAATACCTGTTGCAATAGACAAGCAATAGAGATGATAGCACTGGTATTAACAAGGAGGAGGGGATAATAACGTGGAGTTGAACTGGTCCACCTTTATTCTCGAGATCATTAATTTCCTGGTCCTGGTCTGGATCCTGAAACACTTTCTATATAGACCGGTACTGGATGTGATCGCCCGTCGACGGGCAGGGATCGAAAAAACCCTGCAAGATGCCGAGGCACATCATGAAGAAGCGGAAAAATTACGCCAACAGTATGAAGGGCGGCTTGGCGAGTGGGAACAGGAACGCCAACAAGCGCGCAGTAAGCTGACTGAGGATATCGAGGCTGAACGCACTACGAAATTATCGCAGTTACAAACCGAGCTGGAACTGCAACAGGAAAAGGCACGTGTGGCCGAAGCGCGTCGCCAGTCCGACTCCATGCGCAAAATGGAAGAAACCGCGCTGGAGCAGGGTGCCCGATTTGCGACCCGCCTGCTGCAACACGCGGCTGGACCCGATACAGAAGCACGTCTCATTGAAATGCTGCTCGATGACATCAAACAACTCCCCGATGAACGCATGACAGCATTGCGTAACAACGTCGAGCAACTCCCTGAATCCATCATTGTCACCACAGCCTATCCACTTTCCGGGCAACAACGTCAATCGATTGAGCAGGCCGTGAATAAAATAACCCGCTCAGACATACCCATTGAATTCCAGCAGAACAAAAACTTGCTGGCGGGGGTCCGGATTACCATTGGTGCATGGATACTGGGCGCGGATCTGCAGGACGAACTCGAAGGCTTTCGACACTTGACCCATGAACAGTAACGCTACAGACGTGTCAACCGGATTGCTGGAACGTCAGGCAAAATGGCTCGAACACTATCGGCCGAAGTTACGCATCAAGGAACAAGGTCATGTGATTTCGGTGGGTGATGGTATTACCTGGATTGCGGGTTTGCCATCTGCGGCAATCGATGATGTTCTGGTATTCGCGGATGGTAGCCGGGCAATGGTCTTTGATCTAACGGAAGGGCTAATTGGCGCCGTCCTGTTGCATGAAACCGAAACGTTAACCGCAGGTACCACCGTGCTGCGCACCGGTCGGACGTTAAGCATGCCGGTCGGCGATGAACTGCTCGGGCGTGTCGTCGATCCATCAGGAATTCCGCTCGATGGTGTGGCACCCCCGGTGCATACACGTTGGCAGGCAATGGAATCAAAATCACCGCCGATTGTTGCGCGTGACTTCGTTGCAGAACCCCTCTATAGCGGAATCAAGATCATCGATACCATGATTCCCATCGGCAAAGGACAACGACAACTCCTGATTGGTGATGAAGGTCTGGGACGGAGTTCCGTCGCAATCGATACAGTGATCAACCAAAGAGGCATGAACGTATATTGTGTTTATGTTCTTATCGGGCAAAAACGTTCAACGATTATCAATACTATCGATACCCTGCGAGAGTTCGGTGCCCTGGACTACACCACCATTGTGGTGGCCGAAGCAAGCAGCCTGCCGGGTTTGCAACATCTGGCGCCCTTTGCCGGTTGTGCAGTGGCCGAGTTCTGGATGCAACAGGGCAAGGATGTGCTGATTATCTACGATGATCTTTCTACCCATGCCAAGAACTATCGCGAACTGTCGCTGTTATTACGCCGGCCACCCGGGCGCGAAGCCTATCCTGGTGACATCTTTTCAGTTCATGCGGGTTTATTAGAACGTGCAACGCGCCTGGGTGCTGCCCATGGTGGTGGTAGTATGACCGCGCTGCCTATCGTCGAAACCCAGTTGGGTGAGATTGCTTCTTATATCCCGACTAACCTGATATCCATTACCGATGGTCAGGTTTACCTCGATCGCGATTTGTTTTCCGGTGGTTTCCGTCCGGCCATCGATATCGGCCGCTCGGTCTCACGTATTGGCGGACAGGCGCAGCATCCGCGTATTAAGGAAGAAGCCGGGCGCATGAAACTTGACTATCTCCAGTACCTCGAGCTGGAGGTCTTTACCCGGTTTGGCGCCCGTCTCGAGGCGTCCATGGAAACTGCGATCCAGCGTGGCCGGTTATTGCGCGAGATCCTCAAACAGGATCGTCTTTCCCCACTGCCGGTGGAATTCCAGATAGCCTGGTTGGTCGCGTTTAACGATCATTTATTTGATGATCTGGATATTGCAGACGTACCTGCTTCACTGGCAATGCTCGAAAAGCAGGTTCGACACACTGCTCTTGGACTCGACAGTCCACGCGAAGAATGGGCTGCCGCTGTCGCCGGTTGGTTTACCTATCGCGTGAAGGATGAGGCGACATGACACGCCGACGGGAACTGGAACGTCACCGGCACAGCCTGGCCGAAATTCGGGAGATCATGAATTCCATGAAAACCCTGGCCTATATGGAAACCCGCAAACTGGACAGGTTTCTCGAGGCACAACACACCGTGGTGCAAAACATCGAAGAAGCGGTTACCGACTTGCTTGGTTTCTATCCGGAAACATTGCCCGGAACAACAGTCACCATACCCGTCTATCTTGTGATTGGTACAGAACGTGGTTTTTGTGGTGATTTCAACCATGCCCTGCTTGCGCATTTTGAATCAACCCTGCGGACGAGTCCTGCTGATAATGCCATGTTAATCCTTGTCGGTCGCAAACTGTACGCGCTACTGGAAGAAGATGAACGTGTCGTGGCGTGGTTTGATGGTGCCAGTGTGGCAGAGGAGGTAACCTCCCTTCTGAACCAGATTGTGAATGAGCTGACCACGTTGCAGGAAAAATATGGTGTCCTGACCGTTTATTGTCTCTATCACGGTGATGACGATGACATCGTGATGCAAAATATCCTGCCACCCTTTCAGGATTTGCGAAACAGGCCACAGCGCTACGCTCATCCGCCAACCATGAATCTGTCCCCGCGAGTGCTACTGGCCGAGCTCGTGGACGCTTATCTGTTCGCCACGTTGCACGAAATGCTCTATACATCACTGATGATAGAAAACCACCAGCGCGTGACGCACCTCGATGGTGCAGTGAAACACCTGGATGAGGAATCGGCGGAAATGGCGCGCCAGGCCAATACCCTGCGACAAGAAGAGATCGTCGAGGAAATCGAAGTGATCTTGCTCAGTGCCGCGAGCCTGGGTGAAATCCCGAGCAATTGAAAGGGTCTCAGTAAGAAGTATGAAACAAAGCTAATAAATAAGCATGAAACCGCACCGTCATACCTTACATGTTTCCAATAGCGCCTGGAATAAACGAAAGCGTTGTACCTACTACCTCGAAAGCCAACGGCGGAGCGAATCAAATACGTCGGAGATGAACTTTGCCGTTTTCCCCACTGTCAAACAGAAAAATATGAATAGCAATCCATTATTAACAATCAAACAGTTGGGCCAGAGTGTCTGGCTGGACTATATCCAGCGCGGGTTACTCTCCAGCGGTGAATTTCAACGCATGATCGATGAGGACGGTGTCAGTGGGGTGACCTCCAATCCCGCGATCCTGCAAAAGGCCATTGTGGAACACCATGATTATGATCCCGTGATCAAGGCCATGCAGGGACATGATGCCGCAAGCTTGTATCAGACCTGCGCGATTGCGGACTTGCAACAAGCCGCGGATATGCTGGCGCCGCAATTTGCCGCCAGCCGGGGCCGGGACGGCTTTGTCAGCCACGAGGTGTCACCCTTGTTGGCGTACGACACCGAGGCGACCATCGAGGAAGCACGACGTTTGTGGGCGAATCTGGATCGCCCCAACAGTCTGATCAAGGTACCGGCCACGCCGGCCGGAGTCAGCGCCATACGACGACTGATCGCTGATGGCATAAATGTGAATGCTACCCTGTTATTTAGCCTGCAACGCTACCGTGAAGTGGCCGAGGCGTATATCGCCGGTCTGACTCTCCGCGCGGAGCGGGGCGAGGCATTGGATACGATTGCCTCGGTCGCGAGTTTCTTTTTAAGTCGAATTGATACGCTGGTGGACAGCAAGCTCGATAACCTCATGTCCGGCGCAACGCAACATCAGGCTGAGTCATTGCGTGGCAAGAGCGCCATTGCTTCGGCACGCCTGGCCTACCAGGATTACAAACTGTTGTTTACCGGCGAACACTGGCAGCAATTGGCAGCGGCAGGCGCCAGGCCACAACGCTTGTTATGGGCTTCCACATCCACCAAGGATCCTGCCTACAGTGATATTAAATACATCGAAGCCCTCATCGGCGTGGACACGATTAATACTTTGCCCCTGAAGACACTGGCTGCCTATCGTGATCACGGGCAACCCGCGCTTCGACTGGAGCAGGACGTCGGGTTAGCCCATGCCACACTGGATGGGCTGGCTGAGCTGGGACTGGATCTCACGGCATTAACCGATCAACTGGAACAGGAAGGCGTGCAAAAATTCAAGAATGCCTACCAGGGTCTGCTTGATAATCTGGCGCATCGCCTTGCCGGATAGCATATGAAACCGAGCCCACCAACAACAGGACGAAAATAATGCTGGATGCCATACTGGCAATTAATGCCGGTTCATCCAGTATCAAGTTCGCGTTGTATGCGCTTGAGAATAGTGGGTACGATTTACGCGAACTGTACCGGGGTAATCTGGACGGGATTGGTGCACAGGCAAGTTTTCGTGTTACGCAGGCCGGTGATGCCTCTCAAACCGATACGCACACGCAAAAGCCGGATGTTGCCACCCATACCGATGCATTGCATGTGATTCTGGAATGGCTGGACAGCTGTTCGAAGCAATGGCGGATCGTGGCCGTCGGCCATCGTGTGGTTCACGGTGGCAGCAGCTATACCCGGGCAGTCCCCGTGGATCAAAATGTCCTGGATGACCTGAAGGCCATCATTAAACTGGCACCGCTGCATCAACCGCATGCCGTACAGGCACTGGAAGTACTGTTGAAACAGTGGCCGCAAATTCCACACGTGGCCTGTTTTGATACGGCGTTTCATACCAGCATGCCGCCCTGGGAAAAGCATTTCGCCTTGCCCCCGGCCTATGCACAACAGGGCATTCGCCGTTATGGTTTTCACGGCCTTTCCTATGAATACATCAGTCGTGTTTTACCATTTCATCTGGGTGATGCAGCCAACGGCAAAATCGTGGTGGCTCACCTTGGCCACGGCGTCAGTATGTGTGCATTGCAACAGCGACAAAGCTTGGCCACGACCATGAGTTTTACGCCTCTCGATGGCTTGCCAATGGGTAAACGCAGTGGTGCCGTGGATCCGGCTGTTGTGTTGTATTTATTACAAAACGGTATGAGCAGTGCAGATATTTCGGATTTGTTACATCACCAATCCGGTTTGCTGGGCATGTCGGGAATCAGTGATGACATGCGCACCTTGCTCAGTAGTGCCGAGCCCGTTGCCGCCGATGCGGTGGATTATTTTTGCTATCGTATCAGCCGCGAACTCGGTTCCCTGACTGCCGCCCTGGGTGGGCTGGACGCGGTGGTGTTTACCGGCGGAATAGGTGAACATGCGGCATCGGTCCGTGCCAGAATCTGTGAAGCTGCCGCCTGGCTGGGACTCGCCATTGATGCCGACGCCAATCAGGCTGACGCGACACAGATCAATACCACCAATAGCAAGGTCACCGTCTGGGTGATCCCCACGAACGAAGAACTTATGCTGGCCCAACATGCCGCACATCTCATATCAACGGAAACGGTCCAGCATCAGAAAGCCTGAACGCTTTGCTGCAGGCACGCCATAGGAGGTGGAGCATGAACGAGATTGCCAATACAACGGCGGTTGAGAACACGCCGTTATCACCTGACGAACTGCAACGAATTGATGCTTACTGGCGGGCGGCGAATTATCTCTCCATTGGTCAGATCTATTTGCTCGATAACCCCTTACTGCAACAACCACTCAAGCTTGAACATATCAAACCACGCCTGTTGGGACACTGGGGTACCACCCCCGGACTGAACCTGATTTATGCCCATCTGAACCGCATCATCAAGGCGCGTGATCTGAACATGATGTACATCACCGGTCCGGGTCATGGCGCACCGGGGATCATTGCCAACACCTATCTGGAAGGAAGCTATACCGAGTTGTACCCCAATATCAGCCAGGACCGCGAGGGTATGAAAAAACTGTTTCGTCAGTTCTCCTTCCCTGGGGGTATTCCCAGTCATACCGCGCCGGAAACGCCGGGTTCGATTCATGAAGGCGGTGAATTGGGTTACTCGCTCAGTCATGCCTATGGCGCCGCGTTCGATAATCCGGATCTGATCGTTACCTGTGTCGTCGGTGATGGTGAAGCTGAAACCGGACCGATGGCCACCGCCTGGCACTCCAATAAATTTCTCAATCCGGCGACCGATGGTGCGGTGTTACCCATCCTGCATCTTAACGGTTACAAGATCGCCAACCCGACTGTACTGGCGCGCATTAGCGACGATGAACTGCAAAAGTTGTTTGTCGGCTACGGTTACCAGCCCTATGTGGTCGCAGGTGATGATCCGCAAGTGGTGCATCAGGCCATGGCGGCAACGCTGGACAAGGCAATGGACGAAATCCAGGCCATCCAGAGCCAGGCTCGCAACGGGACAGGCGTGAGGCGACCTCACTGGCCGATGATCATCCTGCGTACCCCCAAGGGTTGGACCTGCCCCGAGGAAATTGATGGTCTCAAACTGGAAGGTTACTGGCGTTCACACCAGGTACCGTTTGCCGAACTGGCGACCAAACCGCAACATATTCGGGTACTGGAACAATGGATGAAAAGTTATCGTCCGGAAGAGTTGTTTAATGAGCAGGGTAGTCTGAAACCGGAACTGGCCGCCCTGGCACCGCAAGGCGCGCGACGTATGGGTGCCAACCCACACACGAACGGCGGAATCGTGTTACATGATCTGAAGCTGCCTGACTTTACCGAATATACGCTGGCCGTACCGCAACCGGGCGGCAGGCGAGGCGAGGCAACGCGCCGGTTGGGCGATTACCTGCGCGATGTGATGCGCCTGAATCTTGCCCGGCAGAACTTCCGGGTCATGGGCCCGGATGAAACCGTATCCAATCGTCTTGGCGCCTTGCTGGAAGCGAGCGATCGAACCTGGTTGGCCGATACCTATCCAGTTGATGATCATCTTGCCCCGGACGGGCGGGTGATGGAAATTCTTTCCGAACATACCTGTCAGGGTTGGCTGGAAGGTTATCTGTTGACCGGCCGACATGGCTTTTTCTCCTGTTACGAGGCATTTATCCACATCATCGATTCGATGTTCAATCAGCATGCCAAGTGGCTCAAGGTCAGCAAGGAAATTCCCTGGCGCCGTCCCATCGCGTCTTTGAACATTCTGTTGACGTCCCATGTGTGGCGCCAGGATCACAATGGTTTTTCGCATCAGGACCCGGGATTTATCGATCACGTGGTCAACAAGAAAGCGGATATTGTACGGGTATATTTACCGCCCGATGCCAACTCACTGTTGTATGTGGCCGACAAGTGCCTGCGCAGTCGCGACAGGGTCAATGTTATCGTCGCCGGCAAACAACCCAATCCCCAGTGGCTGGATATGGTGGCGGCGATTAATCACTGTAGCAAGGGCATTGGTATCTGGGAATGGGCGAGTAATGATCAGGGTGGAGAGCCGGACGTGGTCATGGCGTGTGCCGGGGATACGCCTACAATTGAAACCCTGGCCGCAGTGGAAATGCTTAACAAATATGAACCTGATCTTAAAGTACGGCTGATCAATGTGGTGGATTTAATGACCCTGCAGCCGCATGAAGAGCATCCGGATGGCCTGTTAGACAAGGATTTTGACAGTCTGTTTACCACGGACAAACCGATTATCTTTGCGTTTCACGGTTACCCCTGGTTGATTCATCGCCTCGCGTACCGCCGCACCAATCACAGAAATTTGCATGTACGCGGTTACAAGGAGGAAGGTACGACCACCACACCGTTTGATATGGCGGTGCTCAATGATATTGATCGCTTTCACCTGGTAATGGATGTGGTCGATCGTGTCCCGAAGCTGGGTTATCGCGCCGCCTATCTCAAACAACACATGCTCGATCAATTGACAACACATAAGCATTATATCCAGCGACATGGCGAGGACATGCCGGAGATTCGTAACTGGCAGTGGGCGGGACAACAGGGATCAGCCTGATGTAATCAAGGCAAAGGGCTGTAACACAATATGAAAGTCTGAACACTCTGCAAGAACATTATGCAAAGTAAACATTATCTTGCGCGTACCATGCCAGAGTCCTTGCAAGGCCTGGCTACCCTGGCAACAGACTTGCGCTGGAGCTGGAATCATGGTGCGGATGAACTCTGGCAAAGCGTCGATCCCGAGCTGTGGAATGCCACTGCCAATCCCTGGTTAATCCTGGAATCGATTTCTGATCAACGATTGCGTGAACTGGCAAACGATAAATCTTTTCTGTCTGCACTCGAGCAACAACTTACAGCTCGGGAAGAACATTTTTCCGCTGAAACCTGGTTTTCATCCGAGTATGACGACAAATTTAAAGGCCAGATTGCGTATTTCTGTATGGAGTTTGGCATCAGTGAAGCATTACCGATTTATTCCGGCGGCCTGGGGGTGTTGGCAGGCGACTATTTAAAAACCGGCTGCGATCTGGATGTGCCACTGATTGGTGTCGGCTTGCTCTATCAACAAGGTTATTTCCACCAGGTATTGAATGGACACGGGGAGCAAATTGAATTTTTTCCTTACAACGACCCGACCATGTTGCCGGTGATCCCGTTACGGGATGATAAGGGCGCCTGGTTACGTATCACGATCGATCTGCCAGGTCGCCCACTGCGGTTACGACCCTGGTATGGCCAGGTCGGGCGGCGTACCTTGTTATTACTCGACACCAATGATCCCCTTAATGAACCGGGCGATCGCGGTATTACCAGTGAACTCTATGGCGGCAGTTCGGAAAAGCGTTTACAACAGGAGATCGTGCTGGGTATCGGCGGTTGGCGATTACTGGAAACCCTGAGGATGAACTGCCCGGTGTGTCATCTGAATGAAGGCCATGCCGCCTTTGCCTTGTTGGAACGGGCCCGCTATTACATGCAAACGAATGGAATAAGTTTCCAGCAAGCACTACGTGCGACCCGCGCCGGTAATCTGTTCACGACCCATACTCCGGTTGAAGCCGGTTTTGATCAGTTTGCCCCGGAGTTGTTCCGCCTGTATTTTCGTGACTACGCCAGTGATCTGGGTGTTGATGTGAAGGAATTACTGGCCCTGGGTCGGGATAATACCGACTGCCCGGATGCACCCTTTAACATGGCGTATCTGGCGATTCATGGTTCAGGGGCGATCAATGGCGTCAGTCAACTCCACGGTGCGGTGAGTCGACGTCTGTTTCAATCGCTGTTTCCCCATTGGCCGCCACACCAGGTGCCCGTCGGTCATGTCACCAATGGTGTGCACGTGCCGAGTTGGGACTCGATTGCTGCCGATACCTTGTGGACCGAAGCCTGTGGTAAGGATCGTTGGCGTGGTGCGTTAAATACGAACGAAGAACAATTGCGCAAACTGCCGGATGAAACATTGTGGAATTTACGCACTCAATGTCGTCAACAAATGATCGACTTTATCCGCCAACGATTAATACGGCAGCATCGTGGGCGCGGTGCGAAAGAGGCATTGATTCGGGCATGTAATGAAATACTCGATCCGGATGTGTTGACGCTGGGATTTGCGCGCCGCTTTGCCGAGTACAAGCGCACCAATTTGTTACTGTATGAACCCGAGCGCCTGATCAGATTACTGACGAATCGCGATCGGCCGGTGCAACTGGTGATCGCGGGAAAGGCGCATCCGCAGGATGTGAAGGGTAAGCAGCTGTTGCACGCCTGGCAACAGTTTATTGCGCGACCGGAAGTCCGGAGTCATGTGGTGTTTGTGCAAGATTATGATCTCGGTGTGGCCGAGCAACTCACCCAGGGGGTGGATGTCTGGATCAATACCCCACGTCGTCCCTGGGAAGCCAGCGGTACCAGTGGCATGAAAGTGCTGGTGAATGGGGGATTGAACCTGTCAGAACTGGATGGCTGGTGGGCCGAAGCATATACACAGGAAGTCGGGTGGGCGCTGGGTGATGATAATGAACATAACGATATTGCGCGCTGGGACGCTGCCGAAGCGGAAAAGCTTTATCGTATCCTGGAACAGGATGTGATTCCGTGTTTTTATCGACGGAATCACAAAGGTCTGCCGCATGACTGGGTCAATCGCATGCGAGAGAGCATGGCTCTCCTGACGATGCAATATTCCACCAATCGCATGTTACGTGAATACATGCAGAAGTATTATGCACCGCTTGCCGATGCCTGTCATCGACGCATGGCTGACGATAATGCGATCGCTGTTGATATCCAGCAGTGGCATGCCCATCTGGCGCAACACTGGCCGCGTATCCATTTTGGCAATGTGATGTCGCAAGAAACAAACGGACAACATCATTTTGAAGTACAGGTTTATCTTGATGATATCCGTCCCGAAGCGATCCAGGTTGAATTATACGCCGATGCAACGATGGAGACGGGATCGCTGTCTCAGCCACTGAAACGAGGTGAATCGCTGAGCGGAGCCAGGAACGCTTATCTTTATCAGGGGAGTGTATCGGCCAATCGGCCGACAACGGACTATACTCCACGTATCATTCCCGCGCATCCCGAGGCGTCAATACCACTCGAAGCAAATTATATTTTATGGTATCGCTAAACTTATGCTGTTTTTGTGTAGTGAATCATTTCCACGACTTCATTTTAATGTGCTCGGACACGATCTAAACTTATTCAATATGTCTGTTGTGATATGACATTAAAGGAGAATTCATCATGAGTACATTCGAGGAACTCCAGACAACCATTGCCGGCATGGTGCA
>JBECLA010000056.1:0-8812 GCA_040235565.1 Thiohalomonadales bacterium | reverse complement strand
CTGAAATGCCTGCAACAGCAGGCCAAGAGGTCCTGAACTTGGTCGCTGATAGCCAGCTGCGTATCCTTATCCGACTCCTGGCCGCCACGGCCGAAGGGGATAAAAATGCGTTTTCCCGCCTCTATCGTCTCACCAGCCCGAAACTGTATGCCATTGCCCTGCGTATATTAAAAGTAGAAGGTCAGGCCCAGGAATGCCTGCAGGAGGCTTATCTCAGTGTCTGGCGGCAAGCAGCCACCTATCAGGAAAGCAAGGCTGCCCCGATGACCTGGCTGGTAACCATTGTGAGAAACCGGGCGCTCGACATGCTCCGGCGACAGCGACATGAACTGCGGCGCGAAGAAATCGAGCTCGATATGCTAAGCGCACCCCAGCCTGATCCTACGCTGGACCGCCTGGCGATCGAGCAATGCCTGCAAGGCCTGCGTGACGATCAGCGTGAATGTGTCCAGCTGGCCTATTACGAGGGCTTGACCCATCCCGAACTGGCGGATCGGCTGAGCCACCCCATCGGGACGATAAAGACCTGGATTCGACGAGGACTGGAACAGTTACGACAATGTCTGGAAGCCTGAGATACAAAAATCCCGACCTGCAAGCCCTGCTTGCCGGGGAGTATGTGCTCGGCAGTCTGCACGGCCAGGCCCGCCGCCGCTTCGAGGCGCTGATGCTGACGGATCCGGCCTTGCGGGCAGCGGTTCTGCAATGGGCCCGGCGGCTGGAACCCCTCAACGAGGAACTGGAAGCCGTGACACCGCCGGCCCGTGTCTGGGCAAGGATTGAGCAACAACTGGGGATCGCAACGGAAAATACATCGCTCTGGAATAACGTAGTGTTCTGGCGCCGTTTGGGTATGGTGGCCGCTGCCGCATCACTGCTACTGGCATTATTAATCGGTTTTCCCCTCTTCCAGACACCGGCACCCGAGCGGATCGCCTTTCTGACCGATAGCACCGATGAACCGGCGTGGTTAGTCAGCGCAGGCCCAAGATCCCGAACCTTGCGTATTAAAACCCTCAAACCCATGAGTATGCCGGCCGGTGAAGTCTGCGTCCTGTGGCTGGTCTGGAAAGACGGATTCAATCAGGGCGTGGCGGTATTACCGGAAAATACCGGTGAAATGAAAGTACCTTTGCCCAAAGCCATGAAACGGGATCCCAATAAAGCCGAACTGGTCGTTACGGTAGAAACCGGTGATGACGCGGCGACCAACATGCAAGGCAAGGTGATGTTCAAGGGGCCCTGGACGGAACTTTAGAAATAATTGCGATTCAAATCGCAACACGGCAGAGATTTTTATTTTATTGTTGAATCTACACCAAACCAATCAACGTATAACTTTATAACTCGCCAGAATACTAATCACATACTGGCGATTTTTTAACCACAACAGGAGATAATCCGATGACTCACAAAACCAAAACCCCGCTTGCCCTTGCTATCGGTACTGCGTTTGCCGCCAGCCTGGCCGCCAGCAACATCGCTACTGCCGCCCCGAGCAGCAGTAACCCGTTTGCCATGTCTGATCTGAACAGCGGTTACATGCAGGTCGCTGAAGCCAAAGAAGGCAAATGCGGCGGCGCCAAGAGCACCCAGGAAGGCAAGTGTGGGGAAGGTAAATGCGGCGCAGCCAAAACCAAAAATGAAGGCAAGTGTGGCGGTGCCAAAGAAATGGATAAATCCATGGAAGGTAAATGCGGTGGCGCCAAATCTGCCCCCACCGAAGGCAAGTGCGGCGCAAATAAGTAAGCCGCTTTAACCAACATGAACATGAATCAACACCCTGTTCATGGTGCCGGTCTTGGTCTGCGGCGGACCCTGATGGGTCCGCTGTCCGACCAGCCACCAAAGCAGGTCGACTTCTACGAAGTGGCACCGGAGAACTGGATTGGCGTCGGCGGCAGCCAGGGCAAGGCGTTTCGTGCCTTTACCGAGCGTTACCCCTTTGTCTGTCACGGCCTGTCCCTGTCCATCGGCAGTCCGGCACCGCTGGATGAAGCCTTCCTGCAACGCTTAAAACTGTTTCTGCAGGAACATCAGATCCGCCTCTATTCCGAACACCTGAGTTACTGCAGTGACGATGGTCACCTTTACGATCTCATGCCGATCCCCTTTACCGAAGAGGCCGTGCACTACGTCGCGGATCGCATTCGCCGCGTGCAGGATATTCTGGAACAACCCATCGCCATGGAAAATGTTTCCTATTACGCTGCACCCGGTAAAGAAATGGAAGAAATTAATTTTTTACGTGCTGTCCTGGAAGAAGCTGATTGCAAGCTGCTGCTTGATGTGAACAATATCTATGTCAACAGCGTTAACCATCATTACGATCCCGTCGCATTTCTGCAGGCCTTGCCGGCAGAACGTATCAGCTATATTCACATTGCCGGTCATTACAACGAAGCCGAGGATCTGCTTGTCGATACCCACGGGGCTGATGTCATCGATCCGGTATGGCAGCTCCTCGACAAGACCTACGCCGAGTTTGGTGTGATCCCCACGTTGCTGGAACGTGATTTTAATATCCCGCCGTTAGCGGAGTTGTTAACCGAGGTTGACAAGATCACGGCAATCCAGACAAACCATAGCCAAGGTCATGACGGTATTGCAAAACAAGGCTGACATGTCCGACTTCAAGCAAACTCAACACGCTTTTACGGCCCATATCCGGAATCCGCAGCAACATCCCTGTCCGCAGGATGTGGAAGATCGCCGCATGAATATCTACCGGGAGTTGTTCTACAACAATGTGGAAAGCTTCATGGCGAGCAGTTTCCCGGTATTGCGCAAGATCATGCCTGACAAAAAATGGCATGCGCTGATTCGTGATTATTTTGCCCAACATAAAGCCAGGACCCCGTTGTTTCCTGAGATGCCGCGCGAATTTCTCCAGTACCTGCAGGAAGAACGTGAACCGCATGCTGCCGACCCGTCCTTTCTGCTTGAACTGGCACATTATGAATGGGTCGAGCTGGCCCTTTCGCTGGCCGATGAAGAGCAGGATAGCGGGCAGATCAATCCGCACGGCGATCTGCTGGCGGAACATCCGGTCGTTTCATCCCTGGCCTGGTCGTTGCAATATCACCATCCTGTGCACCAAATCGGTCCGGACTATCAGCCCGACACGCCATCCGAGACACCAACTTTTATTGTTGTCTACCGTAACCGCAACAATGAAATCGGATTTCTCGAAATCAACCCTGTTACCGCCCGGCTGTTGCAATTACTGGCGGAAAATCCCGGCCAATCCGGGAGAAGTTGTCTCGAGCAGATCGCGACCGAAATCAATCACACCGATCCCGAAACTGTAGTGGCGGGTGGTCTGACCATCCTCCAGGATTTGCGGACGCGCGACATTATTCTCGGTACGCGGAAACCAGTGTAACCAAACAAAAGCATTGAGTGACGAGATGGCGATATTCACCCGGTTACAAGCGCTCCTGGATAAAACCCGCGTCATTGATTTTCTCGGACCTCTGGCTCTGCGTCTATATCTGGCGCCCATCTTCTGGATGGCGGGGTCGAGTAAGTTCAGTGCCTTCGAAGACACTGCTGCCTGGTTTGGCAACCCGGATTGGGGACTGGGCTTACCCTTTCCGACCTTGCTGGCCTTTCTGGCCGCCAGCACCGAAATCCTTGGCGCTATCATGTTGTTATTTGGCCTGGGGGTGCGCTGGATATCAATTCCCCTGATGTTCACCATGCTGGTGGCTGCGTTTTCCGTACACTGGCAACACGGCTGGCAGGCCATTGCGGATACCAAATTCTGTCTGTTTAATTGTGGTGATGCCCAGGAAGCCGCCGTCCGGCTCGACAAGGCCAGGGAAATTCTGCAGCAATACGGCAATTATGACTGGCTGACGGAACAGGGAAGCTTCGTCGTGTTAAATAACGGGATCGAGTTCGCGGCAACGTACTTTATTATGTTGCTGGTATTATTCTTTATCGGTGCGGGCAGATATGCCAGTATCGATTACTGGCTGGGCCGCAAATTCCAGCCCGTCTGATCCCTGTTGCAGATCGTCTTACCTCAGTTCGATCTTCAACATCCCTCAGGTAATATTCATTTAGTCTGCATGTCACCCTGAGACATGACCCGACTAAACCAGTGTCATTGATGTTAACCGCCCTGTTTTTTCGCCCGTATTCGCAGGCGCAAGGCATTCAGCTTGATGAACCCTTCCGCATCCTGTTGATTATAGGCCCCGGCGTCTTCTTCAAAAGTGGCAATACTTTCATCAAACAGGCTGTCCGTGTCGGATTTACGTCCCGCGATGATGACATTGCCTTTGTATAATTTGACACGCACCACCCCGTTCACGGTTTGTTGCGAGGCGTCGATCAGGTTTTGCAGCATTTCCCGTTCCGGTGACCACCAGTAACCGTTATAGATGAGACTGGCATACTTCGGCATCAATTCATCCTTGAGATGGGCCGCTTCCCGATCCAGCGTGAGCGACTCCATCGCGCGGTGTGCCTTGAGCATGACCGTGCCGGCCGGGGTCTCGTAACAACCCCGCGACTTCATGCCCACATAGCGGTTTTCCACGATGTCATCCCGCCCGATGCCGTTGTCGCCGGCGACCTGGTTGAGATAGGTCATCACCTCTGCCGCTGTCATGGCCTTACCGTCGATGGCGACGATGTCCCCTTTCTCAAAGGTCAATTCCAGATAGGTGGGTTTGTCGGGTGCGGTTTCCGGTGACACACTCCAGCGCCACATGTCTGCCTCGGGTTCGGCCCAGGGATCTTCCAGCATGCCGCCTTCATAGGAAATATGGAGCAGGTTGGCATCCATCGAATAGGGGGACTTCTTGCCTTTTTGCTTGAAGTCCACGGGAATGCCATGTTGCTCGGCATAAGCCATCAATTTCTCGCGGGAATTGAGATCCCACTCGCGCCAGGGAGCAATAACGGTGACATCCGGTTTCAGTGCATAGGCACCCAGTTCAAACCGGACCTGATCGTTCCCCTTGCCGGTAGCGCCATGAGAAATGGCATCCGCACCGGTTTCATTGGCGATCTCCACCAGCCGTTTGGCAATCAATGGCCGCGCGATCGACGTCCCCAGCAGGTATTCTCCTTCGTAAATGGTGTTGGCGCGAAACATGGGAAACACATAGTCACGGGCAAACTCCTCGCGCAGATCTTCAATATAAATTTCCTTGACGCCCATCGCTTCGGCCTTGGCACGTGCGGGTTCCACTTCCTCGCCCTGACCGATATCGGCGGTGAAGGTCACCACCTCACAGCCGTAGGTATCCTGCAACCATTTGAGAATAATGGACGTATCGAGCCCACCCGAATAGGCCAGAACTACTTTCTTGATCGCGCTCATGCTCCGCTCCAGTTAGCGAACTACCCGTGAATTCAACTAAAAAACGGCCGGCATTATACCCGAAATCCCGGAGCCGGCTGACTAAATACAAAAGGGGACACGCGGGTGTCCCCTTTGATTGACGACCGAATAGTGAAGGAGGACTATTTTTTCTTCGCGCGGCGTTCGGCCCGTTTTAACCGCGAAGACAGGCGGCGTGCCAGTTCACCGAAAAGTTCGGTCTGGGTGGGGTGAGGATGGATCGCCTGCCCCACCTGTTCCAGGGTCATGTTACCGCTGACCATCATCACCGCCTCACCAATCAGGGTATCGGCATGATCCGCAAGGAAATGCACGCCAATCACCCGATGAGAACCTTTTTCAGCGACGATCTTGATCAGGCCCTGGGTTTCCCCGGTGATCATCGCCTTGGCATCGACGCTCATCGGCACCTTCACCTCGGCGGCATCGATACCTTTCGCTTTGGCCTGCTCCATGGACAAGCCGACAAAAGCCGCTTCCGGGCGGGTGAAAATCACCCCGGAATCCTTGTCCTGATCGTAGACCATGTCTTCGCCACTGATGGTCATGGCGGCCACCCGGCCCTGCTGACCCGCCGTATGCGCCAGCATCAGGCCGCCGATCACATCACCCACGGCGAAGATGTGCGGCACATTGGTCCGGCAGCGGTTATCAACCTTGATGACACCCTTCTCGCTGGCTACCCCGGCCTTGTCGAGTTGTAACGG
Source organism: Thiohalomonadales bacterium (assembly GCA_040235565.1). Classification (GTDB taxonomy): domain Bacteria; phylum Pseudomonadota; class Gammaproteobacteria; order UBA6429; family Thiohalophilaceae; genus JAHEIJ01. The sequence goes on along the minus strand of JBECLA010000056.1, from coordinate 2,746 downwards.
CTCAAGATCCGGACGCTTGCCGGTTGCCATGATGACATAGTCGCAACTGTAGGTGCGGGCCTTGCCCTCGGCATCCTCGAAGCTCATCTTCATGGCGCCGGGTTTGCCCTTGATGTCCTTGATCTTGACCGAAGTCTCGATACCCAAACGCGGGTCATCATTCAGGATCGCAGTGAGCTGTTTGGCCACTTCCGGTTCGACTTCCGCCAGGATGCGATCCTGGCCTTCAAACAACTGTACCTTGGTACCGAAGTCCTGGAAGATCTGCGCCATTTCCACCCCGATGGCACCCCCGCCGATAACACCGAGACGCTTGGGAATGTCCGTCAGACCCCAGACCGTATCGGAAGTCAGAATACCTTCTGCCTTGAGCCCCTCTTCCGCTCCGGGAATTGGCGGTACAAACGGCGGCGCACCGGTGGCGACCACCGCCACTGCAAAACTAATTTTTTTCCCCTTTTTACCATCTCCCGGTAAAGCGCGGGTATGGGGATCTTTCTGGTTCCCGCCGGTGTCGACGAACACAGTATGGTTATCAACGAAGCGGGCAAAGCCCTGGATTACCTCAATCTTCACGCCCTTGTCGGTATTGAGCGCCATCTTGCCGCGCTCTTCCAGCACGGTGCGACGGTGTTTTTCCAGTTTCTTCCAGTCGATTTCCGGCCTGGTGGTGCCCTTGATACCCATCAACCCATCATGGGCGCGATCCCGAATCCGGTCCGCCGCCGCTCGCCAGGCCTTGGACGGAATGCAGCCGCGCCACAGACACTCCCCGCCGGGGAACGGCGCATCATTGATCATGGCAACCTTGAAACCATGTTCCACCAGATCCCGGGCGCAGTCTTCCCCCCCGGGACCGCCACCAATCACGACCACGTCATAATCGTAATCACCCTGGGGCAACTCAAAGTCGAATTTGGCGGTCCTGGGGGCAGCCGCAACGGCGGGGGCGGAAGCATCCAGCCAGACCGGGCTTTCGACCAGTTCCTTGAAGGTGTTGAGGAACTTGGCCGCGTCGGCACCATTCACAATGCGGTGGTCGGCGGTCACGGTCACCGGCATGCCCTGCGGGCCAACGGTGGCGATGGCAAAAATTGCCGAGGTACCCGGCGATGGAATGGCATCAAAATGGCTGACCCCCAACATGCCCATGTTGGAGATGGTAAAGGTGGGGTTGGAATATTCTTCCGGTTTGAGGCGTCGCGCCCGGGCCCGATCGACCAGGTCTTTCCAGTTGGCCGCCAGGTCGCTGAGGTCGCGACTGAGCACATCGCGCAAGACCGGGACCACCAGCCCCATGCCTTCCGTTTCCACGGCCAGACCGACGTCTACCTGCTCACGCTCCAGGATACGATCTTCATGCTGGTACACTGCGTTGATGCTCGGGTGCTTTTCAATCGCCAGCGCCGCCGCCTTGGCCAGGGTGACCGTGAGAGAGTATCCCTTGGCCTTGGAAGCATTTTTCAGGGCGGTCGGATCGATGTCGATGGTCACGCGGAACAACGGCATGGAGAGGGAATACTCCATATTGTGTGCCACGGCCTTTTCCATGGCCGTCATTGGACGACCCACACCCGGCACCTGATAGATGCGGCGGGTCGCGGTCTGGACTTCGGCATTGAGGACGTCTGCCGCCACGATGAGGCCGTCAGGTCCGGTACCGGTGATATTGTTCAGGTCAATACCATGGGCACCGGCCAGCTGACGGGCATAGGGGGTAGCCATCCCTCCACGGGGTCGCGGCGCGGGAGTGGCCCCCGGGGGCATGGCGGGAATGCGGGTTTTGGGTTTGGCCGTGCCATGAGGTTCGGATTTGATCGGCCGGACGGCGGCTGCAACCGGAGTGGCGGCGCGGGCAGCTTTTTTGGTTTCCATTATCTTGCCGGACTCTGCCACCAGATAGGCAATGGCCTCCCCGACCGGCACGGTGCTGTCCACCTCGGCAATAGGGCCGGACAGATAGCCCTCGCGGAACACTTCCACATCCATGATCGCCTTGTCGGTTTCCACCTGGGCCACGACATCACCGCGTTCCACCTTGTCACCCAGTTCTTTCTCCCAGCTCACCAGCACGCCTTCGGTCATGGTGTCGGATAACTGGGGCATCTTGATGGCATAGGCATCGGCCGGCGCGGCTTCTTCTGTCGCTGGTTCGGCTGCCGTGACTTCGGCTTGCGACTCTGCCTCAACAGCAGCAGGTGCAGCTGCCGGTGCCCCTTCACTCACGACCTCGTCGGCCGATTCCACCAGGTAACCCATGGCGGCGCCAACGGGAACAGTGGCATCCACTTCCGCCAGGGGACCTGACAGGTACCCCTCGCGAAACACTTCCACATCCATGATGGCTTTATCGGTTTCCACGGTGGCAACGATGTCACCCCGCTCGACCTTGTCGCCAAGATTTTTCTCCCAGCTCACCACCACCCCTTCAGTCATGGTGTCAGAGAGCTGGGGCATTTTGATTACATAAGGTTCAGCCATAAAAAAATAGTATCTAGGTTCGAGTAGCGAGTGGCGAGGAAACAGTGGACGACGTGTCCATCCAAAACCAATGACCTCTCACTACGTATTATTTTTGAGATTGTTACTCGTTTATGAAGTTACTCGTCACTCGGAACTCGTTCCTCGCTACTTATATTTTGCCCATCACCTTGAGCGCGCCATGATAGACGTCATCGGCGCTCGGAATGGCCGCTTTTTCCAGCCTGGCGTTATACGGCACGGGCACGTCCGCGGCATGGATTCG
>JBECLA010000050.1:0-56721 GCA_040235565.1 Thiohalomonadales bacterium | reverse complement strand
GCAGCATTGCCCTATGCGCGTGAGCCGCTGGAGTGGCACATCCCGGCTCGCGGCAATGCTCCCGGCTATCCCGGCAAGCAGCCACTCCAGGAATTTCCCCAGGTCGCCGAAACGACACCTCAGCGAGTCAACGCCAGCGGCATCGCAGCGGCGTCTGCGGGATCTGTCTTGACAGTCATCGAGAACCGATATGCGCTGTATCAACATCCTGCCGGGTTGCTGGTAATCGATGTACCCCGCTTGTATGAAGATTATTTGGCCGGACAGTTTCAGCTGTTGCGGGAAGCTGAAATCCCGCGACGCCCTCTGTTGATCCCGCTGAATATTAATCTTGATATGGAGTCGGCCTGGATCGAGCAGCAGCATGATCTGTTTGCACAGGCAGGTTTCGATTTTGGAATCAGTGGTCCGCGCAGTGTGATGTTACGCCGGAGCCCGGTATTGCTGGAAGACGTGGATTTTGAGCGGCTTGTCCCGCTCTGGCTCAGCGAGCTGGTTCGTTACGAATCCCCCGATCTGGCTATGCTGTTGGCGGCCCTGGTTCGGCTGGTCCCTGAATTCACTTCCTCTCCGTGGCAGGAAAACCGATTGATCCCGTTGTTAAACTGGTTGATGGCAAGCGGGGAACCGCTGGCGCATGCGGCGGTGACCATCCTGGATCAGGCCGCACTGGCTACGTTGTTTCGACCATGACAGATTCGCGGTTGCCACCCGCGGTGTGCCTCATGGGCCCAACCGCATCGGGGAAAACTGATCTGGCTGTTCACCTGGTGGAACGACTGCCCCTTTCCATCATCAGTGTGGATTCGGTGATGGTGTACCGTGGTATGGACATAGGTTCGGCCAAACCGGATAGAGAAATCCTTGCGCGGGCACCGCATCGGCTGATCGATATCCGGGATCCGGCCGACGCGTATTCCGCCGCCCAGTTTCGTGACGATGCCCTGCGTGAAATGGCCGCCATCACTGCCGCCGGACGCATTCCCTTATTAGTGGGGGGGACAATGTTGTATTTTCGCGCCTTGCTGACGGGACTGTCCATCTTGCCATCGGCAGATGCCGAAATCCGGGCTCGCCTTGAGGCCGAAGCGGAAGCTGAAGGGTGGGAAAGCCTGCACCGGCGGCTAGTCGCGGTGGATGCGGCAGCGGCGGCGCGCATCCATCCCCATGATCCGCAGCGGATCCAGCGCGCCCTGGAGGTCTACGAACTGACGGGTATTCCCCTGAGCCAGTTGCAGCAACAGCAACAGAGGGATCAACCCCTGCCGTACCATATCATCAAGCTGGCGGTGGCCCCGAGTGATCGGGGTGTGTTACATCGGCGGATTGCGACGCGGTTTAAGCAGATGTTACGCCAGGGCCTGATCGAGGAAGTCGAAGGTCTGCGAACTCGGGGCGATCTGCATCTGGATCTGCCGGCCTTGCGTGCTGTCGGCTACCGTCAGGTATGGGAATTTCTCGATGGCGACATTGACTATACTGAATTGACAGAACGGGGAATTATCGCCACCCGCCAACTGGCCAAACGGCAATTTACGTGGTTGCGTGCGGAGCGAGCACTTACCTTTCTGGACAGCCTGGATGAACGATTACAGGGCAAAGCCTTGAAATACCTTGATGAAACCCTAATCTAGGTCAATAAGCCGCCCAAAATGTGTGATCTTTCGCAGGTTAGGATGGTATTTTATTTGATAACAGTCAGTTACACTTAATATCAGCAGTTGATAGATAACAATAACTACACGGAGATAAGAACGATGAGTAAAGGGCAATCCTTGCAGGATCCGTTTCTCAATGCGCTTCGAAAGGAACGTATTCCCGTATCCATCTTTTTGGTAAACGGCATTAAACTTCAGGGACAGATAGAGTCATTTGATCAATTTGTGGTGTTGTTACGAAATACAGTCAGTCAAATGGTCTATAAACATGCCATTTCAACCGTGGTACCGACACGTAATGTAAAACTCCCGATGGCTGATGAAACCAAAGGAAATGTCTGATTTCGAACGGCACCGGAGATGCTGAGGAAGGTGCCCATTGTTTGAACGACCCCAGGGTGGCGAGCGTGCAGTGCTCGTCCACCTTGAGTTTCCCGCAGAAGCTGATCGCGAGCAAATACAGGAATTCCGGGATTTAGCGATTTCTGCCGGTGTTGAGCCGGTGGCCACCGTCACCGGGTCCCGTGCCTCGCCCCATCCCCGTTATTTTGTCGGTACCGGCAAGGCGGAGGAGATTCAACGAATTGTCCGGCAGGTCCGCGCCGACGTCGTTTTGTTCAATCATGCCCTGACACCCGTCCAGGAACGTAATCTGGAGCAACTGTGCAAGTGTCAGGTGCTGGATCGCACCGGGCTCATTCTTGATATTTTTGCCCAGCGCGCTCGGACCCATGAAGGCAAACTGCAGGTGGAGTTAGCCCAGCTCAAGCACCTCTCAACCCGGCTGGTGCGCGGCTGGACTCATCTCGAGCGCCAGAAAGGCGGGATTGGCTTGCGGGGTCCGGGTGAGACCCAGTTGGAAACTGACCGACGTCTGATCAATGACCGGATTCGACAACTCAACCGTCGTCTGGACAAGGTCCGCCGGCAACGCGACCAGGGACGGCGGGCCCGCAAACGGATTGAAATGCCGACCGTATCCCTGGTGGGGTACACCAACGCGGGTAAATCTACCTTGTTCAACACCCTCACCGAGGCGGGGGTTTTGGCGGCGGATCAGTTATTTGCCACTCTGGATCCCACCCTGCGGCGCGTCGAGCTACCGGCCGGGCATCCCATGATTCTGGCTGACACGGTGGGATTCATACGCCATTTGCCGCACGATCTGGTGGCGGCCTTTCGGTCGACCTTGCAGGAAACCCGTGATGCCGACCTGTTATTGCATGTGGTCGATGCTTCTTCCGAACACCGCGATGCCAATATTGAACAGGTTAACCTGGTGCTGAAAGAGATCGGTGCCGAACATCGTCCCCAGTTGGTGGTGCATAATAAAATTGACCTGCTCGACAAACTGGAACCACGACTGGAACGGGATAAAGCGGGTCGCCCGCAACGGGTCTGGGTCTCGGCGGTGACCGGTGCCGGTCTTGAACTGTTGCTGGCGGCCATTGATGAACTATTACATAGCGATTTGCACTGCTATCGTCTGAATCTGCCACCCGAAGCGGGCCGCCTGCATGCACGCCTGTACGAAATGGGCAGCGTCCTGAATGACAAGGTCGATTCACAGGGTCACTGGTTAATGCAGGTGGAATTGCGCCGCAGTGACTGGGAAATGCTCAGCAAGCGGGACCATGTCGAGCGCTTCCTGTTGGCGCCCGATGCGCCTTCACGTCTTGCGGCGGCCGGCGAAGCCCCTTAGTATTCGGCTTTTACAGAAATCCAATAACCGCGTATTGCTTGCCAAAACATAAACCAATCCATGGAGTTACAAATGGCCTGGAATGAACCCGGTGGTTCGGGGAACAAGGATCCCTGGGGCAACCGTAAGAATGAGCAGGGTCCCCCGGACCTGGATGAGATAATCAAAAAGCTGCAAAGCAGATTTTCCGGCCTCTTCGGCGGTGGCGGCGGATCAGGTCGTAAACGGACCCCTGGTGGGAGCTTCGGCCTCGGTTTCATTGCCGCGGTGGTGCTGGTCATCTGGGCCCTTTCTGGCATCTATATTGTGGATGAAGGCAAGCAGGGGGTTGTGCTGCAGTTCGGCGCCTTCCATGCCGTTACCAAACCCGGACCACACTGGTATCCGCGTTTTATCCAGAGTGTAGACATTGTCGAAGTGGATAAAAGCCGTAGTCTGGGTGTCGGGATGAATCGAGATGAATCCTTGATGTTGACCAAGGATGAAAACATCGTTGACGTGAAGTTTGAGGTCCAGTATCGAGTCAAGGATGCAAAAAATTATCTCTTCAGTGTCGTCGATCCGGACAGCACAATCAGAGCTGCGACCGAGAGTGCATTGCGAGAAATTGTTGGGACCAGTGCGATGAACTACGTGCTGGAGCGTAATGATGTAGCAGAGCTCACAGGTGCCCTGATTCAGAATATTGTGGATCGTTATGATACGGGTCTACTTGTTGAAGAAGTCAACCTGGTTTATTCCGAAGCGCCGGAAGAAGTGAAGCCGGCGTTTGATGATGTCAATAGTGCCGAACAGGACAGGGACCGTTTTATTGAAGAGGCACGAAAATATCAGAATCAGATAGTGCCTATTGCACGTGGTGAAGCGGCACGCATTGAGCAGGAAGCAGAGGCATATAAACAGGAAAAAATTGCCAAAGCCGATGGTGATGCCAGACGTTTTAATGAATTGCTGGTGGAATATATAAAAGCCCCCGAGGTAACGCGGGAACGTTTATATCTCGAAGCCATGGAAGATGTATTAGCCAACAACAGCAAAGTTATGATCGATGTTAAAGAAGGTAATAACCTTTTGTATATCCCCATTGATCAAATCGCAAAACAGCGCCGGCAAGAGTCAGGTTCTGATAATGGAACTGACGGGGGTTCAACAACGACTCCTGTAACGGAATCGGAAAACTCCGATTTGAGAGATCGTTCACGGATACGCACTCGTTAAGCTAGGGGAAGATATTTATGGGTAGTCGTCAGATTTTTATTCTAGTCTTAATAATTGTGGTCGTCGTGCTTGGTTATACCTCTTTGTTTACCGTAAGTGAGCGCGAAATGGCAATCAAGTTCCGTCTGGGTGAGATTGTTAAATCAGACTATGAACCGGGTCTTTATGGTCAGATTCCGTTTGTTAACAACGTGGTTAAATTTGAAAAGCGCATTTTAACCCTGGATACACGACCGACAGAGTATTTGACCAAAGAGAAGAAAAGATTGGTGGTGGATTTTTTTGCCAAGTGGCGAATCAATAATGTAGAAAATTTTTATCGCACCATGTCCGGTGGTGATATGAATATCGCGAGGCAGCGTATCTACAATATCATCAATAATGGCCTGAAGAGTCAGTTCAGTCAGTACAACCTGACTGAACTCGTATCAGGGCAACGTCTGGTTGCGCTGAAGGAAGATTCGAAAGAACAAAAAGACCTGCGTGCCCATGTCATGACTACGATTACCAACCAGGCCAATGACCAGGTAGAGAAATACGGTATCTCGATCGTGGATATTCGCATCAAGCGTATTGATTTAACCGAAAAAATCAGTAACGACGTTTTCCGTCGCATGCAATCGGAACGGCAACAGTTTGCCGCCGATATTCGCTCCCGGGGTAAAGAGGAAGCAGAAAAGCGACGGGCTGATGCCGATCGTCAACGGACGATTATTTTGGCAAACGCCTACAAAAATGCTCAGAAGCTTCGTGGCGAGGGTGATGCGGCTGCGGCCGAGACATATGCCAATGCCTATAACAAGGATCAGGAGTTTTATAGTTTTTATCGAAGTCTCGATGCCTATAAGAAATCATTTTCTGGCCAAGGTGACATTCTGGTGATTGAGCCGGATTCCGAGTTCTTTGAATATTTCAAAAACACCCGGCCCAAGAGCAATTAAAACACGTGCGAAATTGCCTGGCAGTGTGGTTGCGGTAATACGATATGTGGCAGACCGTTCTACTGGCCTTTGGCTTGTTGCTGGTTATTGAAGGAGTATTGCCCGCACTCAACCCGGGTGGTTACCGGCGTACAATACAGACCATCAGCAGTATGGATAATCGTGTTTTACGAACGTGGGGATTAATCAGTATGACCGCCGGTGCTATCCTGATTTATCTGTTTACGACCTGAAGCCTGCATACCATTTCACATAAGAATTATCCATTATAATGAAATCCAATCGTTGGTTATTGCCTGAAGGAATCGAAGAGGCTTTGCCTGATCAGGCAAGACAATTGGAGATGCTGCGTCGCCGTTCACTCGATTTGTTTGCCAGCTGGGGTTATGACCTGGTGATGCCGCCGTTTATTGAGTATCTCGAATCATTGTTGACCGGCACCGGTAACGATCTTGATCTGCAGACTTTCAAGCTTACTGATCAGATGACCGGGCGTATGATGGGGATACGTGCTGACATGACGCCCCAGGTGGCACGAATCGATGCCCATCATCTGAAAGCTGTCGCACCCAACCGGCTTTGTTACAACGGCACTGTGTTGCACACCCGCCCCAGCGGCTTTGCCGCCTCCCGCAGTCTGTTGCAGGTGGGCGCCGAATTGTTTGGCCATGCCGGGATTGAAAGCGATGTTGAAGTATTGCATCTCATGATAGAGACATTAAGACAGGCGGGTGTTACTGATATTTATCTGGATCTGGGACACGTGGGGGTCTACCGTGGTCTGGTTGGCCAGATCGGGCTGGATACCGAACAGGAAGCCAGCTTGTTTGATGCTTTGCAACGTAAGGCCAAACCCGAAATCACAGAACTTCTCAATTCCTGGTCATTGGATAAAATGCTGGCCGGGATGTTGACCGCACTGACTGATCTTAATGGTGACGAAACAGTGTTGACGGAAGCGCAAGAATTGTTGAAAGGGGCCAGTAATTCTGTCCACGAGGCGTTAGGTAACCTGCAACAGATTGCGTCCCTTCTGCAACAACGCTTACCGGATCTCAGGCTGCATTTTGATCTGGCGGAATTGCGGGGCTATCACTATCACACCGGTGCGGTGTTCGCTGCCTATGTGCCCGGGCGAGGACAGGCGATAGCGCAAGGCGGACGCTATGACGGAATCGGCCAGGCTTTTGGTCAGGCACGACCGGCAACCGGTTTCAGTACCGATTTGCGAACCCTGGCTATGCTGGCTCAACAAACGTTCGCCAGGAAACCGGGTATTATGGCTCCCGCGAACGGCGATGGCAGTTTGTTTGCTGCTATTGAAAAACTGCGGACCGCAGGGGAGCGGGTATTGCTTGAGCTTCCGGGGCAACAGGGAGAAGCACAGGCATTAGGTTGCGACCGGCAATTGGTAAAAACCAAAAAAGGTTGGGAAGTTAAGTCGCTTTAATAATAATTAATCTGGTAACACATTATGGGTAAAAGCGTTGTTGTAATTGGCACCCAGTGGGGTGATGAAGGCAAGGGCAAGGTTGTTGATCTTCTGACCGATCGTGCCAGCGCCGTGGTTCGTTTTCAGGGAGGACATAATGCCGGCCACACTCTGGTCATTGGCGAGCAAAAAACCGTACTGCATCTGATCCCTTCCGGTGTGTTACGCGAGAATGTGCAATGTCTGATCGGTAATGGTGTGGTTCTTTCACCCGAAGCTTTGCTCACAGAATTGGCGATGCTGGAGGAAAACGGCGTACCGGCTCGCGAACGCCTGCGGATCAGTGAGGCCTGCCCACTGATCCTGCCGTACCACATAGCCCTGGATCATGCCCGCGAAAAAGCGCGGGGCAAACAGGCCATTGGCACCACCGGCCGGGGTATCGGCCCGGCCTATGAGGACAAGGTGTCGCGGCGCGGTTTGCGCCTGGGAGACCTGTTTCATCGTGAGCGCTTTGCCGCCAAGCTGGGGGAAGTACTCGATTACCATAACTTTGCCCTGCAACATTACTTCAAGACCGAGCCGGTGGACTTCAACCAGGTGCTGGATGAAACCCTGGCAATGCAGGATCAATTGCAACCGTTGGTCGATGATGTCACCGAATTACTGTCACAACATCAGAAGGCGGGTAACAACATCATGTTTGAAGGCGCGCAAGGTGCCTTGCTGGATATTGATCATGGTACCTATCCGTTTGTGACTTCTTCCAATACCACGGCGGGTGGGGCCGCCACAGGGTCGGGGATGGGACCGCGCTATTTTGACTATGTGTTGGGAATTACCAAGGCCTACACCACGCGGGTCGGGTCCGGACCATTTCCTACCGAACTGTATGATGGGGTGCAGTTACTGGATGTCGTCGGCGAACACCTGGCCCGCCAGGGTCATGAATTCGGATCCACTACCGGGCGACCGCGTCGCTGTGGCTGGTTCGACGCCGTGGCTTTGCGGCGCTCGGCACAGATTAACAGTGTCAGTGGCTTATGTATCACCAAGCTCGATGTGTTGGACGGTCTTGAGAGTATTCGTATCTGTAGCGGTTACAAATACAATGGTGAAGTCCGACAAACTCCACCGGTGGGAGCTGAAGCATTCGCTGCAGTGGAACCGGTATATGAAGAAATGCCGGGCTGGAAAGAATCCACTGTCGGCGTCAAGGACTATGAGCAGCTTCCGGCCAATGCCAAATCTTATCTCAAGCGTATCGAGGAAGTGACCGAAATACCGATTGACATCATTTCCACCGGTCCAGAACGGAATGAGACGATTATCTTGCGACATCCGTTCGATAGTTGAAATTCGATATCAAGTAAAAAAGCCCGATGTTAATTATCGGGCTTTTTTTATGTGATTTTGAAGGCCAGTTTATTCAAGTTTGTATCCGAAGATATAACTCCAGTCAGGATTGTCATAAAACCGTAATATAATAAAAATTAAAAATGTCATAGTATTGTAAAGTTTAAATGACTACGCAAACTTCATGACGGAAGTTTTATCTTGATGTCTCGGCCTGCGAATACATGTTTATGGTCCTTGCCAGGGCAATCTTCGATTGCCCGAGTCCACAATCAGCTACAGGCTATGCCGGGCCTGGTTATGGTTGAGAGACACAATAGTTGTATTTTATTTCTCGATACAGTTGACTGGCGTTTGTATCGTAAAGGCTGGAGCTTGCAGGCTTCATCGCAGGGCGAGCAATGGCGATTAGCCCTGAATGAAGTGGCATCCGGTAAATTACTTGCAGTCTCTCCGTCTGCTGCGCTTCCAGGATTCAGCAGTGATATGCCGCCAGGTATATTACGTAAGAAATTGTCCAAACCGGTACATCCCCGGGCTCTCCTAACGGTCTGCGAATTACGACTCAAACGACATGAATATGCATATCTGGACAATGAGGGAAAACTCTATTTTCGACTGTTCCTCGATCAAGCACATGCGTATCAAGCAGAACAGGCGCAGAGCAAAAAATTACCCAACTGTGTGCTGGTTGAACCGGTACGAGGCTATGAGAAACAAACACTTAAATTTGTCAATTCCCTGGTTGAGCAATTCGAGCTGCAGGAACAGGGGGCCAGTTTATTATCCCATTGCCTTGTTGCCTGGGATATTGAACCCGGGCTGAAAGCATCCAGGCGCGATATTGCTCTGTATCATGATGAGCCCACATATCTGGGGTTGAGAAGAATATTCCTGTCGTTACTGGAAACCATGAGGGCCAATGAAACCGGATTGATAGAACAGATCGATACAGAGTTCTTGCACGACTATCGTGTAGCTGTGCGTAGAACACGCTCCTTGTTGGGGCAAAGTAAGAAGGTAATCGCGCCGGACAAACTGCAAGAATTTGAGGATGATTTTGCCTGGTTGGGTGCGCTTACCGGCCCGGCACGGGATTATGATGTCATGCTACTTGAGTTTTCCGACTATCAGGCATTACTGTCAGACTATAATGCGGCTGAGTTCATCGCCCTGGAAAATTATTTACTGGCAGAAAGGGAAAATGCTTATCAGACATTAATTGCGACGCTGAAAAGTGAACGCTATAAGAAATTCAAGGAAAAATGGCGTAGCTTCCTGGATAACAATGACCTGATGTTTTGGGAAGCCGGCGCGCAGCAGATGATCAGTGAGTTCGCCAACCAACGCATCAGTCATGTTTATAAACGCGTGATTAAGGAAGGCAGAAGTATCGCACCGGAATCAACCGTCGAGATCTATCATCAATTACGCAAGTCCTGTAAAAAATTACGCTACCTGCTGGAAATGTTGCGGGATCTTTATGAACCAAAAATTGTCAAAAAGTCGATTAAGGCGTTGAAGCAGTTACAGGATAATCTCGGCGAGTTGCAGGATCTGGAAGTGCATACTGAGATACTTCGGAATTTTCTGCTGCAACAAAAGCCAGCTCACACAGGAGATCAAATTACGGGAAATACAATCCAGCAATTAATTGACAGGATGTATAGCAGAAAACAGGTAGTAATAGGTAATTTTCACAAAACATTTCGGGTCTTTTGTACCAGGAAAAATAAACACCTGATGACAGAATTGCTGGAAACAGAGCAACGACGGGACTGATGCCTTGAGAGTATTTGCCTGTTACAACATCAGGGGGGGGAGTAGGTAAAACGGTCACGGCGGTTAACCTGTCGTACCTCAGCGCCCGGCAAGGTTGGCGTACCCTGTTGTGGGATCTGGATCCCCAGGCTGCGGCATCTTTTTACTTTCGAGTAGAACCGCACCTTAAAAAAGGTGCCAGGCGCATCGTAAGGAAATCACATCCGTTACAGGAACATATCAAAGGTCCGATTTATCCCGGACTGGATATCATTCCGGCAGATTTCTCCTATCGCAAGTTTGAACATTATCTGGACAAGACCAAGAAACCAACCGGTCGTTTACGTAAGGTTTTACAGCCACTTGCGGAATAATATGACGATATCTTTACAGATTGTGCACCGAGTATTTCGCTCTTGTCTGAAAATATTTTTCATGCAGCGGATGCCTTACTGGTGCCGGTCATCCCCACCATTCTCTCGATCCGCACACTGAATCAACTGCTGGATTTTATGCGTAAGGAGAAACTTGGTATTCTGAAAGTCTTACCCTTCTTTTCCATGGTCGATCGGCGTCGCTTATTACACCGCACCATTATTGAGAACCCGCCTTTTAAAGAAAAGTTGATGTTGCAGAGCCGGCTGCCCTATGCCTCGGAAGTGGAGAAGATGGGGCAACATCGTGAGCCGCTGCTGGCCTATGCGCCGCATTGCCCGCCGGCACTTGCCTATGAAGCCTTATGGGAAGAGATTATTCAGACCTGCATAGAATAAATCGGGCACTAACGATTGACCGAATCTGTTTTGCGCAACAGGTTTTGATGTATAGATGATAGCAAATCCTTGTTGCACAGGATTGTTGACTTACATTGGCGCGTGTTTAAGTATATTATAATAATATTTATCATAACGAAAAGCATGATTGATGCTGTTTGGCTACATCATGCAAGTACATAAATTCTATAACAAAATATACGCTGATCTTGTGTTGTGAATTACTACCAGTCCCAACCGCCGGAAACCGGACTCTTCAAGGTCTTTGAAAGCCATAAAGGCCATCCCTGGATATTTTTACGACCCCTGGGTAATTGGGGAGATGAGTTGATCTTTGCCGGGGCTGAACGCATGGCAAAAAAATTAGGCCTCGAGTGGAACTCAGTTGAAACCGCGGAATTCGAAAATCTGGAAATCAGCGACGATCATTGCATATATCTTCATGGTGGCGGGGGTTTTAATCAGTGGTGTAGTGGCCGGGCTATAGTAAACCTTAAAATGGCTCTTAATCGATCTGCACATTTGGTGGTTCAGGGGCCGATTACAACTGAGGAAAGTAATGATTGGTTAACTGATAGGATTAAGGACGCACTTTTTGAGAGTAAAGTTCGTAAGGTGATAGTTTTTGCACGTGAGGAACATTCGCTTGGAATACTTAATGAGATGAAACTATCAGATTTGGGCGTAAACCTCTGTATTGACCATGATACAGCGCTTTTCCTGACCAAAGAAGATGTTCTTAGTATTGCGGAACTTAAGTCAATACCGGATGGCAGTTACGAACTGGTTGCATACCGTGATGATCCAGAGCAACCAATACAGGCAACAGCAGAAACGTTAAATACTGAATGTGCAAGCCCGCGTGGGATAAGGTTTGATCCGGTATATGAGGCGACAAGTTTCCGTCACTGGATACGTATTCATCTATACTCAAAATCTATTGTAACGAATAGATTGCACTCGTCAATTCTAGCGGCAATTGTAGGAAAACCCGTTACGCTCGGTCCCGGGTCGTATCATAAAAACAGAAGCGTATGGGCATTCAGCCTGTCGAAACGTGGAGTCTGTTGGGCTGATGAGGTGGGACTGCCTTCAACGGGAATTTGGAACCGTTTGCCAAGACGGCTTCAGGATTCTTACAAGATACGTCGTTTGCGTCTGGCTTTAAACAGAGTCCCATTAAGTTAGTGGGAGTGTCGTTATTATTTGGATATCTGATGGCGACAGGGGTTTATATGCTTATTAGTAGAAGCAGATGATGGCGTAAACAAATTATATTTTACAGTGTTAATCAATCAAATTCAGTAAAGATAATTATTTATACTGGTAGTGAATAAATTAGCAAAACGAACTCAGCGTATAAGACTGCGAGAATGGGAAAACATGACCTGTCCACGGTAGCATGCCAGACCGAGATAATAATACCCACATTGGCAACGGCTGCCCGAGCATCCCGATTGCACAGGGCGATCAATTCGGTTATTAGTCAGGGTGCTCGCGCCCTGGTTATAGTGAATGGAAATCAATACGATAGTTCCTTGATTGCTGAACTTGATGATTGGAATGGCATTCGGACCTTGCGTATTGATAAGGCCGGATTACCAAACGCTATTTATCAAGGGCGCCGTGCAGTAAAAGCCAGTTTTTTCGGTTTTCTGGACGATGATGATTACCTCTTGCCTGGTGCAATCACCTTGAGAGAATCCTTGTTAACAAGCGATGAAGATATCGACGTGGTTATTGCCAATGGCTTGCGTGAAGAGTTTGGCGACGATCCGCGGATGTATAAAGATCACAACGATCTGCGATGTATCATGGATGATCCATTGAGCGCATTATTAGAAAAAAACTGGTTAACGCCTTGTGGTGCTCTATACAGAACTACAACAGTCCCGTCAGATATTTTTCGGGATCTAACGAAATACGCGGAGTGGACCGACGTTGCATTTCGTTTGATTGATTTTTCCCGGTTCAGATTCGTCTTGGATGATACCTTTGTACAGACTGATAGCCAGGATTCATTGTCCAAGCAGAACGGGCAAGCCAGATATCAATTGGCGCTACATGAAAGGATTGCCTTGAAAGCAACAACAAGACGGCAACGTCGTTATCTCGATCGACGTATATGTAACTTGCATCATAGACTCGCAGAAGACGAGCTTTTGGCAAACAATCCGCGTGCCGCATTTCGGCACCATGTCCGGTCACTCATTCATGCACCATTGACAGGTATCCCTAGATACCTTCTATATACCCGAAAATTCCTATTGAAATAACCAGTGGTGAAATACAGTTGTCACCGTTTATTCTATGGTGGAACGATACAGACGCTTGCATCGTACCGTAAATGATTATCCGCCCTTCAAATAAGAATTTATGCTGAAGAACTGGATTCCCTATGCCTCGGAAGTGGAGAAAATGGGACAACATCCTGAGCCGCTGATAGCCTATGCGCCGCGTTGTGTTTCCGTAGTTGCCTACCAGGCGCTGTGGGAAGAAATCAATCAAACCTGTGTAGAATAAATTATTATTTGTTGTTGACCATCCTCAGGTTATTGGTATTTTTCGTTAAAAATAAAAAGTCACATCTAAATATTCATACTACAGTTACGTTTATATAGATTGATATGAATACCAATTGCGTGAAGTATGCAAGTAGTCAAGTATGAATAATTGTAATTAATCGGGTGCTTGTATCTTGAATCGCTTCTGAAGCACAAGCGTAGGGGGCTGCATGATGAAAACATTGGTGCTTAATATATTATTCGTATTTGGATTAATCGGTACCATAACTTTACAGGATTGCACGTATGGCCCCATGCGGGCCCCAACCTCGGCGGGTCTGGTGGTTTACACCAAAGGTGCACAGCAACATACGGCAACTGTAGAAATTGAGCGGCCGCCGGCCGAAGTCTATGCTGCCATGCAAAGGACTATCGCCAAACGGTCTGATTTAATGGTGATCAACAAAGACGAGAAGCGTTATCTGTTAGAAGTCACCAAGGGAGAAAAACGCCTCACCGGACAGGCTACGAAGCTTGATACCAATTCGACCTTGTTATTCATCTGGGCCGATGCGGGTGCGAGTGGTCAGACTGGCCAGAACCTGGCACTGACAGCCATGCGGGCACTTTGTGCGGAACTACAAATTGAGTGCAAGATGGAGGGATTGTAAATGTACTTGCCAAAGCGCTCCTTTGTTTTCATTTTTATCGGTTCTAGCCTGTTGGTTAGTTGTGTCGGCACTCCCACGCAGCCGAAATCCCAGGACGTCACCGTGGCAAAAATCGGGGCAGAAGCAGCGAGCAAACCAATGATGAAACGCCAACAACTCGAAGTTGAAGTCATGCGTTATGGCGATCGCTTTATGGCGCGTATGTCGTTGGAAGCGGATCGTATCAAGCAAAAGGCAACCACCCCGGAATTGCGCAGGTTTGTGGCCGGCTGGAAAATGAGTATTCAATCTACCGTGGTTGATATCTCCGTGGGCCCCAATGCAGTGGAAAATCTCCTCGATATGATTGTCCTTGCCAGTCTGACCCGTGAGGAAGTTGAGACATACTGGGTGCCTGAATATCTTGGTGAGGAACTTGGACAAGGGTTATTAAATGCGTCACGTCAGTTGGAAGAGGAAATCTGGGAAATTTCAACGCAAGTGCTTACCGGTGAACAACAGAATGATTTACGTGCCTTGATCCATGAGTGGAAGAAGCAAAATCCGGATCAGCATTTTTTCTGGGGTATTCGCTTTGCCGGCTTCACTGACCAGCGGGCCATCGATTTACAAAACGTCCAGGAGACAGGGGGGCTCTTGGGTGAAATCGCACAAACCCGGGAAGCTGCCGACGAGATGCTGGCATTCGGTGAACGCCTCGGTTATTACATGCGACGCGCACCAAACCTGACGCGTTTGCAGGCTGAATTTGCAGCACATGAAATTTTGAACATGCCTGAGATTGTGCAGGTGCGCGATAACACCGAGCGTCTCACCCGGTCAACCGAACGGTATGCAGTTATGCTCGAACAATTACCGGCAGAACGCGAAGCGGCAATCATCCAGATGTTTGATAGGTTAAGTCGGGAACGTGAGGCGGCAATCATTCAGATGTTTGATAGCTTAAGCCGAGAACGGGAGCATGCAGTTACCCAACTTGTGCATCAGGAACGTGAAGTGCTAAAGACATTGTTAACGTCAGAAGAATTGCGCACCACGATTGGGAATATCAGTACTGAAGGAGGGGAGCTTGCCAACATCTCCTTTATCCGCGGCGCGCTGTTGATACTACTCTGGCTGTTCGCCTATGTTGGCGCCAAGCTTGTCTACGATATTCTGAGTCGTAAACTTTCCCGCAAGCCACACGATACTTGATTAAGCATCTGACGCGTGATGCCCGTGGGATTAAGACGAGGGCAGTCCTGCATACACTGCTTGTCAGCAGGAACACATTCAGCAGATGTCTGGGAAAGAATGTGATTACTGAACTGATTTGTGTGGTGCCGAGGAGAGGACTTGAACCTCCACGGGGTTGCCCCCACTAGCACCTGAAGCTAGCGCGTCTACCAATTCCGCCACCTCGGCATTAGGCCGCGAACTTTACCGATCCTCCTGATGCTTGTCAAACATTATCCACCATGGCACGGTCTCCTGCGTTACACTACGCAGATTGCAATTTGGCCATGCACCATGCCGGAAACCAGAATTCTATGAGTAAAAAAAGACCTGCCGATCCCCACGCGGCGCGCGAAGCGCAAAAATATGACAAGCCGATCCCCAGCCGGGAATACATCCTGGAAATGCTGGAAAAGGAGGGCCGGCCGCTGTCCCGTGAGGCCATTGCTGATGTCCTCAAGCTGTATGACGAGGACTCTCTCGAGGCGCTGCGCCGTCGATTGCGCGCGATGGAGCGCGATGGTCAGGTGATTTTCAACCGGCGGCGCGAATATGGACTGATCAGTCACATGAATCTGGTGCGCGGAAGGGTGATTGGCCACCCCGATGGATTTGGATTCCTGGTGCCGGATGAAGGGGGGGAGGATGTCTTTCTCACCGCACGGGAAATGCGCAGTCTGTTACACGGGGATCGGGCCCTGGTCAGTATCACCGGTGTGGATCGGCGGGGTCGGCGTGAAGGCAGCCTGGTGGAAGTACTGGAACGGGCCAACCAGACATTGGTCGGGCGGTTGTTTATCGAGGGTGGAGTGGCGTTTGTGGTCTCCGATAACAAGCGGATCCACCAGGACATTCTGGTTCCCCCCGAAAATTTGCACGGTGCCAAACACGGTCTGATCGTGACGATTGCGGTGATCGAGCAGCCGACCAGGTACCGCCAACCGATTGGCAAGGTGATCGAGATCCTGGGTGAACACATGGCCCCCGGGATGGAGATTGATGTCGCGATCCGCTCCCATGGTTTACCGTTGGTCTGGACTCCGGAAACGGAAAACCAGATTGCCGGCTTGAGTGCCGAAGTTGCCGAAGCAGACAAACAGGGGCGGGAAGACATCCGGCACCTGCCGCTGGTCACCATTGACGGGGAAGACGCCCGCGATTTCGATGATGCCGTGTTCTGTGAAGCCAATGCCAAGGGTTGGCGTCTGGTGGTGGCGATTGCCGATGTGTCCCATTATGTCGAGCCCGGCAGCGCCCTGGATGCCGATGCCAGGGAACGCAGCACTTCGGTGTATTTCCCCGAACGGGTCATTCCGATGTTGCCGGAAATCCTGTCCAACGGCTTGTGTTCCCTCAATCCCCAGGTCGATCGCCTTTGCATGGTTTGTGATATGCAACTGAGTAAACGTGGGGTGTTGGAAGATTATCGTTTCTATCCGGGAGTGATGCATTCCCATGCGCGGTTGACCTATACCAAGGTAGCAGCAATGCTGGTGGATCAGGATCCCCAACTGCGACAGCGCTATGTGTCACTGCTGCCCCATCTGCAAGCCCTGTATGATCTCTATGTCGTATTACACCGACGGCGGGAACAGCGTGGCGCGATTGATTTTGACACTACCGAAACCCGGATTATGTTTGGACCTGAACGCAAGATCGAACGGATTGTGCCACTGGTGCGCAATGATGCGCATCGAATGATTGAAGAATTCATGATCACCGCCAATGTCGCAACCGCCCGTTACTTGCTGAAACACAAAATTCCGGCCCTGTATCGCATTCATGAAGGCCCGACGTCAGAAAAGCTGGAAGATTTGCGTGCCTTTTTAGGGGAGTTTGGCTTGTTCCTGGGTGGCAGTGATGATCCTCAGGCGCAGCATTATGCGGAGTTGCTCAATCAGATCAAGGAGCGACCCGATGCACATTTGATTCAGACGGTCCTGTTGCGCAGCCTGCGGCAGGCCGTGTACAGCCCGGATAATGTGGGTCATTTCGGGCTGGCATTTGATGCCTATGCCCACTTCACTTCCCCCATACGGCGTTATCCTGATCTGCTAGTGCACCGGGCGATTCGGCATGTATTAGCCGGTAAGGCCGTGGAAACCTTTGAGTATGATCATGAAAAGATGGTGAATCTGGGGGAACATTGTTCCCAGAACGAACGCCGTGCTGATGAAGCCACTCGCGATGCGATCGACTGGCTGAAATGTGAATACATGCTCGACAAGGTGGGTGAAGAATTTGAAGGTACCATCTCGAGTGTGACCAGTTTCGGTTTGTTTGTGGAACTGGATGAAATCTATGTGGAAGGATTAATCCATGTTACCGGTCTGGCCAATGATTACTTCCAGTTCGATCCGGTCAAACATCGGATGCTGGGTGAACGGACGCGACAAAGTTACCGCCTGGGGGATCGTCTGCGGATTCGCGTTGCACGCGTTGATCTGGACGAACGCAAGATTGATTTTGATCTGGTCGAGGCTGGCCAGCCTGCCCGGCAGCCACGACACGCGCCGGTGCGGGAAACCGCGTCACGTCGTCGCGGCAAAACCCTGACCAGGAAAAAGGCCGCCAAAAAGAAAAACGCCAAGCAACAGCCAGGCAATACTGAAAGCGAAAAGAAAAAGAAGAAAGTGGCCAAAAAGAAAGTCACAGGTAAAAAAACCAGCCAACAACAGGCTGGCAAGAAGCAAAGCAAAAAGAAAACCAAGAAGAAAGCCAAGAAGAGCAACAAAAAGAAAGGACGTAAGCACTGACCCCCGGTATTGGCGTTAATTGATCGGGTAACGTGGGGTGAGGGTACCGATCCCGCGAATATGAATGACGAGCACTTAATTTTTGGGATGCATGCCGTGCAGGCAGCACTGCAGCATGAACCGGACTCCATCAAACAGATCTGGATGGAACACGCACGGCGTGACAAACGGGCCCAGGTCATCACCCAGTTGGCCCGGCAACATGCCATCCCCCTGCAGCGGGTGGAACGCCAGGAACTGGATCAGATGGCAGCCGGAGGACGGCACCAGGGCATCGTGGCGGAAGCACGCCTGCAGCCGGCCCTGAATGAAGCAGGGCTCAAGGCATTGCTGGCCGGGTTGGAAGCACCGCCGTTGTTATTGATCCTTGATGGCGTCCAGGATCCGCACAATCTGGGTGCCTGTCTGCGCACCGCCGATGCCGCCGGGGTGCATGCCGTGATTGCACCCCGGGACAAAGCCTGTGGTCTGACCAGTACGGTGCGCAAGGTTGCCTCGGGTGCCGCGGAAACCGTGCCGTTTGTGCAGGTCACCAATCTGGTCCGCACCATCAAGGCACTGCAGCAGGCGGGTATCTGGGTTATCGGCACGGATCTCGATACCCCGGAGAGTTTGTTTGCCTGTGATTTAACCGGGTCGCTGGCGCTGGTCCTGGGAGCGGAAGGCAAAGGCTTGCGCCGTTTGACCCGCGAGGCCTGTGACAGCCTGGTGAAGCTCCCGATGCATGGCGCGGTGCAAAGTTTGAACGTGTCAGTCAGTGCCGGGATTTGTGTGTATGAGGCCTTGCGACAACGCGAGGGTGACGCGCATGACTAGTCCCGCTATCTCGCCCGGCAGCCTGACCTGGATGGCGGTGTTTTTGAGCGTCCTTGTCTGGTCGGCCGTGCATCCTTTCGACCGGTTTATCTGGTGGCTGGAAGTGACCCCCGCCTTGATTGCCGCTGCCGTCATACTACTGACACGCCGCCGCTTTCCTCTCACCACGCTCGCCTATGTTTTGATCTTGTTGCACACCATTATCCTGATGATCGGCGGTCACTATACCTACTCCCAGGTACCGCTGTTTGACTGGCTGGCAGAGATTTTCAATTGGCAGCGCAACAACTATGACAAGGTGGGGCACTTTATGCAGGGCTTTGTGCCTGCCATCGTGGCAAGGGAAATCCTGTTACGCAAGCGGGTCATCAGTGGAAAAATTTGGCTCGGCTTTATTGTGGCCTGCATTTGCCTGGCTATCAGCGCGTTGTATGAAATGGTGGAATGGTGGGTGGCGGTAATGACCGCCACCGGTGCCGAACTGTTTCTTGCGACCCAGGGATACGTCTGGGATACCCAGGCGGACATGGCCTGGGCCCTGGGTGGCGCCATCCTGGCCCTGTTGCTCCTCGGCCGCTGGCATGAGCGGCAATTGCAACAGTTGCCAGGTTACCTGTAACTGCTTGTTTCTAAAGATATCTGCCATTGGCGCACAGCCTGCGGGGCTGCTGACAGCCGTGCTTAGTGATTGATTGCATTAAAAAATTGTCTCAAGTACAATTGCCGGCCTTTATGGACCGGCTGATTCGGGCCATCACTGACAATTCGTTAACTCCTTGCCTCACCGCGTGACGGGGGGCTTGATAGCCATAGGGAGCAAGTATGAGACACTATGAAATCGTGTTTCTGGTCCATCCTGACCAGAGCGAGCAGGTACCCGCCATGCTCGAGCGTTACCGATCCACCATCGAAGGCAACAGTGGCACGATCCACCGCCTGGAAGACTGGGGCCGTCGTCAACTGGCCTATCCCATTCAGAAGATTCACAAGGCCCATTATGTGCTGATGAACATTGAATGTGATCAGGGTACCCTGGATGAACTGAGCAGTGCCTTCCGTTTCAATGACGCCGTGATACGCAATCTGGTCATTCGCCGCGATCACGCCATCACCGAAGCCTCACCCCTGGTGAAGAGGGAAGACAGCGGCGAAGAGAAAGCTGCTGAAGCACGTGCCGCCGAGGCCTGATACCAAGGTAACTGAACAACCCGGTACAGGTCAGCAAACCGCACTTGTACCCAGCATGTAAGGAAATTGGACCATGTCACGTTTTTTTCGTCGCAGAAAATTCTGTCGTTTTACCGCTGAAGGCATTCAGGAGATCGATTACAAGGATCTTAATCTGTTGAAAGCCAACATCACGGAAAGTGGCAAGATCGTACCGAGCCGGATTACCGGCACCAAGGCACGTTACCAGCGTCAGTTGGCGACTGCCGTGAAGCGCGCCCGCTATCTGGCGCTGCTGCCGTATACGGATTCGCACAAGTAAGTGTTTTGACCCGCTAAGGGTCAGGTTGTCGCAATGCGTGCACTCGCCGCCTACATCATGCGCGGTCGGTGGCCGGCCATTACGGCTACGACGGGTCTGGCAATTGTGAGTTTGTTGTTGCCACCCGTCACCTCGGCCATCGGCTACCTGAGTGCCGCGTCTGTCGGGTTGGTAACCCTGGTACAGGGAGCGAAAGAAGGCCTGTTCAATATCGTGGTTGCCACTGCGGCATTTGCCGCACTGGGTCTGGTGGTTGGGCATCCTGTCCTGGCCTTGATGTTTACGGTCATGTTGTGGCTCCCGACCTGGTCACTGGCTGTGTTGCTCGGCGGGAGTCGTTCACTGGCAATCACGCTGGCAGCGAGTGCCACATTCGGCGGGGTGTTGCTGACGGGTGTATATGTGGTGATCGCAGATCCGGCAGCCAGCTGGTACAACTGGATCACGACAGATATCCTGCCGATGCTTGAGGAAAGCGGGATGACGTTGCCACCCGGCGGCGAGCTGGAACCGGTCTTGCAGGACTACAGCCAGGTCCTGACCGGCTGGCTGTTTGCTTCCATCAGTTTTGGCTGGATGGTAAGTACCCTGATTGCCCGTTGGTGGCAGTCGTTGTTGTATAAACCCGGTGCATTTGGGGAAGAATTTCGCCACTTGCGATTGGGCCTGGGAGTGGCCGCTGCCGGGGTTGTTATCGCCCTGTTGAGTTTGCTGGGCGGTCAGGTGGGACAATGGAGTACCAACCTGTTGTACATCGCAGTCGGGTTATTCCTGTTACAGGGAATTGCCGTTGGACATGCCCTGGTGAAACAAACCGGGGCCAATTCAGCCTGGCTGGTGGCAATGTATGTGGTTGTGATCCTCAGCCCGGCCGGAATGATCTTCGCCGCGGCGATGGGATTGCTGGATAACGGTATCGATTTTCGTGCCCGCTTTCGCAATAACGCGCGTTGAGTCGGCGGGTAAACAATACAGAGATAGAGGTAAGCGCAATGGAAGTTATATTACTGGAAAAAGTGGCCAATCTGGGTGATCTGGGTGATCGTGTGACGGTGCGCCCCGGTTATGGCCGTAATTACCTGGTGCCGGGTAAAAAAGCTGTTCCGGCCACCCAGGAAAATATTGAAATGTTTGAAGCCCGCCGGGCAGAACTGGAAAAAGCGGCTGCTGACGCGTTGACTGTGGCGCAGGATCGTGCTGCCAAACTGGCGGGAGTGGCCGAAGTCAGCATTGGCAGTCATGCCGGTGAGGAAGGTAAACTGTTCGGATCGGTCGGGGTGGCAGAAATTGCCGCAGCACTGACGGCGGCAGGGGTGGAAGTTGAAAAGCGCGAAGTCAGTCTGCCCGAAGGTCCGATCCGCCTGGTGGGTGAATATGACATCGATATTCATCTCCACAGCGATGTTACCCAGACAGTGAAGGTCAACGTCGTCGCCGAATAAAAAATTTCACCCGTCGCCTTGCTGAGGTGACGGGTGTTTGCCAGCCAAGCCGCGTAATGCGCGGCGGTTGCCTGGCATGTCTATTGCGCGGTCCGATTCAGGGCCGCGTTGCATTTCCCTGTTTTGAAAAGATCAAGATATTTCGGCCAGCATCATTGTGGTATTCTCAATGACCCGGCCACGACGTTTACTGTCGACCTATATTATTAAAACACGGCCCTGATTTTTCTGGAGACGACATTGCAAGAGCTGGCTTACCCCTCATCTCGAGCGGATGCCGCCACTGAGGCACTCAAATTACCGCCCCATTCGATTGAAGCGGAACAGGCCGTGTTGGGTGGCTTGATGATTGATAACGGCACCTGGGATCAGGTCGCCGATCTCGTCATGGAAGAAGACTTTTACCGCAAGGATCATCGCCTGATTTTCCGGGCCATTGCCATGCTGGCGGAAGAAGGACAACCGTTTGATGCCGTTACCTTGTCCGAGTGGTTGACGTCCCATAATGAATTGAACGATGCGGGTGGCCTGGCTTACCTCGGCACGCTGGCCAAAAATACCCCGACGGCAGCCAATATCAAGGCCTATGCCACCATCGTGCGGGAGCGCTCTGTCCTGCGGCAGTTGATTCGCGTTTCCACCAACATTGCCGATTCGGCCTATAATCCCGATGGCCGTAACAGCGCGGACATTCTGGATGAAGCCGAGAAACAGGTGTTCGATATCGCTGAACGAGGCTCCCGGGCCCAGTCCGGCTTTACCGGTATCAAGGATCTCCTCGTCAAGGCGGTAGACCGTATCGATACCTTGTACCAGAATGATTCGGCCTACACCGGCATTCCGACCGGTTTCAGCGACTTTGATGAAATGACCTCCGGCTTGCAGAATGCTGACTTGATCATCATCGCCGGCCGGCCCTCGATGGGGAAAACGTCATTTGCCATGAACCTGGTGGAAAATGCCGCCATTAAGAACCGTTCCCCGGTGGCTGTGTTCAGTATGGAAATGCCGGGCGAGCAACTGGTAATGCGCATGATGTCCTCGCTGGGGCGGATCGATCAGCACAAGATTCGGACCGGCAAGCTGGAAGACACGGACTGGCCACGACTTACTTCGGCGGTGGGTATTCTGAATGACGCCCCGATCTATATCGATGACACCCCCGGCCTGACGCCGATGGAAGTGCGTGCCCGGGCCCGCCGCATCAAGCGTGAACATGGCCTCGGCCTGATCGTCATCGATTATCTGCAACTGATGCAGGGTGGCGGCAAGAGCACAGAAAACCGGGCCACTGAAATATCGGAAATCTCACGGTCGCTCAAAGGCCTGGCCAAGGAACTCAGTGTACCCGTGATTGCCCTGTCGCAATTGAATCGCGGTCTGGAACAACGCCCGAACAAGCGGCCGATCATGTCGGACCTGCGTGAATCGGGGGCGATTGAGCAGGACGCCGATGTCATCGTGTTCATTTATCGCGATGAAGTTTACAACGAAGAAAGTCCCGACAAGGGCACGGCCGAGATCATCATCGGCAAGCAACGTAATGGCCCGATTGGCATATCACGCCTGACCTTCCTTGGCCAGTACACCCGATTTGAAAACCACATTCAGCAAGGTGCCTACGACGAGGACTATGCATGACCCGTGCAACACGGGCCGTCATCAACCTGTCGGCATTGCGCCATAATCTTTCCCTCGCCAGACGTTACGCCCCGGGTGCACGTGTCATGGCCATCATCAAGGCCAACGGTTACGGTCATGGCAGTGTGGCGGTCGCGCAGGCCCTGCACCAGGCCGATGCATTTGGTGTGGCCTGTCTGGATGAGGCCATCAGTTTACGCGAGGCCGGTATTTCCCAGGCCATCGTATTGCTTGAAGGCGTGGTGCATGCTGCGGATCTGAATCTGGTGCGGGGTTACGAGCTGGAGCTGGTGATCCACCACCCGGATCAAATCACCATGCTGGAACAGGGCCGTGGGCGACCGATTCCGATCTGGCTCAAAATGGATACGGGCATGCATCGGCTGGGGGTGGTGCCACACCAGATCGAGGACATGCTGCAACGGCTGGAGCAGCTGGACAGTGTGGCCAAACCGATTCGTTTGATGACCCACCTTGCCAATGCCGATGACCGGCAGGACAACACCACACATCAGCAGTTGGCGCGTTTTGACGCGGCGACGGCCGGGCTCACCCGGGAAGCCAGCATTGCCAATTCGGCCGGGATCCTGGGGTGGCCCGGCAGCCATCGCGATTGGGTCCGCCCGGGGATTATGCTGTATGGCGTCTCACCCTTTGTCGATAGCCAGGCCGCCGAGCATGAGCTGCAACCCGTCATGAGTCTGGAATCCGAGCTCATTGCAGTAAACCGGCATCAGCAAGGGGATCCTGTGGGCTATGGTGGTACGTATCGTTGTCCGGAGGATATGACGGTCGGCGTGGTGGCGATCGGTTACGGGGACGGCTATCCACGCCACGCTCCCAGCGGCACCCCGGTGCTGGTCAACGGGCAGCGCGTCCCGCTCATCGGCCGGGTTTCGATGGATATGATCTGTGTGGATTTGCGTAACTGTGCACATGCCGGGATTGGTGATCCCGTGGTGCTGTGGGGGCCAGGCTTACCGGTGGAAGAAATTGCGGCCTGCGCCCAGACCATTGGCTATGAACTGCTGTGTCGTGTCACCCAGCGTGTGCCGTTGATTTACCAGGATTGACCGGGACCGGACAGTGGGATGGGAGCCGATGGAAAATCTCGCGAAGAAAAAAGAAACCCGGCCACCGTGAGGTTTGCCGGGTCAACAAACAAGGGAGTTCACATTTAATAACGCGGCAGTGCCACTGTGGTTGACACCGCGCGAGATAAATCGGGAATGACAGAGGGTGGGATAAAAAATACCCGGCGAGGTAAGGATGCCGGGTCAAGAGGAGGTTATTCATATAGTTAAACGCATGACCCGGCCACGGGTTGACAAGCCAATGGTGTTTTCGTTGACATGGTTCCTTTCTGGACCGGGTATAAAAAAACCCGACAACGCCAGGCGTGTCGGGTTAAAGAGGAGGGAGATCAGGAAGATCAATTAAGATAACGCCGAGGCCGGCGATAGGTTGACAGCCAGGCCAGGAAAATCGGGCGCAGGGAACCCTGTCGCTTCAGGAGGCGGCGGCCATGGCGCCAAACCAGAAGCCGGTGTCTTTATCGATAAATTCCTGGTAGTGCAGAAAATGCGAGCCGTCGCAGGAGAAAGTCAGACCGACCATGCCGTTGACAGTGTTAAAAGAGGCGGAACGCAGGTAGATGGTTTCATCGGCATAGCGTAAGGCCTTGAACAAAGCGAGCACCCGCGCGATGTCCGGTTCACTGACCTGAATCCGTTCATGCAAGGGGCGGCGGGGATAGGCCAGGCAGCGATCCGGGTTGGTGATTTCATCCACCAGATGGATGGTGTAATCAAAGGGATCGTCTACTGACCAGAAGGATGCCCGGGAACTGGAGAAACGAATTTTGGTATGGAAAATACCGTGATGTTGCATCAGCTCGGTAATAATAGCCATGACTTCATCGAGTACCTTGTCCATGGCACTGATGGCCCGCTCCTGCAGAAACAGGGTGCTGCGAATGGCCGGATCCCCCTTGAATTGCTTCCAGGCACCGGGTTCGGGTGGCATCGCTTCCGGTTCAGGCAGGGCGTCGACATTGAAGTCCGCGGCGATAAAGCCCAGAATTTGTTCCGCGTGTCGCACGGCCTGCATGACTGACAACGTTGGTTGCATGGTATGGCGACTGGTATAGACCTGGGAAATCGTCAGACCTTGATAAGGCAAGTTATTCTGTAAGAAGGGGCGGCCGGTCAGATCGGTGCCACGCCATTGGGTATCTAGATGCTCACCTTCCACATTGGATGAGATCAATATGCCTTTGGTGTCTACCGCAAAAATAAGACTGCAGTTGGTTAGTTGGTGAATTCCTTGTTGCAACACGGCATCCAGTTGATCTGGATCCTGCCAGGCTGAGGCACACTGTTCAGCTAAGCCCATCAGCGGCTTGGTGGCCAGGTTCTCGAGGGCGCGTTTTTTTTCGGTAATGATGCTTTTAAATCGGGACATTATAAATTCATTATACGTTGATAAATCAAAACAGAAACTTAACAGGGTTAACATCACAGGGAAATTATTAATTGGAAGTCTGTTTACGATATGGCAGCGACCGCACTGCTTTGAAGCAGTGCATGCTAAGATGGCGAACTTTGGAACCAGGACCAATTCATATTCAAGATGGCTAAAGCGAAAGTCAGTTATTCCTGTACTGAGTGTGGGGCAACGGCACCAAAGTGGACTGGTCAATGCGTTGATTGTGGTGCCTGGAACTCCTTGACCGAAATCACGGCGGTAGTAAGCAGTCGCCATTCCCGCTTTGCGGGTTTCGCGGGTGAGACCGCACAGAGTGCGGTGCAATTACTGACTGAAGTCGTGCCCGATGATGTGAAACGTCATGCCACTGGTATTGCCGAGTTCGATCGGGTGCTTGGCGGTGGCCTGGTGCCGGGCTCAGTGGTATTACTCGGTGGCGATCCTGGCATCGGCAAATCGACATTGTTATTACAGACGCTGGTGTCACTGGGCCAGCAACAAAAGGTGCTGTACATCACCGGTGAGGAGTCATTACAGCAGGTGAGTCTGCGTGCCCATCGCCTCGGGGTTGGCTCAAGCGAGATGTCCTTACTGGCCGAAACGCAGGTGGAAAAAATCCTCGCTACCGCCCAACAGGAGCAACCGCGGGTCATGGTGGTGGATTCAATCCAGACTGTCTTCACGGAGCAGCTTCAGTCTGCACCGGGCGCGGTGGCGCAGGTTCGGGAAACGGCTGCCCAGCTGGTACGCTATGCCAAGCAAACCCGGACAGCGGTGTTTCTGGTCGGCCATGTCACCAAGGAAGGGACCCTGGCAGGTCCCCGGGTACTGGAACACATGGTGGACACCGTGTTGTATTTCGAAGGCGACAGCGGCAGTCGGTATCGACTGATACGTGCCTTCAAGAACCGTTACGGAGCGGTGAATGAGCTGGGTGTGTTTGCGATGACCGATAAAGGATTGCGGGAAGTCAGCAACCCTTCAGCCATCTTTCTATCCCGCCATGAGGATGCGGTACCGGGGAGTGTCGTGATGGTGACACTGGAAGGCAGTCGACCCTTGCTGGTGGAGGTCCAGGCACTGGTGGATGAAAGTCATCTGAGTAACCCGCGTCGTGTTACCACTGGCCTGGAAAATAATCGACTCGCCATGTTGTTAGCGGTATTACATCGCCATGGTGGGATTGTTACCTATGATCAGGACGTGTTTGCCAATGTGGTCGGTGGTGTGCGGGTGACTGAAACCGGGGCGGATCTGGCGGTCGTGATGGCGCTGATGTCCAGTTTGCGAAGCCGGACCATGCCGCAGGATATGGTCGTGTTTGGCGAAGTGGGGCTGGCGGGGGAAATCCGACCGGTGCCCAATGGTCAGGAACGGTTGATGGAGGCCGCCAAGCATGGCTTTAAACGTGCGATCATTCCCAAGGCGAACGCGCCACGGCAACGGCTTGAGGGGCTCGAAGTGATTCCGGTGAGCCGTCTGGATGAAGCCCTGGCAATCGACGTGTAACCGGGAAAGCGTTAGTCGTTGTACGCGGCCAATTCGGCCAGTTCTCTTTCCATTAGTTTTTCATCACCCAGGTTTAACTCAATCAGGCGATGCAGGTGAGTGGCTGTGTCGAGGTCCATATGCAAATATTGAAAGCCGATATATTCCTCGCCGGCATGGACCAGGCTGGCTTCCATGTTCAAGGTAAATTCGGTATCGCCGGCGGCAAGCAGCAACTCCAGTTGATAGTTATCGCCAATCTTTAACTGCATCGCTGGCGGTAAGGTGGTCAATGCGCCCTTGAGGCTGATGTCCAGGAGCTGGACAGAACCGGATGTCCCCGTTGCCGGATCCATAACCCGGGTTTCCGCTTCAAAGGGGATACGGGTAAAACGGCGTTTTTCGATGAAATTTGACATAGCAGGTCAATCGAGAAAGAACTGCATTTTGATATTGCCGATCTGGATGGTATCACCATCAACGAGTTTGTAACTATGGGTGCCGATGGGGTTGTCATCGACCAGGGGTGATTTTTCACCTTCCAGGTGTGACAGGAAGTAGCCTTCATTGCGGCGAGTGATGACGGCCGTGGCAACACCGGGTTTACCCAGATTCGTCATGGAACGGTTGAGGCTGATGGTTTTGCCCAGATTCTGCCCATTCATGATTTGTAACCAGGCGAGCCGTTTGCCTTCTTGCTCAATTTTTTCCTCGGTCGGAATTTCACCCTCGCCGCCGGTGGTAGCGGGGGAACTGGCTGCGAGGTCCAGTTCCAGGGTATCGGGCTCAGTGCCACTGGTGGCAGTCGTTTCCGGTACGGACTCATACTGGTAGGTCAACATATGTTTACCGATGCGGATCATATCACCATCCTTGAGCATTTGTTTTTCGATCCGCTGGTTGTTGACGAAAGTTCCCGTCTCATCATCCAGGTTAACCAGCACCGAGGTGTCGCCGTGGGTATCGAGGCGTGCATGCTGGGGTTGCAAGGCCAGGCTGTCAATGTGGATCGGGCATTTTGGATCGTTACCAATGAGCATATTGCCCTTGAGTACCGGGTAGACCCTCAGCACGGTGCCTTTGAATGACAAGGTCAGCTTGGACAAGATGACAGACTCCAAAAACTCTATATTTATTCGGCGATTATAGACCGTTATTAATGCGCCTGTACAACTGTGTGTAGTTCTCACCTGGTAACTCAACACCGCATTGTCGGGGTACAGGAGGATCAGGAGGCGGTCTGATCGGAGGGTGATGAGTGTTTGAGAGCCGGGTTGATGAAGACGGTTTTCACTGCATTGTGACTGGTCTGCACAATTTCAATCGGGTAGCCGCCAAGCAGCATACTGGTGCCGGGATCCGGGATATGTTCCAGGTATTCGATAATCAAACCGTTGAGCGTTTTGGGGCCTTCCGTGGGGAGATCCCATTCGAGCATCTTGTTCAGTTCGCGCACGCTGGTGCCGCCATCAACCAGGTAGGTTCCGTCATCCTGGCGGTGAATGTCCTTGCTGGTGGCGGCCGGATCCGTGGTAAATTCCCCCACGATTTCTTCCAGGATGTCTTCGAGGGTAATGAGTCCGAGAATTTCACCATACTCATTGACCACCAGACCGATACGTCGGCGTTCCTTCTGGAAGTTGATTAATTGTCGGTTAAGCGGTACGCCTTCCGGAACAAAGTAGGCTTCCCGGATCAGCTTGCGAAAATCTTCCTTGCTCGCTTCAGGCTGCTGAAACAGTTTGATCGCGCGCCGCAGATGGACCATGCCGATGACATGATCGATGTCATCTTCATACACCGGTAATCGGGTATGCTGGCTTTCCGTGAGTTGCTTGAGTATCTCGTCCCAGTCATCGTTGATATCAATCCCGACGATCTCGTTACGCGGGATCATAATGTCTTCGATGGTGGCTTTTTCCAGATCCAGAATACTCAATAACATGGTTTGGTGACGGTGCGGGATCACGGCACCGGCTTCATTCACCACCACGCGGAGTTCTTCCGAGCTGAGTGTCATGCCCGCACTGTCTTCCGCCCGGATACCCAGGATTCGAAAAATGCCGGTAGTGAATTGGTTAATGACCCACACCAGTGGATAAAGCAGCTTCAACAGCGGGGACAGTATCAGCGAGGAAGGCAAGGCAAAACGCTCCGGATGCAGGGCCGCGACCGTTTTCGGGGTGACCTCCGCAAAAATCAGAATCACAAATGTCAGGACACCCGTTGCCACCGCGATGCCGGTTTCTCCCATGACGCGCAGACCAATGACAGTCGCAATCGCCGAAGCCAGAATATTGACAAAATTGTTGCCCAGCAGAATCAGGCCGATCAGTTTTTCCGGTTGTTCAAGCAGACGCTGTGCGCGTTGCGCGCCTTTGTGGTTTTGATCCGCCAGGTGTCGCAAGCGATAACGGTTAAGACTCATCAGGCCGGTTTCGGAACCTGAGAAAAATCCGGAAAGAATGATAAGAAAAATCAGTGTACCGATGAGCACACTAAGGGGAATCTCGTCCAAGAGAGGGGTTACCTCATGTTATTCACGAGATAATATTACGACGGATCAGAGCCCGGGCTGTCAAGTTTAGCCGCCGGAATGGGGGTAATCAGCGTTGCAAAATCAATTCGATGACAAATTTACTGCCAAAATAGGCCAACATCAGCATGATGAAGCCACTGATGGTAAACCGGATGGCGGTGCGACCACGCCAGCCAAACCGCCAGCGACCAAACAACAGCACACCAAAAATGATCCACGCGACGACCGACAGGACGGTCTTGTGCACCAGGTGCTGGGCAAGGATATTTTCGAGATAGAACAGACCGCTCAGTAAGGAGACGCTTAAAATGATAAAACCGAGCCCGATCATCTGGAACAGCAGGGTTTCCATGGTTTCCAGGGGTGGCAGGGCACGGATAAAGCCACCCGGATGTTTATTGTGGAGATGACTGTCCTGAATGTATAACAGAATGGCTTGCACGGCAGCGATGCTAAGCAGGCTATAAGCCAGGATGGATGTCAGAATATGAAATTCAAGCCCGGCACCCAGATGTTGGGCCAGGTAATAGCCCTCGTGGTAGAACAGCCGCAGCAACAACATGAGGGCGACCACCGGAAAGACAAAAATACCCAGACTTTCAATGGGTTGGCTGATGGTTGCGGCGAGCAGCAATAACGCCACCAGGCAGCCGACCAATGACAAGACGGAAAAGAATCCCACATCCAGCCCCTGGGGGGTGAGGAGCCCCTGGTACACCAACCAGCCATGGAGCAGGACGGCAAGCAATGCGGGTAACAGGAGCTGGAAGCGTGACAGAGCGGCGACCCGTGGGTAACTATTGAGTTTCAGGAGCAACAGGAGTCCGCTGCTCAGATACAAAATAATGGAAAGACTGCCGGCGATGATCATGAAAGATACGTGGTCATTGGGATTCTAGCGGAATAATGACATAACCGTATGGCTGAGAGAAAGGGGCAGGTGAAACACGCCTGATTATACGGTTGGCTAGCAAAACCTGGTCAGGTCGTGCGACTTGATGAGATTATGACTTGTGACCACTATAACATTTTGTTTTACTGACAAATGGCATGATCTTGTAGCCCGAATGTGTCCATCAGTGCCCGATACCCCGCTGGAGAGGTAAAGTCAGGACCAATGGAACTTCGGGACAGCAGTGAATATTGAACGTGTTGTCTGTCAGTTAACCGGACGGACATGAAGCGCAAACAGAGTCGAACATGGAACTGACGGTATTAGGTTGCAGTGGTGGTGTTGGTGCAGACCTCAGGACAACCACGCTAAGATTCAATCATAAGGTACTGATTGATGCCGGTACTGGCGTGGGAGATTTGAGTCTGGACGAAATGCAGCAGATCCGTCATATCTTTCTGACCCATTCCCATCTGGATCATATCGCCAGTATTCCGTTTTTGCTGGACAGTATTTTCGATCATATTGAGGAACCGATTGTCATTCATGGTCAGGACGCAACGCTGCAGGCATTGCGTAACCATATCTTCAATAACATCATCTGGCCGGATTTTGCGATTTTGCCGAATCACGCCAATCCCGTCATGCGCTACCAGGTGATGGAACCCGGGCAAATTGTCGAGGTCGCGGATTTGCGCATTGAAATGATCCCCGTTAATCACGTCGTGCCGGCCGTGGGTTATCGAGTGGAAACTGCCAACAAAGTGTTTGCTTTCAGTGGCGATACCAGCACCAACGATACTTTCTGGCAGACATTGAATAAATATGATCAACTGGATGTGCTGATTGTAGAGGCCGCGTTCCCCAACCACGCGATTGACCTGTGTCGGCGTGCCGGCCACTACTGTCCCCAACTGCTGGCCGAGGACATCGTCAAATTACGGCATCAGCCGGAAGTCTATATCAGCCATAACAAGCCTGGTGATGAGGAGCAGATTTTTCAGGAATGCCAGGAAGCGATCACCAGCCACAAGGTTCACCGGCTCAGCACCGGTATCAAGTTCACGTTATAATGCCGCTTCGTCCCCTGGCGGACGTCTTTCAAATTACCTGTCTGTTGTGAGGAACCATGTTCGACGGCCTGAGTGAACGGCTTGGCAAGACGGTGCGCAATTTGCGCGGTGTCGGTCGCCTGAGTGAAGAGAATATCAAGGACACCCTGCGTGAGGTGCGGATGGCGCTGCTGGAAGCCGATGTTGCTCTGCCGGTGGTGAAAGCGTTTACCGAGCATGTTCGGGAGCGAGCGGTCGGTGAGGAAGTGATGAAGAGCCTCACCCCGGGCCAGGCCTTCATCAAGATTGTGAATGATGAGCTGGTGCATCTCATGGGGGAGGCCAATGACAGCCTGGATCTGAAGGCCGCCCCGCCCATCGTGATCCTCATGGCGGGATTACAGGGTTCCGGTAAAACCACGACCACCGGGAAACTGGCCCGTTGGCTGCAGCAGAATCAGAAAAAAACCGTCATGGTGGTCAGTGCCGACGTGTATCGTCCGGCGGCCATTGAGCAACTGAAAACCGTCGCGGCGGAAGTCGGTGCGGAGTTTTTTCCCAGCAGCGCCGACCAGGATCCGGTCCGGATTGCCCGGGACGCACTGCAGGAAGCCAGGGTCCGGCATCTGGATGTGTTGATCGTCGATACCGCCGGTCGGCTGCATATCGATGCGGCCATGATGGCGGAAATCCAGCAGTTGCATACCGCCGTCCAGCCGGTCGAAACCCTGTTCGTGGTGGACAGCATGACCGGTCAGGACGCGGCGAACACCGCCAAGGTCTTCAATGATGCCTTGCCGCTGACCGGGGTGATCCTGACCAAAACCGACGGGGATGCCCGCGGTGGCGCGGCCCTGTCAATTCGGCAGATCACCGGCAAGCCCATCAAGTTCATGGGGGTCGGCGAGAAAACCACCGCGCTGGAACCGTTTCATCCCGATCGGGTGGCCTCCCGTATCCTCGGTATGGGGGATGTGGTCAGTCTGGTGGAAGAGGCACAACGCAGCATCGACCATGACAAGGCCCAGAAACTCGCCAGCAAGATCAAGAAAGGCAAAGGCTTTGACCTGGAAGATTTTCGTGAGCAATTTCAGCAACTTAAAAAAATGGGTGGCTTGACCAGTTTGATTGACAAGTTGCCCGGTATGCCGAATCTGCCACAGGGTGCCATGAATCAGGTGGACGACCGGCAACTGGCGCGCATGGAAGCGATCATCAACTCCATGACGCCCAAAGAGCGCCGTTCTCCCGACCTCATCAAGGGTTCCCGCAAACGCCGCATTGCCGCCGGCTCAGGCACCCAGGTACAGGATGTGAATCGCCTGCTCAAGCAGTTTACCCAGATGCAGAAAATGATGAAAAAAATGGGCAAGGGCGGCATGGGCAAGATGTTGCGCAATATGAAAGGTCAACTGCCTCCCGGTATGATGTAAAAAGATCCCCAAAAGTGGAGGAAATTATGCCTAAGCCCTTCACTTTTCCGCCATTTTCAGTACAATGCGCCCTCTTTAGTGAGGCTGTCCGGCCGGGTGCTGTGACGGCCTAAATTTATTGGTTTTGACGAGGATTTGTAAACGCGATGGTAACCATTCGTTTAGCCCGAGGTGGCGCCAAAAAACGCCCTTTCTACCACATCGTGGTCACTGACAGCCGTAACCGACGCGACGGTCGCTATATCGAGCGCGTGGGTTTCTTCAATCCGGTAGCGCAAGGCAATGAAGTCCGTTTGAACATTGACACCGGTCGAGTCGACCACTGGTTGGGTCAGGGTGCCAAGGCTTCGGAACGCGTTGGCAAGCTGCTGAAGGAAAACGCGGCGGCCTGATGTTGAAACCGCTGGTTCAAAGGGAACCGGCGTAGAGCGGCAGGGCATGACGGCAAGAGACGACTCCCGCATGGTTCTGCTGGGGCGGGTTTCCGGGTTGTTCGGCGTGAAAGGCTGGATCAAGGTCCACTCGGACACGGAACCGCGTGACAATATTCTCAACTATTCACCCTGGTACCTGCGACAGCAGGGTGAGTGGCAGGCCTACGAAGTGCTTGCCGGGCGGCCACACGGCAAAGGTATCGTGGTCCAACTGGCCCACTGTCCGGATCGGGATGCGGCGGCGGCATTGATGGGTAGTGACATCGCCGTGCGGCGTGAGCAACTCCCGACCGCCGGCGAGGAAGAGTATTACTGGAGTGATCTGCGCGGCCTCAAGGTCACCACGATCCAGGGTGTGGAGCTGGGACAGGTCATCAGTCTGATGGAAACCGGTGCCAATGATGTGCTGGTCGTCAGGGAAGCCGGTGAATCAGGACGGGAACGTCTGATTCCGTTTATCCGGCACCAGGTCATTCATGAAATTGACCTGGAACACGGTGTCATGACCGTGGATTGGGACCCTGAATTCTAGGGAGAGGCGGGAGACAGATTCAGAATGCGGATTGATGTCGTCACCCTGTTTCCCGAGATGGTACAGGGACTGAGCGAATACGGTATTACCGGCCGTGCAGTGGACCGGGGTATTTTGCAGCTGGCAACCTGGAATCCGCGCGATCACGCACCGGACCGGCATCAGACGGTCGATGACCGGCCCTATGGCGGCGGTCCCGGTATGGTGATGATGGTGCAGCCGTTACGCGACGCGATCCACGAGGCGAAGGCGGCCGTGGGCGGCAAGAGCCGGGTGATATATCTCTCACCCCAGGGTCGCACGCTGGATCAGCACGGTCTGGCAGAACTGGCGAAATTGCCCGGGCTGGTACTGGTCTGCGGCCGGTATGAAGGGGTGGATGAGCGTCTCATTGCCGCGGAAATCGATGAGGAGTGGTCCATTGGTGACTATGTCCTCAGTGGCGGTGAACTGGCCGCCATGGTGATGGTTGACGGGATCACCCGTTTGTTGCCAGAGGCCCTGGGGCACGAAGCATCGGCAGTGCAGGACTCGTTTGTGGCAGGACTGCTGGATCACCCCCAGTTCACCCGGCCGGAAGAGATTGACGGCATGGTGGTCCCGGAGGTGTTGTTAAGCGGTGATCATCAGGCCATTGCCCGTTGGCGCTTCAAGCAGGCGCTGGGGCGCACCTGGTTACGCCGGCCGGACCTGCTGGAAGGCATGGATCTGAATTCGGAACAACAAGCCCTGCTGGCGGAATTTATTCGCGAGCATGAGGTGGAGTAAGTGATAATTAGTGCAAGCATGAGCTTGGGAGCAAACCATGAGTAACATTATTAGTGAATTGGAAGCGGAACAATTGAAGGACGTACCGGCCTTCGCTCCGGGTGACACCGTGGTGGTACAGGTCAAGGTCAAGGAAGGCAACCGCGAACGGCTGCAGGCTTTCGAAGGCGTGGTGATTGCCAAGCGTAACCGGGGTATCAATTCCGCTTTTACGGTTCGCAAGATTTCCCATGGCGAAGGGGTTGAGCGTGTCTTCCAGACTCACAGCCCGAGTATCGCCGAAATCAAGGTCAAGCGTCGTGGTAATGTGCGTCGTGCCAAACTCTACTATCTGCGTGAACGCACCGGTAAGGCTGCGCGCATCAAGGAAAAACTTGCCAGGTAAGGGCAACAGACGGGCAATACCGTTAGCTCGTTGTTTCTCATTGGATGGCATTTGATAAAGCGGGTAGCATCTGTTGAAGGTGTTACCCGTTTTTTTATGCAGACACGAATCAAACAAAATCCCCCGCTGACCCTGCTTATTTTGCTGGGCATGCTGATCATTGTCCCGGTCCGGGCCGTGGAGGAAACGGCTTTTGCCGAGGTACGGGCCCTGGCCAACAGCGGTGCGGGTCTGTTGGCGCAGCACACCCTGGATCGTCAACAACCCGCGGCGGATGAAAAGCCTGATGCCTGGATGGCATGGGAACGCGAGCGGATCAGTATCTATCAGCAAAGCGGCGACTGGCAGGCACTCGTCGAACGCCTGGAGACCCTCCCCCCCGAGTTACCGATTGCTTTTCAGCGTTGGGCGGCCACCCAACGTGCCGAGGGTTTCATCCGACTGGGGCAGGGCAAACCCGCTCGTGCCCTGTTGCAGGAACTGATCTGGACCTTGCCCCTTAACCAGCCGGATGCTGCCCAGTGGTTGGCAAGCTGGCGCCGCATGGTGATGAATACCTATCTGGTGGAAAATGCCATCGAAGATGCCCACCTGGCGGCAGTGCGGTTTTATCAGGATTATGGCGACGAGGAAGCCCGGGATCGCCTCATGCGTGCGCGGATTCTGTTGAGCGCAAATCGCGCCGATGAAGCGGTGGATTTACTCGCGCCACACATCAAGGAACCCCGGGCCGCCGCTTTGTATTTGCTTGCCCAGTTGCGCAATGACAGCCGGGAACCACGCAAGGTGTTGCAGGCGGCCCTACGCCAGATGCGGGGTGACTGGGTCGATGCAAACTTGCGGACGCAGTTATGGGCCGTGGTTGCCGAGGCCGCCATGCGCAGTGGCGACCGGGCTTCAGCCACCAATGCGCTGGAACATGTGATTGCGGCCCAAGACACCTCACCTTTGCCAGAAGGCCTGTTTGATTTCACCCCCGATACCCTGTGGAATGCCTATATCGATTTTGCCACCTATGTCGGCAACAAGGCACACTATCTGATCGGTCAGGATAAACAATGGTTTGATGCGGCGGCCAAGGCCAGTAAAAAACAACCGGTGCGGGCGCGGTCTTTCTATGCCCTGCTGATGCTGCAAGGAGAATCGTCGGCCAATCGCAATCTGGCTGCGCAGAAATTTGTCGCAAGCCTGAGCAAGCGGAAACAGGGCGGCAGCCTGTTACGTGCGCTGTTTCTGGAGGCGCGGCAATATGCCGACTATAACGCCATACCATTGACGGCCAGGCATGTGATGGTGGATGTGGCGTTGGCCGATTCGGATATCGCCCTGGCTTCCGCCTTGATGGCGACAATTAAGGTACCGCCGGAAGGGGCGGATAAATATTTCTGGGAACTGCGTCGGGCCAGGATTTTCGTCATGGGAGGCGATCCCGAAGCGGGAGCCCAGGCCCTGGAAGCCATGCTGGCATCCTATCCGCAACTAAGCCCGGAGCAGCTGGATCGTTTACTGCAGGTCGTGTTTGATCTGCAAACCGTTAATGCGCACCAGGCGGCGTACGCCTTGTTTGTCAAAGTCATGGCACGGACGCAGGATCTCAAACTCCAGCGAGAACTGTATTACTGGATGGCGGAATCCCGCAAGGCAACCGAGGACTATGCCGAGGCAGCCCGCCTATATCTCAAGTCGGCGATGCTGCCGGATATCCAGGCCATGGATCCCTGGGCCCAAACGGCCCGTTATCAGGCCGCCGATGCCCTGGCGCATGCCGGCCTGGTGCGTGATGCCCGCAACCTGTTTCAGCAATTGCTGGCCACGACCCAGGATCCCGGGCGAAGGGCGGTGTTAACCCGACAATTACAAAAACTCTGGCTGATTCAGAAATAAACAACCGGCAGGGTGACGTCTTTTCGGCGAGGAAGTGCTAAGCTGGGTGATGTGAAAACAACGCGTGAGGTTGAGTATGACAACCGCACAATACCGGACGCCCATCGGCGTGTTAAATGTGACACTGGATGATGATTGTATCACTACAGTGAACACGGAACATTTATACCCCGGTTCGATTCCCGCAGGCCGAACGGTGAGCTATGACCCACGCTACCGTGGGGTACGTCAACAACTCGGGCAACAACTGCAGCGGTATTTTTCCGCACCCCAGGCCGGCTTTGATATCCCCCTGCAACAGCAGGGCACGCCCTATCAGCGACGTGTGTGGCGGGCATTGCAACGCATCCCTCCGGGTCAGACCCTGACCTACGGCCAGTTGGCCAAGCGCCTGCACACCAGTCCGCGTGCCATTGGCAATGCCTGTCGTCAGAATCCACTCCCACTGCTGGTGCCATGTCATCGGGTGGTGGCCACCAACGGATTGGGGGGATTTTCGGGTAAAACTACGGGTGTCCGTGTGGAATTGAAACGCTGGTTATTACAGCATGAAGGCGTGGCGGTTTAATTTCATCACGCGTGGCCCATGAGTTCACCCGGCGATCCGCTCATAGAACAGTTTCTTGACGCCATCTGGATGGAACGCGGGCTGAGCGAAAACACCCTCGCAGCCTATCGGAATGATCTTGCCGGCTACACGCGCTGGCTTGAAACCCAGCAAAACAAAGATCCCCTGACAGTCGGACGGGAACAGATCCAGGCTTATCTGGCACACCGGGTAACCGTCAATGCCAGTCCGCGCAGCACTGCGCGGTTGCTCTCCACCTTGCGCCGCTTTTATGCCTGGTTACGACGAGAGCAGCGGATTAACGACGATCCTACCGCCCTGATCGAGGCCCCGAAACTGGGCCGCCCCTTGCCCAAGACCCTGACCGAGAGCGAAGTCGAAGCCCTGCTGGCCGCACCGGATGCCACCACCGTGCTGGGTCTACGGGATCGCGCCATGCTGGAAGTGCTGTATGCCACCGGATTGCGGGTGTCGGAACTGGTCAGTCTGAGCGTCGCCCAGGTGAATCTGCAACAGGGCGTGATCCGGGTGACCGGCAAAGGCAACAAGGAGCGGCTGGTACCACTGGGCGATGAGGCGGTGAGCTGGCTGGAACGCTATCTGAGGGAAGCGCGCAATGGCCTGTTGAATGGGCAGGCCAGTGATGCCCTGTTTGTAACCCAGCGCCGGGAAGCCATGACCCGACAGGCTTTCTGGTACATGATAAAGCGCCATGCCCGGAATGCCGCCATAGAAAAAGCGCTCTCACCGCACACCTTGCGGCACGCGTTTGCGACACACCTGCTGAATCACGGTGCGGATTTACGCGTGGTGCAGATGTTACTTGGCCACAGTGATTTATCCACAACCCAGATTTACACTCATGTGGCCCGTGCCCGCCTCAAGGAATTGCATGCCCGGCATCATCCGCGCGGCTGAACGTAAAGCGTGGCCTGTTGTCACACTTTGTGAAGTCGAGTGCGATATACTTTCGGCTTTCTGGATATGATTTACCGTTACTCTGACTGAGGTTTTGCGTTTCCCATGAATGTTGTTACCCGATTGCTACTGGCGGCAACTGCGCTGCTGTTTCTCCATCTGCCGGCCATGGCCGATACCGATACCGATATCAAGCAGGTCCATGCGGCGGTGCAAAAGATGATTCCCACTGTGCCCCTTGAGGCCATTCAGCCTTCGCCGTTACCCGGCCTGTATCAGGTCATGATTCCGCCGCAAATGTTTTATATCAGTGCGGATGGTCGCTTTGCCGTCGACGGTGATCTGATCGATTTACACACGGGGCAGAATGTCACCACGCGTGAACGCGACAAGATGCGCATTACCGCGATCAATGCCCAGGGCGAAGAATCAATGATTGTCTATAGCCCGAAGAACCCGTCGCATACGGTCACCGTGTTTACCGATATCGATTGCGGTTACTGCCGGAAACTGCACAAGGAAATCGATCAGTACAACAAAGCCGGCATCAAGGTCCGTTACATGGCCTATCCCCGCGCCGGTCTCGGTTCCGGTTCGTATCAGAAAGCGGTCAATGTCTGGTGTTCCAAGGATAAAAATGATGCTCTGACCCGCGCCAAACTTGGTGAAGAGATCAAGGCAAAGGATTGCGACAATCCGGTGGCGCAACAGTATGAACTGGGACAGCGCCTTGGCCTTCGCGGTACACCCGCCATCATTACCGAACAGGGGCAGCTGTTACCGGGTTACGTGCCGGCCGATCGTCTGAAAATGATGTTGAACAGTCATGCTGCCTTGAAGTAAGAAGGTCAATATAGGTGGTATCGAAAAGCCCCCGATTATGGGGGCTTGTTATTTGCAGGGGTGTTAATTCAAGGCCAGGGCCAGTTTGCGACGATAGCTGTTGACCAGTTCGTGGTTGTCGCCAAGCAGTTCAAACAGTTTTAATAATGCCTTGCGACCGGCATCATCATTATAATTGCGATCGCGTTTAACGATTTCCAGTAGTTGCTCAAACGCGAGTTCAAATTGCCCTTGCAGAATCGCATGGGCACTGAGCTGATAGCGGGCCTCGGTATTACCGGGATCAGCACCAAGTTGTTTTTCCAATATGCCGGGATCGGGTGCCTGCTGCACAATCTCGCTGAACTCCAGTTGGGCTTGTAACGCCCGGACTTCCGGTTTGAGGCCGGCTTCAACCGGCAGGGTTGCCAGCCATTGCTTCGCTTCCTCGAGATGGTTTTCCCGGATTAGCACGTCAGCATAAATGATCTTGTTGTTCTCATTTTGCGGGTCCGCCTGCAGGATTTGACCCATCTCGGTGAGCGCGGTGTCGGTTTCGCCTTGCTGGTATTGCAACAAGGCCTGTTGCATACGCTGATCCGATTCGCTGGCAATATGTTTATCGAGGAAGGCACGGATCTGCCCTTCTGGCAGGGCGCCGGTGAATTCATCCACGATTTGCCCGTTTTTGACCAGTTTGACAGTGGGTACACTGCGGACACCGAACTGGCTGGCTAAAGCCTGTTGGGAATCAATCTCCACTTTGGCGAGCAGAAATTTGCCCTGATAACTCTGGGCCAATTGTTCCAGGATTGGCATCAATGACTGGCAGGGCCCACACCAGGTGGCCCAGAAATCGACCAATACCGGTTGCTGCTGTGAGGCCTCCACGACCCGGCTGGCAAAATTCTCTTGGGTAACATCGAAACTTAATGCCTGACTCATGATTTCCTCATCGTGACTTGCTGGCGAGATAAGATGGTTCCACCTTGGCTGATATGTGAACTCAGCAGCTGGAGTTAAAGGGGAGCATGATACTACATCGGGAGTTCGACCATGCCAGCACAAGCGGTGAACAGCAGGAAGGCGCGTACCGGGAGTGACGGCCAGAGCTGCGTGACACCTTCATAGTAATAACGGAGTTGGGGAAAATAGGGTTCGGCAATCTGTTGCAGGTTGTCAGGCCTGGCATGGCGATGTGTTTTGTAGTCGATCAGCAGCACTTCCGTGTCAGTGACAACCAGTCGATCGATGATCCCATGGACGGTGCTGTTCTGCTGCTGATACAACATCGGGACTTCATTGTACGCCTGCCTAAGGGTTGCCGGATTGAATAAAGCTTGCAGCTCCGGGTGTTGCCACACCTGCCTGGCTTCCTGCCAGAAGGCTTCCAGTTCGTCCGCTTCGATCAGTAACCCCAGTTGTGCCGCAATGGCGTCTGGGCCGTCCCCGGTATGATTGCTCAGCGTTTCCAGCATCCGATGGATGATGATGCCCCGCAGACGACCATCCTCATCCTCGATCTCACCGGTTGCTTGCCGAG
This sequence comes from Thiohalomonadales bacterium, assembly GCA_040235565.1. GTDB lineage: Bacteria > Pseudomonadota > Gammaproteobacteria > UBA6429 > Thiohalophilaceae > JAHEIJ01. Next base: position 15,601 of record JBECLA010000050.1, on the reverse strand, counting down.
TGGCAATCTGGCGACTGGGTGCTATTTCCCGATACACCGGGGTAAGTGACAGGGGCTGCGACAGCCGGGGATCCACCTCCCGGTTAACAGTTGGCCGGGGGGGTGGCTGCACCGGAACCTGGCCGGGCGGTTGCCCGGTTTCTTCCAGAATCTGTGGGGCCGTAACGGCAAGGGGATCAAGCCCGTAAGCCGCTGCGATATCGCCATACCAGCTGAGCTGCTGACCCTTTCGTGGCTGGCAGCCCGAGACATACAGTAACTGGCAACTGCGGGTCAGCGCCACGTACAGCAGGTTGGTTTCCTCGCGTTGTTCATCCTGCCGCAGTTGCTCCAGCAACTGTCGACTGAGCGGATCCGCATGCGGTTGGCTGACATTGAGCAACAGACTGTCAGGTTTGGCTGCTTCCACCGGCCAGTCCTGTAGCACACTGTAGGCGTTGCGGGCCGGTGGGGTGCGCGCGGCGTCGACGAGGAACACCACGGGCGCTTCCAGCCCCTTGGCGGCGTGGATGGTCATGAGTCTGACGCGATCCGTCTCGCCACTGTTGACCGGTTCGTCCGGGGCATCGTGTTGTTGCTGTCGCAACTCATCGATCCAATGAATGAAGCGCATCAGACTCGGATAACGACCGCTATCCATCTCCAGTGCCAGTTCCAGCAAACGTGAAAGGTTGGCGATCACCCGGCTGTGCAAATGAGGTGGAAAGGCCGCGCTGAATCGGGCCAGTACATTCCCTTCACTGTAAATGCGATCCAGCAGGTCATGTACCGGAATGTGACCCGCCAGTGCGCGCCAGCTACCAAGCAGCTGCCGGGCGCGTTGCAGGGGGGCGGTCTCGGCTCCCTCAGCCGCCAGTATTTCCAGTCGTTCAAGCCAGGAGCCCCGACCGGTTTGCGCCAGACGCATCAGGTCGGTGTCGCTGGCGTCAAACAAGGGCGAGCGCAACACCCCGGCGAGGGCCAGATTATCATGCGGCATGTTCAACCATTGCAGGAGGTTAATCATGTCATTGACTTCCAGGCTCTCCAGTAACGAACCACGTTCGGCGCCAAGATAGGGAATGTTTGCTTCGCGCAAGGCCTGCTCATAAGCCGCAATGTGGGTGCGACTGCGAAACAGCACGATGATCTCGCCGTACCGCAGTGGATGGGCATTATCTTCATCACCTATCAGGCTGGGTTGGTTGATTAAATCCTGAATGGTGGTGGCAATGAGCCGCGCTTCCCGTTGGTAGCGTTGACTGCGGACTTCCGGTCGTGGCAGTTCTAGCGGATTGCGCAATGCCGGAGAGGTACTGATTTCTGCGTCCGGTTCCTGTGCCAGGGGCAAGAGCGTCACCCGGCCCCAGCGGTGTTGATAATGTACCGTGTGGGTTTCGAAGTTTACGAGACGTTGGTGCAGTTCGCCTTCACCAAACAGCCGGTTGACGAACTGGATTATCGCCGGTGCCGAACGCCAGGATTTGTTCAAGGGATGTGACGTGGCGCCAAGCTGTTGCTTTAACCAGATACTGGCATTGATAAATAACCGTGGTTCGGCACGACGAAACCGATAAATGGATTGTTTGGCGTCACCGACCAGAAATACGCTGCGTGTCTGTACGCCAGGCTGATTCACCATTTCTTCCAGCAGGGGTTTGACCAGGTGCCATTGGGTCGGGTTGGTGTCCTGAAATTCATCAATCAACAAGTGCTCGATGCGACTGTCGAGTTTGTACTGCACCCATAAGGCATTATCAGCATGATTCAACAGCAGATAGGTTTTCCATTCCAGATCGGTAAAGTCCAGCAGGCGCTGTTCCTGTTTGATACGCTGATAATGATCCAGATAGCGTTGTCCGGCCCGATACCAGTGGTGATTGATGTCCAGGGTGTATTGGGCGGCCAGCCTGTCCTGCACCGCCAGCAGTCGGGTACACAGTTGTTCATGGAGCGTAATAAGCCGTGCGGCACCTTCGTTGCCGAGTTTGTCCTGCAGTGCTTTGCTCGGTTTGCGACTGCGCGGTGAACCGCTTTTGGTAAAGAAAACATTCCACACCAGGGTAAAACGCGATGTCGGGTCACGTTCCGGTTCAAGCCCGTGAAGGATGTCGTCTTGCGCAGCCAGATTGGTCGCAGTCGGATGTTTGCCCAGCAATGCAGCAAATTCGTGTAATTTGTTTTGCACCCTGTCATCAGCAAAAAATGCCGCCACGGGATCCAGGCTGGCATCGACATTCAGTTGGTTTTGCAGTTGCTGACCGGCCATGCCAGGCGGGTCGGTTTCTGCCAGGGTATAGGCCCACCAGTCACTGCGGTGTAATAGAAAATGGTCCAGGGCCTTGTGTGTGGTGACTAATCCCAGTTGATTGAACAGTGTGCTCAATGACTGACTGACCGGATGTTCAGGCTGGCTGGCGGCGTCCACCATCAGGGCTTCCCAGGCCTGATCCTGTAAAGCCCCGGTGCGGTCAACCAGTTCAAAACCGGGTGGTACATCCGCTTCAAGCGGAAAGCGGCGCAAGAGGTCCTGACAGAAGGCATGAAAGGTCGTGCTTTGTACGGGGTGCGGGATTCGCAGCAGGGTTTCGTAGAGATTACGGGCGCGATCCTGCAAGCCGGGATGAGCGGGATCCAGACCAAGTTGTTCCAGGCTGGCCGCCAGCGTTTGAGGAGCACAGGCGGCCAGTTCAAACACCCGTTGCAACAGACGCGTTTGCATTTCAGCCGCTGCCTTGCGTGTGAAGGTAATCGCCAGAATCACATCGGGGCGGACCCCTTCCAGCAGCAAGCGAATGATACGGCTCACCAGTAAATAGGTTTTACCGCTGCCGGCGGAAGCCTGTACGGTAGCGTTGCCGCTGAGGTTGTGGCTGATGATCGGATCAGACATATAAGGGATTTATGGTTAGCCTTCCGATCATTCTAACCCGTTGCCTTGACCGGACGGTAACCGCCGCAACCGGGGGCGATATGGGGTCAGAAGTGGGCGCTGGATCACAATTTCTAAATACATACTTGTATTCCGGGTATCGCTTGCTAATCTTAGGCATTGTCAACAGGGAATTGCCCACCGGAGGGGCGCAGCAGGCAGGAACGCCTGGCCAGGGACGAACAGAGGGACATTGCGGCGCTCGCACCCATCTGGAAAGCCGCAATTTGATAAGGAAATGGACGGAACTTTGCATCATGGCGATCAGTGTGATCGCCTTTTTTTTGCCCGCTGTTAGCTGTCCCATGCCGGCCGCCGACACAGCAGTTTCATGTCACAGTGAGCGCAGGTCCGACTGTCGCCCCAGGCCGGCAAACCGGTATCTGCCTGTAACTGTTGGACAATACGCTTCAGTCGTGCGGCCATTGCCTCACCGAGAGACCGCAATTCCTCATTCGCGAGAGTGTAGGGTACCCCCAGTGGGTCTTTGCTACCCAGTTGCAGGTAAGCCACTTCCCGCACCGGCTGCTGCTGGCTGTCGGCCAGCAGGGCATAGAGGGGGAGTTGCACGGCTTCTCCCGCTAGCACATCCTGTTGTTTGGGGATCTGGCCGGTCTTGTAATCGAGAATAGCGAGCTGGTTCTCACGGCGATCGATGCGATCCAGCTGGCCGGTAAGTCCGAGCTGCTCATCCAGCCAGAGGTCATAATGCTGTTCCGTGCGGCTGACTTTCCAGGTCGATGCGCGCTCGGTTTGCCAATCGATATAGGCAGGGATCTGCTGTTGCCAGAGTTGCAACCAGCCATGGTGTTCAAAGTTATCCACCAGATCCGGGTGGAACACGGCCTCGGCAATGCGTGTCATCAAGACGATGGCGTCCTCCCGGTGCGTGGCGGTGAGTTGACCGCTGAAAGGGCCGGGTAATTCCGGCACATCGCTGTGGAAGGCCTGCAGGCACTGATGGATCCGCTCACCGTAATCGGCCTTCGACAGGGCGAGGCGTATTTCCTCCGGCGGCGACAGTTTAAGGCAGCGCGCCGCATAGTACTGGTAGGGACAGTTCAACAGTTGTTGATAACTGCTGGGTGAGAAGCTCGTTGGCAGGAGTGCGGACGGAATCGCGGGGACCGGCTGGGTCTGCCGCAATGGCAGCGGGACATCGGCAGCCGTTTTCACCCGTGCTGCCGGGTCTGTCAGCAAGTGTTGTAATTCCGCAGCCGTGAGTGTTTCTTGCCAGGCCAGCAGGTGGAACGCCTGGAGGGATTCCAGCCAGGGACTGGCAGCAATGGGTTCCCCATCCTGTTCTGCTCTTGCCGTGATGAGCACCTGCGGCGCGCTTTCCAGTAAGCGGCGAAAATGATGAAAGCGTTCGGCCAGCAGCGCCGTTGCTGGCGGTAGTCCCAGTTCCTGCCGGACCGCTTCATTAAAAAACGCTGAGGGATTGGGCTGGCCCGGCAGATGTTCCCGTTCGGCTCCACCGATGACCAAGGCATCGAAGTGGTGCAACCGGCTTTGTGCCAGCCCCTGTAAATATACGCCCTGGCCATTGCCGGGAGGTTGAAAATGAAATTGCTCCAGGGTGCGTCCCAGCCAGGTGCGAAAGTCCAGCCAGCTCAACAACATGCTGCTCTGGCGGGCAGCCTGCTGCATTTGTTCCAGTGCCTGTAACAGGCGACTGCCGGCCGGGTCTGTGGCCAGGCATTCGCTCATCCCGGTTGCTTGCAGACTGGCCAGCAGTGCTTCAAGCCATGTGGTTGCGGGGTGGCGCTGGGACAGCATGACAGTCAGTGGTGCTGCGGCCACTTCGAGGCGATCGAGGATGCGTAACAGGGTACTGGCGCTGTCGGCCATCCAGTCCGGTAAGCGATGTTGCCGGTGCTGAATATGATGGCGATAGCGGTGCAGGCCGCGGGCGATGTTTTCATGCCGGATGATGTCCTGTTCGAGTCGCAGCGTGGCAAAGCGCACCTGATCGGGATCGAGATCGGGAAACATGAACGGGGATTTCAGCAAATCCAGCAGCGGTAGATGGGCAAAATCTTCTTCCAGACATTCCAGCCAGCGTTCCAGACTGGCAGCCGCACTGGTGGTGGAAAGTGCCCAGCCTGCCGCATCCTGCAGGGTAATGCCGGCGCGCTCCAGGAGGGCGCGAACCCGGCGCGCCAGGCGACGATTTTCCGTGACAATACCGATGCGACGATGGCCTTGCAGGATCCAGTAGCGAACCTGAATATCAATGGCATTGGCCTCATCTTCGGCGCTGTGGCTGGCCAGCACCTGCAAGCGGGAGGCGAGGGGGCTGCGGGGATACTGTCTTTGCACAGTGGTGGCACGGGTTTGCAAGGCGCCAGCCGCTTCATCAAATATGCAGGTGAGGACGGCGTTGTAGTCACTGGCCTCGGGTGCCCGGGGCAAATGGGTGGCGAGTTGTTGCCACAGACGCGACAGAGGTGCATCGGGGTGATAACGCTCCGGTGTCACGCCAGTCTGGCCATGCAGAAATAAACGGAGCTGGCCACGGTTGAGCAGACTGGTCAGCCAATCGTATTCCGCGCGGCTAAAACTGTGAAACCCCGCCAGGTAGAGCGATGCTTCGGCGGGAAGCTGTTGCAGGCTTTGCGACAGCGCCAACAGGTAGGCGGTTTGGGTATCCGTCAAGCCTTCAGCCTGAAGCTGTTCATGCCAGGCGTGCCACAGGGTATGCACCAGACGGGCTTCCTGTCCCAGGGCGCTGATTGCCTGATCACGCAAGCCATAGGCCTGTTGTAAACGGCGGGTGAAATCGTCCAGGTCCGTCGGCAGGTCAATGTGATTCAGGGTTAACTCGTCAAACAAAGCCAACAGGTCGCTGGCCAGCGCCCATGGATTGGCTGATTTCAGCAGGCTCGGATGCTGGTTCAGTGCGTCTACCAGCATCAACAACTGGGCCTGGGGATCGCATATACGGGTAGCGTCGGGCAGATAACTTCGGGCCCAGTCGCGCAGGGTGAGTATTCTGGGACCCAGCAAGGCCGCGTAGCCCTGCTCGCTGCCAAGCTGCACCAGGCGGGCCCGCAGCAGGGGGGCGGCCTGGGGTTCTGCCAGGATCACCGTGACGCGGGACAGGTCGGGCAGGGCGGCCTGGTGATCCGTCAGCAGGCGCTCAGCCAGGGCGTGGAGGGGATCCTGGTCGTAGGGAACAAGTTGGATGGCCGGGCTGGACATCCGGGTGACGGCTTGTGAGTTAACGTTCGAGATACTGAAGTTTGTCCTTCACACCGTCCCATTCCTCGGCATCCGGCAAGGGGTCTTTCTTTTCGCTGATCACCGGCCACTGCTTCGTGAGTTCGGCATTCAGTGCGGTAAAGTGTTCCATGTCAGCAGGCACATCATCCTCGGCAAAAATCGCTTCGGCCGGACATTCCGGTTCACACAGGGTGCAGTCAATGCACTCGTCCGGGTCGATCACCAGAAAGTTGGGTCCTTCGTGGAAACAGTCGACCGGGCAGACGTCCACACAGTCGGTGTATTTGCATTTGATACAGTTGTCGGTAACGACGTAGGTCATGGAATACTCCCTCGATACAAGGCAGTGTGAGTTTGCCATAACTTGGCAACGATGAGAAAGGGTTCACTCGATCCGTTACGGCATAAAAACTAACGCGATACCCTGTTGTGTTTACGCAGCACAGGGAATCTCTGTCCGAGGCGGAAGTAATGCACGGAAGGCGAGGGGCTGAAAATGGTCTTTGCCAGTTTGCCTTTGTCGGCGTTAATGCTTGACCTGTGGCATGGCTTTGAGTTGGTAAAGCAATTCGAGTGCTTCGCGCGGCGAAAGACTATCCGGTTCGATTTCAGCGAGCAGGTTCTCCACCTCGGAAAGCGCCGGCATCGCTTCCTGACGTGATGAGACCGGGGTACTCTGCTTGTCCTGTTCCAGTTGTGCCAGTTTCGTCCTGGCCAATTCGATCATATCGCGGGGCACTCCTGCAAGGGCGGCGACCTGGAGTCCGTAACTGCGACTGGCCGGACCGGGTTTGACGTTGTGCAGAAACACAATACTGTTGCCATGTTCCATCGCGTCCAGATGGACATTCTGGCAGGCGGGAATTTCCTCCGGTAAACCGGTCAACTCGAAATAATGCGTGGCAAACAAGGTAAAGGCCCGTACCTGTTGCCCCAGTTGCCAGGCGCAGGCCCAGGCCAGCGCCTGGCCGTCAAAAGTACTGGTACCACGGCCGATTTCGTCCATTAAAACCAGACTTTCTTGTGTCGCGTTATGCAGAATGTTGGCGGTTTCGGTCATCTCGACCATGAAGGTTGAGCGTCCTGATGCCAAGTCATCGGAGGCGCCGATGCGGGTAAAAATCCGATCCAGGGGACCAAATTCGGCATGACGTGCCGGGACAAAACTGCCGATATGAGCGAGCAGCGCAATGAGCGCGGTTTGGCGCATGTAAGTGGATTTGCCGCCCATGTTGGGACCGGTAATGATCAGCATGCGCTGTTGGTCAGTCAGGCTGATGTCATTGGGGGTAAAGGGACCCGTTTGGGCCTGTTCGATCACCGGATGCCGTCCCCCTTCGATCGACAGCCCCGGCACACTGCGAAAGCGGGGTGCGACCCAGTCGAGGATCAGGGCGCGTTGCGCCAGGGTATTCAGCACGTCCAGCTCCGCCAGCGCGCTGGCACAATCCTGCATGAGACCAAGTTGCAGGTTAAGCTGCTCTAACAGGTCATCATACAGAATCTTCTCCCGTGCCAATGCGCGTTCATTGGCACTGAGTACCCGATCTTCCAGATCTTTCAATTCCGGGGTGATGTAGCGCTCCGCTGCCTTCAGGGTCTGGCGGCGCTGATAATGCGCCGGGGTATTGTCTGACTGCGCCCGGCTTACCTCAATGTAATAACCGTGCACCCGGTTGTATCCCACTTTCAGGGTGCCGATCCCTGTCTGCGTCCGTTCCCGCGTTTCCATCTCGGTCAGGACCGCACCGGCGTTCTCCTGCAGGCTGCGTAACTCATCGAGTTCGGTATCGTAACCGGGCGCGATGACGCCACCGTCGCGCATTAACAAGGGCGGGTGTTCGATGATGGCCCGTTGCAGCAGCAGGGTCAGTTCAGTAAACGGGGGGATGCGTTGGTGAAGTTGCTGCAAACTGGCGCAATCCAGTTGGCCCAGGCGTGTTACTAGCTCGGGCAAGGTTTCCAGGGCACGTCGCAGCTGGGTCAGATCCCTGGGTCGGGCAGACCGCAAGCCAATCCGGGACAGAATGCGTTCCATGTCCCCGACCTGGCGCAGCAGGGTATGCAGGGTTTCGATTTCCCCGCTGCCCAACAGGCTGGTGATGGCGTGCTGGCGATGGCGTAATACGTTGTGCTGGCGTAAAGGGCGCAGTAGCCAGCGTCGCAACAACCGGCTCGCCATGGACGTGGCGGTATGATCCAGCAGGGCCAACAGCGTATGTTGCGGATGACCGGCCAGGCTGGTTTCCAGTTCCAGATTGCGCCGTGTGGCCATGTCCAGCTGCACACAATCATGGGGGAGTTCGACCCGCAACCCCTGCAGGTGGGGCAAAACGGTGCGCTGGGTTTCACGGACATAATTTAACAACACACCGGCCGCGGTGACGGCATGAGGCATGGTTTCACAACCATAGCCGGCCAGATTGTCCGTCTGGAATTGTTCACATAACAGCCGGGTGGCATAACCGGGGTCAAATTGCCAGGCCGGACGCTGGGTGAGGCAGGTGGCTGGAACCTGAAGCGAGGCGGGATCAACGGCATCGCTGAGGAGGAGTTCGGCGGGTTTGACGCGATCCAGTTCATTCCACAAGGCGGCCGGCGTGGCCACTTCCAGCAGGGTAAATCGGCCACTGCCCATATCCAGCAAGGCAATCCCAAACCCTTCGGGGCCTTCATGCACCGCAGCCAGCAGGTTTTCACGCCGCTCTTCGAGCAGGGCTTCATCGGTGACCGTCCCGGGTGTGACGATACGAACCACTTCCCGTTCCACCGGGCCCTTGGCCCTGGCGGGATCCCCAATCTGCTCACAAATGGCAACAGGTCGGCCCTGTTTCACCAGTTTGGCCAGATAGGCGTCCACGGCATGATAGGGCACCCCGGCCATCGGGATCGGTTCGCCGGCGGACTGGCCACGCGCTGTCAGGGTGATATCCAGCAGCCTGGCGGCTTCCCGGGCATCGTCATAAAACAATTCATAGAAATCCCCCATGCGATAAAACAGCAAGGTGTCCGGATAGTCGGCCTTGATGCGCAGATACTGCTGCATCATCGGGGTATGCTTCTGTTTCGAAGTCGGTGTTGGCATGGCTTGCGAGTGTATCGGATTTGTCTCAGGCTCGCATCGGCGGAGCCTGACTTGCATCTATAGTATTGATTCCCCTAAAGTAGTCGGTGCTGTCCAGAAAAAAACAACACAGGGCGGTGCAGGAGGAACGCAATGCCACGTGAATATGATGAGAAACGTGATGCCGTCCGGGTCGACGTCGACTGCCCTATTCTGTTTCGGCCGGAAAATAATGGCGGCAACGAAGTCGGCAAGGTCAGAAACCTGAGTGGCCGTGGCATGATGTTTATCGCGCAACGCGAAGTCCCGGTGGAGTCTCATCTTGAGGTCAGGATTCAGCCGGACGAAACGGCTTCTGCCTTGCATGCCAGGGTCAGGGTCGTGCGAGTCGCCAAACCCCGTCGTGGTGATGGCTTTGAAATCGGTGCCGTCATCCAGGAAATGCTGGACGAATAGCGCAACACGTTAGTGCTGTGAATCCCGGGTCCGAGACCAGTCTTTCAAACGCGTGTCGGCGCAGTCATCGCATGCCTGATGTTGCTTTGCCAGCTGTTTTTCAAGCATATCACCCTATCCGTACCGGACTGACTGCAGGCACAACCAGATGACAGACACGATGAAGGTGGAGATCCCGGACGATGCCGCGCTTGATGCGCTGGCAATCCGCCTGGGTGATGTGCTGCATCGGCACCATCAGATGCTGGTGACCGCCGAATCCTGTACTGGCGGGTGGGTCGCAAAAATCCTCACCGATATCCCGGGCAGTTCATCCTGGTTCGATCGCGGCTTTGTGACCTACACCAACCAGGCCAAGCAGGACATGCTGGGGGTGCCGGCGGTGGTACTGGAGAAGCATGGTGCGGTCAGCGAACAGACAGTCCAGGCCATGGCGCGGGGTGGCCTGCACCACAGTCAGGCCGATTTCAGCCTGGCGATTTCGGGTATCGCCGGCCCGGGTGGGGGCACGAAGGAGAAACCGGTCGGACTGGTCTGCTTTGCCTGGGCGCAGAAGCGCACCGCCGAGGCACCTCGCGTGTGGTCGAGCCATCATGTCTTTACCGGCGACCGTGATGCGGTGCGACGTCAGGCGGTGGCGACAGCCCTGCAGGAATTACTGGATGACTTTGCCACCGTCTGAACGCCGGCGACTGTTTTTTGCCCTGACGCCTTCGTCTGAACTGGCGCAGGCCTTTCACCAGGTGGCGATGCAGGATTTAGGAGCTTGCCGGGGGCGTCACCTCAAGCCGGAACAGATTCACCTCACCTTACGCTTCATCGGTCCGGTCACCGAGGAGGTGGCAACCTGCCTGCAGGCGGCGGCGGGGCACATCCACTTGCCGGCCTTTGAACTGATGTTCGATTCCCTTGGTTACTGGCCACGGCCGCGGGTCGTCTGGAGCATGCCTTCCCATGTCCCGACCGCCCTGACCGACCTGGCGTCACAACTGGAGCGGATCTGCGTGGGCTGCGGCCTGCCGCCGGAAACCCGTCCCTATGTGCCCCACTTGACCCTGTTGCGTAACGCCCGTCATCGCCCTGCGGAGACCAGTATGTCGGCACTGCATTGGCCGGTGGAAGCGTTTGCCCTGATGCGTTCCGAGACCCTGCCAGAAGGCGCGGTTTACACGGAATTGCAACGCTGGTCCTTGCATTAAATATCCCGTTCCTACTTATTTATATTCGGTCTAGGCCGTGATTCCTTCTTGTGAAATAATGGGCCGCAGTGGAGCGTGACGGTCGTGTCCCATGGAGGGTGGGCAGACCAGACCAAATTAAAACGAGGTTAAACACCAATATGGACGATGCCAAGAAAAAAGCGCTCAGTGCAGCGCTCAGTCAGATTGAAAAACAGTTTGGTAAAGGTTCGGTTATGCGCATGGGTGACACCAGCGCCATACGCGAAGTGGATGCCATCTCGACCGGGTCCCTGGGGCTGGATATTGCTCTCGGGGTTGGCGGTCTGCCGAAGGGGCGGGTCGTCGAGATTTACGGACCGGAGTCATCCGGTAAGACCACCCTGACCTTGCAGGTCATCGCCGAGGCGCAAAAGGCGGGCGGCACGGCGGCGTTTGTCGATGCCGAACATGCCCTGGATCCGGTATATGCCGAAAAACTGGGTGTGAATGTGGATGAGCTGCTGGTTTCCCAGCCGGATACCGGTGAACAGGCGCTGGAAATCACCGACATGCTGGTGCGCTCCGGCGCGGTGGATATCGTGGTCGTTGACTCGGTAGCCGCCCTCACGCCCAAGGCGGAAATCGAAGGTGAAATGGGGGATACCCATGTGGGGCTGCAGGCCCGCCTGATGTCGCAGGCCTTGCGCAAACTGACCGGCAACATCAAACGTTCCAACACCATGGTGATCTTCATCAACCAGATCCGCATGAAAATCGGTGTCATGTTCGGTAACCCGGAAACCACGACCGGTGGCAACGCCCTGAAATTCTACTCTTCGGTCCGGCTTGATATTCGTCGCATCGGCGCCATCAAGAAAGGTGATGAAGTGATCGGCAACGAGACACGCGTCAAGGTGGTCAAGAACAAGGTCGCACCGCCCTTCAAACAGGTGGAATTTGATCTGCTCTATGGTGAAGGGATTTCCCGCGAGGGCGAGATCATCGACCTGGGTGTGCGTGAAGGCATTGTTGATAAAGCCGGTGCCTGGTACAGCTACAACGGTGATCGCATCGGCCAGGGTAAAGACAACGTGCGTGGCTTCCTGAAAGAAAACCCGGAGATCGCCGCTGACATCGAAGGGCAGATTCGTGCCAGGCTGTTGCCAAAGGCGTCCGTGGTGCCGATGGAAGAACTGGTCGAGGCGGAAGCCGAAGCCTGACACTACCGGTAGCACGTTGTGAGTCAGTCAGTGCGGGCAACCGCGATGAATCTGCTGGCCCGGCGTGAGCACAGCACGCAGGAGTTGCGCGACAAGCTTCTGGCCCGGGGGTTTGAGGGCGACGCGATCACACCGGCCCTGCAAACCCTCTCCCGGGAAGGTCTGTTGAGTGATGAACGGTTCACTGAATCGTTCATTCACGCGCGTGTGGAACGGGGATCAGGGCCGGTAAAGATTCGCGCCGAGTTACGCCAGCGTGGGGTGGCCGATGAAGTGATTGCGAATTGGTTGGATGAACGGGATCCCGCCTGGCTGGAACGGGCCGAGGCAGTGCGGCGCAAAAAGTTTGGTACCGCCTTGCCGCTCGACTACAAGGAAAAGGTGCGCCAGGCGCGCTTTCTGCAATATCGCGGCTTTAGCCCCGAACAAACCCGGCGGGTGATGCGGGACGATGAGTAAGTAAACAGGTTACGTGCTTTATTAAATAGTATAACTAGTATGCGTCAGAAGATGTCCAGTGCCGAACTCCGAGAGGCCTTCCTGAACTATTTCCAGGAACACGGCCATGAGATCGTGCCTTCCAGTACTCTGGTCCCTGCCAATGATCCCACCTTGTTGTTTACCAATGCTGGCATGGTGCAGTTCAAGGAAGTCTTTCTGGGCAAGGACAAGCGCAATTACCAGCGGGCAGCCAGTTCGCAACGGTGTGTCCGGGCGGGCGGCAAGCACAATGATCTGGAAAACGTCGGTTATACCGCGCGCCATCATACGTTCTTTGAGATGCTGGGTAACTTCAGTTTTGGCGATTACTTCAAACATGAGGCGATTGACTATGCCTGGGAGTTTTTGACCCGGACTCTGATGATTCCGGCGGAAAAACTCTGGGTCACCGTCTATCAGGATGATGATGAAGCCGCCGACATCTGGTTGAACGAGATCAAGGTGGATCCTGAACGCTTCTCGCGTATCGGCGATAAGCCCGGTGGCAAAAAATACGAAAGTGATAATTTCTGGTCCATGGGGGATACCGGACCTTGCGGTCCCTGTACGGAAATTTTTTATGATCACGGGCCCGGTATCGCAGGTGGCCCGCCTGGTACGCCAGAGGAAGATGGTGATCGCTATATCGAAATCTGGAACCTGGTGTTCATGCAATACGACCGGGACAAACAGGGCAACCTGAATCCGTTACCCAAGCCTTCCGTCGATACCGGAATGGGGCTGGAACGACTGGCGGCTGTGATGCAGGGTGTGCACAGCAACTACGAGATCGACCTGTTTGTGAACCTGATCAAGGCGGCGGCGGCGGTGACCGGCTGTGACGATATGCACAACAACTCCCTCAAGGTCATTGCCGATCACATCCGTTCCTGCGCCTTTTTGATCGTGGACGGCGTGCTGCCGTCCAATGAAGGCCGTGGCTATGTACTGCGGCGCATCATTCGTCGCGCGATCCGTCACGGTCACAAGCTGGGCAGGCGCGAGCCGTTTTTCTACAAACTGGTGGCCCCCCTGGTGGCTGATATGGGGGACGCTTTTCCCGAATTAGCGGGCGCCCAGGGCATGGTGGAGCGCGTGTTACGGCAGGAGGAAGAACGCTTTGCCGAAACGCTCGATCAGGGCATGCACATTCTGGAACAGGCCATCGCAGAGTTGAAAGACAAGGTGATTCCGGGCGCTACCATCTTCAAGCTCTATGATACTTACGGCTTTCCGGCGGATCTGACCGGGGATATCGCCCGTGAGCGCGGTCTCGCGCTTGACCTGAGCGGATTTGAGCAGGAGATGAATGCCCAGCGAGAACGCGCCCGGGCGGCGAGTTCCTTTGCCGTCGATTACGGCGAAGGCCTGAGTCTGGAAGGCGAAACCGAATTTACCGGTTACCAGCACTTGATGGAACCGGCGCTGATTACCGATTTGTATGTCGAAGGCCAGCCGGTCGCGCAACTGGCAACGGGTCAGGCCGGGATGCTGGTCCTGGATCGTACCCCGTTCTATGCCGAGTCAGGCGGCCAGATCGGTGATACCGGCAGCCTGGTTGGCGAACAGGGACGTTTCCGCGTGCAGGACACCCAGAAACAGGGCGGCCAGGTGTTTGTGCATCTGGGCGAGGTGACGGACGGTGTCCTGAAAGTGGGCGACAGTGTTGAAGCCATCGTCGATGCGGAACGACGGCAGGACATCATGCTCAATCATTCCGCCACCCACCTGTTACACGCGGCCTTGCGGCGTGTACTGGGCGAACATGTGACCCAAAAGGGTTCCCTGGTCGAAGCCGATCGCCTGCGGTTTGACTTCTCCCATTTTGAACCTATTCGCGCCGAGCAGCTTGCCGAAATTGAATCGCTGGTGAATGCCCAGATTCGCAATAACCTGGCCGTGGAAACCCGCATCATGTCGCATCAGGATGCCATCAACAGCGGCGCCATGGCCCTGTTTGGGGAAAAATACGGCGATAACGTGCGGGTGCTGAGTATGGGCGATTTCTCCATCGAGTTATGTGGGGGCACCCATGTGGCCCGCACCGGCGATATCGGCCTGTTCAAGATCGTCAGTGAAACCGGGATTGCTGCCGGGGTGCGACGAATTGAAGCCGTGACCGGCCAGCAAGCCCTGCAGTGGATCCGGCGCGGCGAAAATCAGTTGCAGCATGTCGCGGCCCAGCTGAAAACGGACCGCGGGGCGGTACAGGAACGGGTGACGCAATTACTGGAACGGAGCCGAAACCTGGAAAAGGAAGTGGAACAACTTAAAGGCAAACTGGCCAGTTCCCAGGGCGATGATCTGGTGAACCAGGCGGTCGACATCCAGGGCGTCAAGGTCCTGGCCGCCCAATTGGAAGCGGCCGATCCGAAAGGGCTCCGTGATACCCTTGATCAGTTGAAAAACAAACTTGGTTCCGCCGCGATTGTCCTGGCTACCGTCAAGGGCGACAAAGTGAGTCTGGTGGCGGGTGTCAGCAAGGATCAGACCCAGGCGATCAAGGCGGGGGAGCTGGTCAATCAGGTGGCCCAGCAGGTGGGCGGCAAGGGTGGTGGTCGTCCCGACATGGCCCAGGCCGGCGGCAATCAACCCCAGGCGCTTCCGGCCGCACTGGCGAGTGTACCTGACTGGGTCCGCCAAAAACTCGGTGCGTGATTGCAAACTTACACTTAGTCCTCTCACGGTTACTTATTCTTTTCATGGCACATAAAGTAGTGTTTAATGAGCGCCTTTTGCATATCTAACCCAACATGGCGTTGATCGTTCAGAAATATGGCGGCACTTCTGTCGGCACCATCGAAAAAATCGAGAATGTCGCGGAAAAACTGATTGCCGCACGAAAAGCCGGGCATGACGTCGTGGTAGTGGTTTCCGCCATGAGTGGCGAAACCAATCGGCTCATTGAACTGGCACACCAGATTACGCAACAACCCGATCCCCGTGAGTATGATGTGCTGGTATCGACCGGTGAACAGGTGACAATTGCCTTGTTGAGCATGGCGCTCAACAAGCGAGGTTACCCGGCCGTGTCATACACCGGTTCACAGGTTCATATTCTGACCGATAGCGCGCATACTAAAGC
>JBECLA010000117.1:0-5568 GCA_040235565.1 Thiohalomonadales bacterium | reverse complement strand
TGGTAAACTTCAGCTGATTCGCGCTTCAACAAGGCTTCTACATCCCGACCGCGGTACCAGTTATAGGCAGTGCGTCGATAGGGATAGGGAATCTGCATCAATTGATCGGTGATTGTCCTGATGGGGTCATCTTCCCGGGGTGGTTTGAACAGGCTGCAGTACTGGATCTGGAATGCATAGCGATCTGTATCATTACGTTTTGCCAGATACGCCTCGGCAGCCTCAATGCTGTGAAATGCCCTGGCCTTACTGATGGCACCAAACGCATCGCTGTTGCCGATAAAAACTTCACGTTCGGGCGTTAGCGACTTTCGGCTAGTAGAAACCTTACGTCTGACACGGATAACATAGAACTCGTCGATTCGCTCGGTCATCATTCCAAGGTACCTTATTAATTGAAGCGGAGCATAGCATACCCGGGCATGTGATGAGACCGGGTGCAATATCCCTGTAAGCAGTATATAAATAGAATATTGAAAATTCGGATAAGAGATTGATGGCAGCCAAGAAAAAGACCAAGAAGAAAGCCAAAAAAAAGGTTGCGACGAGGCGAGCCGCCAGGAAAATTACGCGCAAGAAAAAAACCGGCAAACTTCAACCCCGCAAGGATAAGCGTGGCTTGACCGCCGCCGAAATGGTGTTGCCGCTAGATGCTGCGGGACTGGGCCCACTGGTCGCGGAAGTTGAGAGCGTGGGCGGCGCCGCCATTGGCGGGTATCGTGAACCATTGTCCGGCAGGGCGGTGTTACTGGCCGCCTTGCCCTTAAAGGCGGTTCAACCTACGCCGTTCCAGCGCGATCTTTCGCCGACGCATACCAAACGTCTGGCACAAAAGATTGAAGAGAGTGGTTCATTTCTTGATCCTCTGATTGTGGTGCGGGGTGCGGATGGTCGCCTGTGGACACCCAACGGACGACATCGCCTGGCAGCGGCAAAGATGCTGGGGTTGCATCAGATTACGGCGCTGGTTTCGCCGGATGAGGAACTTGCGTTTCGGATTCTGGCGCTGAATACCGAAAAAGCCCATAACCTCAAGGATCGTAGCCTGGAAGTTATTAGAATGGCGCAGGCGCTGGCCGAGAGCAAGCCCCGGGCCAAGGAGCTTGATTACGCGAATGAGTTTGAAGCTCCGGAACTGTTGACCCTGGGCCTCATATACCTGGAGAACAAACGGTTCGCAGGCGGTGCCTATAGTCCTTTCCTGAAAAAAGTGGATCGATTCAGCGAACGTACCCTGCGCGTCAGTTTAAGGGAACGAAACAATTATGCGGCGCGGTTGCTGGAAATTGAGAGCCAGGTGAAACGAATCATTGCTGGCTTGCAAAAGCGGGGTTTCAAATCACCTTACCTGCGCAGTTATGTGGTCGCCCGGATTAATCCGGTTCGCTTCCACCGTGCCAAAAAAGGCGATACCACGCCTCCAATGAGTATGGCGGCGGCCTTGACCCGGATGGCCGCGGCAGCTAAAAAATTTGATATCGATACTGTCAAGTTTGGCGATCTCGCCCTGGTTGCCGCCGTTGCGAGTGAATAAAGAATCCTCGGCAGTTCCCTCCCGGAGTCAGCGCAGTGCTAGAAAAAATTCGCAATTTGCCACAAGCCATCAAGCTGGTGATTGCCTGTGTGATTTGTCTCACAATCGGAGTAATTGTGGTTGGTCTGGTAAGGTGGCTTGCCTGAAGCGGACCAGAGGAACGAGGAGGGTTACTGTGCCTGCCACCAGGTTGGTAGATCAGCGACGGAGTCCAGTACGGCATGTGGTGTAATACCCAGCTCAACATCCTGGGAACGAAATTTGCCGGTACGGACCAGTAAACCGTCGATGCCACATTGTTGTGCCGCATCGATATCACTACGAATGTCATCACCAATCATAACCACTTGCCTGGCGGGTCGCCCAAGTAACTGGAGTGCTGCAGTGAAGAAGAGTCTGGCAGGTTTACCGAGAACGACGGCTTCCTGACCGCTGGCGTATTCCAGCGCCTTGACGAAGGGGCCGGTATCAAGTCGTAACCCGTCTGTGGCTTGCCAGTAACGCGTGAGTCCCAGGGCTACCAGAAAAGGATGAGGCTGGTGCATTAACAGGCGAAAGGCGCGATTGAGTGTGTCGAAGTTCCACGCCTCTCCCAGATCACCAAGCACAATTGCTCCCACCGTTTCGGCCGTCTGCCAGTCAATGATATTGAGTTTGTTAAACTCGCTTCGGGTCGCTGGTGGAACAAATAATGCTACCGGTCCTTTGTTGTTTTCCTGTAACCAGTGGCAGGCGGCGATGGGCGGTGTCAGAATTTTTGATTCGGATACGTGGATATCAAAACCGGCCAGCTTTTCTACCAGAATAGTGCGAGAGCGAGATGTCGTATTGGTCAGAAAAAGAAACGGGATATTATGCTGCTGGACGAACCGGATTACCTCAGGCGCTCCTGTGACAGGGTTATCACCCTCATACAGGACGCCATCCATATCAAAAAGTATGCCTGCCTTGTCCATGCTGAATGCCCAACTAAAGCGAGATATATTAATATATAAAGAATAATCTTCCCTCTGGGAGATGCAAATGCTGAGTGATGTGATCATACAAGTTGATTTAAATTTGTTGCGCTGATGAATGAAATTGAACCGGAGTTAATGCAGATCAATCTCGAGCAGGTATGTCAGCAATGGGCAGACCGCGGCTTTTCCTGTGATATCTGGAGTGATCCTGCGGGACAGGTGTGGGCCAACTTTGTGCATAGCACAGATGAACTGGTAATGTTGCTGGATGGCGAGATCGAACTGGAATTTTCCGCACGCGTAATACGGGCGGAAATAGGTGAGGAGATACTGATACCTGCCGGAGTTTCTCATACCGTACGCAATGTCGGCACGGGCCGGAATCGCTGGTTATATGGTTACAGAAAACAGCAGGATTGAAAACGATGCGTGAGACGATTACTCTGGAAACGACTCAACGTGAAATATTGATCGACATTACCAACCAGGTGAAAGCAGTGGTTGAGCGTAGTGGCGTGACGAATGGTCTGGTCAATGTCTATGCCCAGGGCGCCACCGGGGCCATCATGATTCAGGAAAACTGGGATGAAAGTGTCCAGGCTGATGTGGTAAATCTGTTACGCCAGTTGATTCCGCAGGGTGTCTGGCTGCATGATGCCCAGGACGGTAATGGTGACGCGCACCTGAAATCCGGGTTGGTTGGTCCCTCAGAAACCATTCCGCTTATTGAAGGACAGCTTGGTTTGTCGACCTGGCAGAATATTTTCTTTTGCGAATTTGATGGTCCTCGCAAGCAACGTCAGGTAGTTTGTACAGTCATCGCGGATGAATAACACTGTCATCTGCCGTTCACAAAATACACAGCAACAATAATCAGATTATCCTGAATTTACGACTTCGCTATTCAGGTTAGAAAATAAAACAGAATTATGCGCTATCGTATCGGGGAAACCAGCCAGCAAGTCGGACCGCCTGTGAGCGGGGAGGCGCTGGTGTTTGCGGTCGTGTTGGGATTGCTGATAGGCGTTGTGCTGTTTGGCCTCGGGTTGCGAGGACGAGTAATGTGGTTAACCGTCTGGGGTGGCGGTCTGGTGTTGATCAGTGTGACGTACCTGGTGACTTTTTCTCTGGGAATGATTTAACCCGGACTCGGCTTTCTGGCAGGAATTGGGGCTCAGTCGGTTTGTTTTTCAGGAATACCGCACAGCAATAATCCAGTAATGTACAGCGCCATTGGGCGTCTCGACGATCACTTCGTCATCAATGGCCTTTTTCAGCAAGGCCCGCGCCATGGGTGAATCCATGCTGATATAGTGTTTATGAGAATCAAATTCATCCGGTCCCACAATTCGGTAAGTGCGTTCCTCACCTGTTTTATCTTCCAGTGTCACCCATGCGCCAAAAAATACCTGCCGGGGATTATCCGGTACTGTGTCAACGACTTTCAATTCCGGCAGGCGTTTTTGTAAATAGCGAATACGCCGGTCGATGCCACGTAATTCCTTTTTACGATAAATATATTCGGCGTTCTCCGACCGGTCGCCTTCGGCGGCGGCGGCGCTCAATGCCCGGGTGACTTCTGTCCGGCGGCGCCACAGGTTTTTTTGTTCCTGCTGCAGCGCGGTGAATCCTTCCCGGCTGATGTAGGGAGAGGCTTTTGGTTGGGGTGGACGAAAGCGGGACATGGCGGTAAGGGGTAACACAAAATATTTTATAAAGTATATCACGCGGCAGTTCACCCCCGGTCTGGGTTGTGTTTTATACTTGATGGCATGGATTTAATTGATACCCATTGTCACCTTGATGTCGAGGAATTTGATGCGGATCGTGGCACTATCCTTGAGCGTTGCCGCAATCAGGGGGTGACCCGGATTGTGGTGCCGGCAATTCATGCGGCAGGCTGGAGCAAGTTGTTGCAGTTATGTCGTCAGGAGGTCGGCTTATATCCTGCCCTGGGATTGCATCCGGTCTATATCGAATCGCATCAGCCCGCAGATCTCCACGCGCTGGAAGAAAAACTGCAGACAGAAAACCCGATTGCGGTTGGGGAAATCGGACTGGACTTTTACCTTGCTGATCTGGATCGGCAACAGCAGCAGAAAATTTTTGAAGCCCAGTTAGCGATCGCGCGCGATACCGGCCTGCCGGTATTACTGCATGTGCGCAAGGCACATGATCAGGTACTGGCCACTTTACGACGCATACGTGTTACAGGAGGCATCGCGCACGCCTTTAACGGCAGTCTGCAACAAGCCCAACAGTATCTCGACCTTGGATTCAAGCTGGGATTTGGCGGCACCTTGACCTACGAACGTTCCAGCAAAATACGTCAATTGGCACAGACACTGCCCCTGGAAGCCCTTGTGTTGGAAACGGATGCACCCGATATGGTGGTCGCCCAGCACCGGGGAGAGCGTAACAGTCCGGAATATCTTGTCCATGTCCTGACAGCGTTGGCGGAGGTGCGCCAGATGGATACCAATGCACTGGCCCAACAAACGACAGCCAACGCCCATGCGGTCCTGGGCATTGAACCAGTCAGTTGAGTCTTCAGTGTATAGAGCAAAAAAATGAGCGAATACCAGGAACGGTTTGCCGGTTTGGAACGTCTGTACGGAAAACAGGCCTTTGCGCTGTTGCCGCAATTACATGTTTGCGTGGTGGGTGTGGGCGGAGTGGGTTCCTGGGCAGTAGAAGCATTGGCCAGGTCTGGCATCGGAGAACTGACAATGATTGATTATGATGAAATCGCCGCCAGCAATACCAATCGACAAATTCATGCGCTTTCCGAAAGCATGGGGGTAAAAAAAATTGTCGCCATGACAAAACGTATCCAGTCTATCAACCCCGAATGCCGGGTTCATCCGATTGATGATTTCATCAACATGGAAAATATGCCGACATTACTGGATCGTGGTTATGATTATGTCATTGATGCCATAGACAGTATCAAGTTCAAGGCGGCCATGATTTATTATTGCCGTCGTAATAAATTACCGATCATTGCCACGGGCGGGGCAGGGGGGTTAAATGATCCTTCCATGATCAAGGTTGATGATTTGAGCCGGACCTACA